>NZ_JBEYCQ010000003.1:0-347934 GCF_040632905.1 Streptomyces sp. NPDC016469
CATCACACGCCTCCACAACCTCACCCTCGCCGGCTGACCAGGAAACAACGCTGGCCAACCAGCACGCCATAGATCATTTACGGGACAACGTCTAGCGGCCGGACGCCGGCGGGCCGGAGCGCGGCCAGAGCGCCGTCGGGGTGCTCGGCCGTCGGATCCGGTGGCCGTGGTGGGACTGTGTGGCAGCTGCCGGCGGCAAGGCTTCCGGGGTGCGCCTCCTGCTGCGGACGCCAGCCTCCGAACGGGAAGCGCGGGCCGGAAAGCGAGCCACGAAGCCCGGCCTCAAAAGACTCGCAGGACGTGACGAGTCGCTCGGGCCGGGGCTCCGCGGTCGGGGCGTACAGGTGTCGTCAATGTCTTGGGTCAGTTCGCCTTCTTGACGAACTCCGTGGTGTACGTCCTGGCGAGGTCCACCTTCGCGTTCTTCAGGTTGGGGTTGAATGCCTTCAACACGCGCTCGACGGTGGCGGGGCCGTCCGCGGGCATGACACCGTCCTTCGTGAACATGGGCAGGGTGCTCTTGATGGCCTGTGCGTAGAGCGCCTTTCCACCGCCCTGGGCGTAGTCGGCGGGCATCTTCGCGGCGATCTCGTCGGCGCTGTGCGTGGACATCCACTTCAGCGTTCTGACGAAGGCGTTGGCCAGCTTCTGGACGGTTGCCTTGTGGTTGCTGACCCACTCGGTCTGCATATAGAGGCTGGATGACGGGTAGAGCCCGCCGAGCGCCTGCTTGGATCCCTCGGGGGTCCGCATGTCGATGAGGATCTTGCCGAGCTTCTTGTCCAGGATGGTGGCGACGGTCGGGTCCGTGGTCATGCCGCCCTGGATGGACCCCTGCTGGAGGGCGGAGATAAAGGTCTGCCCCGCTCCTACGGCCACGGGCGTGAATTCGCTGGTGTTCACACCGTTGTGCACGGCGAGGTACTTCGTCAGGAAGTCGGTCGAGGAGCCGATGCCGGTCACGCCGAGTTTCTTGCCTTTGAAGTCCTTTGCCGACTTCATGTCGCCGGCCGCCTTGTTGGAGACGATCTCGACTTCACCGGGCGCCTGGGAGAACTGGACGACCGACTCGACCTGTTTGCCCTTCACCTGAAGGTCGAGGGTGTGGTCGTAGAAACCGATTGTGCCCTGGACGTCGCCGGAGACCAGGGCCGTCTCGGCCTGGACACCGGCGGGCTCGGTGAGAAGCTGGACCGATACCCCCTCTTCCTTGAAGTAGCCGAGCCGCTCGGTGAGCATCGCCGGCAGGTAGATGACCTTGTCCAGGCCCCCGACCATGATCTTGACTTTGTCGTCCTTGCTGCCGGAAGCCGAGGTGGAATCGTCGCCGCATGCGGTGAGGGTCGTCAGGGCGAGTGCCCCTGCGACCGCGACGGCCGATATCCGGGTGGGTGTGCGCATGTGATTCACGTTCCTTGCGGGGAAGAGGCGGGCGTAGGGTGTGCGGCCGGTATCAGCGGGTGGTGTCGGCGTCGGCCGGCTTCCAGCGGAAGAGCCGCTTTTCCAGGAAGGTCAGCAGACCTTCGGCGAGCAGCGCGACGATCGCGAGAATGACCATCGCGGCGTAGACACCCGCGGCATTGAACGTGCCTTGAGAGGCGGCGACCAGCAGTCCAAGCCCCTTGGTGGCACCGATGTACTCACCGACGATGGCGCCGATGAGCGCGAAGCCGAAGCTCACGTGCAGGCTGGTGAAGATCCACGACGTGGCAGAGGGGATGACCACCTGAAGGGTGACCTGCCGGTTGCTGGCTCCCAGGATGCGGGAATTCGCGACGAGGTTGCGATCGACCTCCCTGGCCCCCTGGAAGGCGTTGAAGAACACGGGGAAGAACACGAGGACGACCGCGGAGGCGACCTTCGAGGCCGGCCCGAGGCCGAACCAGATGAGAAAGATCGGAGCGAGCACGATACGGGGCAGGGCGTTCAGCACCTTGATGTACGGGCCGAGGACGTCGGCGGCGAACCGGACGCGGCCCAGTGCGATTCCGAGCAGTACACCGGCGATCACACCGATGACCCAGCCGAGCAGCGCCTCGTAGAGCGTGTACCAGACCTGTTCCCAGAGGGAGCCCTGGGCGGTGCCGTCGACGACCCAGGTGCGGATCTGTTCCCAGATCTTCGACGGCATCGAGAAGTTGAACGGGTCGATGACCGCGGTTCGGGCCATCCACTCCCACAATCCGACGACCGCGATGAGCACCGCGACCCGGCTCCCGAGCACCAGGTACTTCCGGTTCCGGGCGGCCCGTGCGCGGGCCCGGGTACGGTCGGTCTTGGTCACGACGGTGTTCGCGGTGATGGTCTCAGGCGGCATGGTGAGCACCCCTCTCGCGGGTGATGCGGACCTCTTCGCCGAGCGAGGACCAGATCTCCCGGTAGATCTCGATGAACCGGGGTTCCAGACGCACTTGCTCGACCTTGCGAGGGCGGGGCAGATCGATCTCGAAGACCTCCTTGACCGTGGCCGGTCCGGCGGTCATGACCACCACCTTGTCGGCCAGCGCGATGGACTCCTCCAGGTCGTGGGTGACGAAGACGACGGAGGAGCCGGTGCCGGCCCACAGTTCCAGCAGTTCGTCCGACATCAGGGCCCTGGTCTGCACGTCGAGCGCGGAGAAGGGCTCGTCCATGAGCAGGATCTCGGGGTCGTTGACGAAGGTGGCGGCGAGGGCGACCCGCTTGCGCTGGCCGCCGGACAGCTGGTGGGGATAACGGTCCTCGAAAGAGGAAAGACCGACCCGGGCGAGCCATTCCCTGGCCCGCTCCTTCGCCTCGATCTTCTGCACACCACGGAAGCGGGGCCCCGCCATCACGTTGGACAGCACGGTCCGCCAGGGAAAGACAGCGTCGTGCTGGAAGACGAAGCCGACCTTGTCGCCGATGCCACGCACCGGCGCGCCACCGACGAGCACCTCACCCTCCGTAGGCTCTTCCAGACCGCTGACCAGGGTGAGAGTGGTCGATTTGCCGCATCCGGTGGGGCCGACCACAGCGACGAACTCGCCGCGCCCGATCGTGAGATCCAGATCCCGTACGGCGGTGTGAAGCGTCCCCGAAGGAGTCCGGAAAGCTTTGCTCGCTCCCCGCAGCTCGATAGCGGGACTCGTATCGCTGTTCATGGGGCGGGACGCTAGGCGCGGCGCACGAACCCGGGCACCCTTGCGCTCACAACTCCTGCTTCTGCCCATAACCCGTGGTTCTGCTCGTTTTGCCCGCGCTGCCACAACGAATGCGACACAAAGCCTGGTCCGCGGCGCCGATGACGCTTACGTTGCGTTCACACAAGGACGAAACGGAGCACCAGGTTCCCGTTCGGTGGAAGGCAGAGGTCGACGTACATGCGGATCAACTGGCCCCGCCGTGTCTTCGCCCGGGTACTGCTCATCCAGGTGGCGATCACCACCGGCGTGATCACGCTAATCACCGGACTCTTCCTCGCGCCCCTGAGCCACCAGCTCGACGACCAGGCGATGCATCAGGCGCTGGCCATCGCCGAGACCACCTCCGTCGAACCCGGCCTGGTGCGCGACCTGAAGAGCACGCAACCCAGCCCCTCCGGTCCCGTACAGGCCGAGGCGGAGCGGATCCGACGGGCCACCGGGGCGCTTTACATCGTCGTGATGGACACCCGCGGAGTGCGCTGGTCCCACACCGACACCGCGCAGATCAGCCGCCACGTCTCGACCGATCCCAGTACGGCTCTGGGCGGCCGGGAGATCATGCAGATCGACAACGGAACTCTGGGGCGCTCAGCACGTGCGAAAGTCCCCTTGCGTGACGAGAACGGGGCCATCGTGGGCGCGGTCTCGGTCGGCATCGCCTACGGCAGCGTCCATGAGCGGCTCCTCGGGGCCATCCCCGGCCTGCTCGTCTACTCCGGTCTGGCGCTCGCCGTGGGTGTACTGGCTGCCCTGGCCGTCTCACGGCGGCTGCAGCGCAGCACGCACGGGCTCGCGTTCGCCGATATCTCCGCGTTGCTGGACGAGCGAGAGGCCATGCTGCACAGCATCCGCGAGGCCGTCCTGGCCCTCGACGCACGGGGCCGAATCCGGTTGCTCAACGACGAGGCACGGCGGCTGCTGGAGCTGAGCCAGGATGCCGTCGGGCGGGCGCTCGAGGAGGTCCTGGCGCCCGGACGGACACCAGATGTGCTGGCGGGACGGGTCGAGGGAGCCGACCTGCTGACTGTCTGCAATGGGCGCGTGCTGATCACCAACCGCATGCCGACCGGTGACGGCGGAGCCGTCGTCACGCTGCGCGACCGCACCGAGTTGGAACTCCTCGGCCGCGAACTGGACTCCACGCGCGGCCTCTTGGACGCGCTGCGCGCCCAGGACCATGAGCACGCCAACCGGCTGCACACCTTGCTCGGGCTGCTCGAACTCGGCAGGCACGACGCCGCGGTGGAGTTCGTCGCTGAGGTGACCAGCGGCCACCGTGCGTCGGCTGAGCAGGTCGCCGAACGCGTCAACGACCCCCTGCTGGCAGCGCTGCTGGTAGGCAAGTCGGCCGTCGCGGCCGAGCGGGGCGCCTCCCTGCGCGTCTCTCCGGCCACCCGGCTCCCGGACGTGGTGATGGACCCGCGCGATCTGGTGACGGTCCTCGGCAACCTCATAGACAACGCTCTGGACATCGCCTCGCTCATCGAGGTCGAACTGCTCGCCGAGGGGACCACCGCCGTCCTGCGGGTGAGTGACAACGGGCCAGGGATACCCCCCGGGATGCGCGAGCACATCTTCACGCAGGGCTGGTCCACCAAGGAGTCCCCCGCGCACCGCGGCCGCGGACTGGGGCTGGCACTGGTACGCCGTCTGGCCGAACGCTATGGTGGCGCGGCCCGCGTAACGGCCAGGCCGGGCGGTGGCGCGGTCTTCACCGTCATTCTGCCCGAGGCACTCGGCGTCCGGCCGCCGACCGGAGTGGGAGAGTTGCGATGATCGATGTCCTGGTCGTGGATGACGACTTCCGTGTCGCCGAGATCAACGCCGAGTACGTGGCCAGGGTTCCCGGCTTCCGCGTCGTCTCGCGTGCGCACACCGCGGCACAGGCGCTGGCCTTCCTGGAGCGCGTACGCGTCGATCTGGTCCTTCTCGATCACTATCTTCCCGACGAGACCGGACTGACCCTGGTGCGGCGGCTGCGCCAGAGCGGTCACCCGGCCGACGTGATCATGGTGACCGCGGCCCGGGATGTGTCGACCGTGCGGACCGCAATGCGGTACGGCGCCTTGCAGTACCTGGTCAAACCGTTCAGCTTCACCGGCCTGCGGGCGAAGCTGGAGAGTTACGCGGCCCTGCGCCGCACCCTGGAAGGTGTCAGCGGCGGTTGGGGCGAGGCGGGACAGGAGCAGGTAGACCAGATATTCGCCGCGCTGCGTACTGGGGATCCCGGACCTTCGGCTGCTCTGCCCAAGGGCCACTCGGGGCCTACAGCGGATGTGGTCCGCCGTGTCCTGGCTGCGGCCGGCGAGCCGCTTTCCGCGTACGAGGTCGCAGCCCGGTCCGGCCTGAGCCGTTCCACCGCCCAGCGATACCTCAAGTATTTGGAAGGGGCGGGCCATGTCAGCCTCAGTCTCAAGTACGGCGACACCGGCCGGCCCGAACATCGATATGCGTGGGTGAAGGCGGGCTGAGCGGCGGATGGTGCCGCGCAGGCTCGCTGCCAGGTCCGGGTCTTCCTCGCCTATGCACCCAGCCGCGGCCGCACTCTCATCGACCGGCGTCTCTACCTCCCGGTGTCGTGGACGGATGCCCGGGAGCGGTGCCGGCGGGCGGGCATCGACCACATGGTCGTCTTCGAGACCAAGGTCGCCATGGCCAGGGCGATGGTCCGCCGGGCGTTCGAGGAGAAGATCCCGTTCGGGTGGGTGACCGCGGACGCCGGCTACGGCTACTCCAAGAGCTGGCGGACCGAGCTCGAGCGGGCAGACGTCTTCCACGTCATGGCACCACCCGGCACGACACCGTCGTCACCCGCTGGGCCATCGACCATCCGGTCCACGACCTCTTCCACGATCTGCCGAGGCAGAAGTGGAAGCGCCGTTCCCGCGGGAACGGCTCGCACGGACCGCGGGTGTTCGACTGGGCGAGAGTCGAGGTCCGACCCTGGCACCGGGAGGCTCGGCGGCACTGGGTGATCGCCCGCCGCAGTGTGAGCCGGCCTGAGGAGACCTCCTACTACATCGCCTACTGCCCCGCCGGCACCACCCTCGACCAGCTGATCCGTGTCGCCGGAAGCCGTTGGGCGGTCCAGGAATGCTTCCAGACCGCGAAACAGGAATGCGGCCTGGCCGACTACCAGGTCCGCCGCTACCCCGGCTGGCACCGCCACAAGACCCTGGCTCGGAACCGGTGCCTGGTCAGACGGTGGGAACGGTGCCGCCGTCGATGACGTACTCCGCACCCACAATGGATGAGGCTCGGTCCGACACGAGGAAGCCGACCAGGTCCGCGACCTCTTCCGTCGTTGCGAACCTTCCGACTGGAACCCCTCCGAGGGAATCCATCAGGCTCTGCTCCGCCTCTTCGCGGGTCAGTCCGTTGCCCTTGGCAAGCTGGTCGATGAAGCCCGCATACGCTCCGGTCTGAATCCCCCCGGGGCTGACGGCGTTTACCCGCACGCCTCGTGGGGCCAGTTCGTTCGCGAGACCCTTGCTGTACGTACGCAGGGCACCCTTCGCTGACGCGTACGGCAACGTCGCGTCGTGCAAAGGCATCTGACGCTGGATCGACGTGACGTGGACAACCACTCCTGATCCCGCCTCCACCATTGCCGGCAGCAGTGCTCGATCCAGTCGGACAGCTCCCAAGAAGTTCAGGTTGAGCTCCGCCAGCCAGTGCTTCTCAGTCGCTGCAGCGAATCCGCCAGGCGGGGTTGACGATCCTCCGACAACGTGCACCAGGATGTCCAGCGCACCTCCCTCAGAGATCTTGGACACCACAACCTCTGCACCGCCCACCGCGGAAGTGTCCGCCTCGATGAACCGGTCGGGGCGCTCGTAACCGCCGGGCATAGTGCGTGCCGTGGTCCACACGTCGGCACCCATCTCTCGCAGTCTCTCTACGACGGCCTTGCCCGAGCCCTTCGAACCGCCCGTGACCAGCGCCCGGCGACCGTCGAGACGATCGCGATATGAACTCGACATTTTTCTCTCCACTGAAGATTGAGGTGGTGCGGGTCCGGTCAGGCCGGGTGGTTGGCGATGACGAGTTCGGTGATGAGGTCGTCCCGCAGCGCGAACCGGTAGTCGAGCTCGGCGACGCCTCCCGGGAAGGTGCCTTCGAGCCGCACGGTTACCACCCAGTGGGTGTCATCGACGCGGTGAGCGCCGATCTGCTCGGTCGTGTATGCGAACTCGGACCCGGCGTCCCGTAGAAACACGTAGGTCTCCTCCCGGCCGCGGAAGGTCTCGTCCTGGTCGACGATCACCGCATCCTCGGCGAGGAACGACGAGGCGGTGTCGGCATCGCGGACGATGTGGGCGACCAAGAACTGACGCACGGCGGTCGGGAGCAGATCGGAGGGAAGATCGGTGTGCTGTGTCATGAGCCCACCGTGTGACCTCGCGGCACGGGAGGGTCAAGCCGTGGACTCTCCCCCAGGGGGAACGTTCAGAATAGGGGGATGCTGACCATTGGCGAGTTCTCGCGGATGACCCACTTGAGCGTGCGGACCCTGCGCCGGTATCACGAGGCGGCCCTGCTGGAACCTGCCGTGGTGGATGAGACCACGGGTTACCGCTACTACGGCGTCGATCAAATCCCGACCGCGCAGGTCATCCACCGGCTCCGCGAGCTCGACGTCCCCCTGAGCGATGTGCAGCAGATCCTGCGAACCCCCGACCCTGGTGTCCGGGCGGCGCTGGTCGCGGAGCACTTGCAACGCCTCGAGGATGCGCTCGACCGCACCCGGGCCGCAGTCGTGTCGCTGCGCCGCCTCCTCCGGCCCGACCCCGCGCCCATCGACGTCGAGCTACGTGCGGAGCCCGCACGGACGGTCGCGGCGGTGGAGGCCGTAGTCGGGCATCGCGACATCGAGACCTGGTACGCAGGCGCGATGGCGGAATTGGAGGCGGCCGTCGCCGGCGACGTGACCGGACCGCCGGGCGGCAGCTACGACAACGCCCTCTTCGAGCAGGAGCGCGGTCACGCGCTCGTCTACCTGCCGTCCGCTGCGCCACCTCGCACCGGACGCGTGCACCCCGTGAGGCTTCCGGCCGCGGAACTTGCGGTCACCACCCATGTCGGCGAGCACGACGGCATCGAGGTCACGTACGGCGAACTCGGGACCTGGGTGGTGGAGAACGCGATGTCGGTGGCCGGGCCGGTGCGGGAGGTCTACGTTGTCGGCCCCCGTGACACGAGCGATCCCGCTGCGTGGCGCACCGAGATCGGCTGGCCGGTCTTCCGTGTCACCTGAGGCGGTCAGTGCGGTGCGGAGCACCGAGGCTTGATCAAATAAGCAGAGAGCGCTCCTGAACTGCAACGATTGGACTCTTCTAGGTCCTGTTGGCTGCACGGAAAGAGGTATTCCCGTTGTTGACCGTGATGCGCCACCGAGGCGCAGGCCTGGGGCTCGCCCCGAGCAGCGTCGTGGACGTCGGCGTCCACACGATCATCCTCGACACCGTCGCCTACGCCGAACTGTGCGCCAAGTACAACGGAGGCACTTCCTGCAACACGTGCCGCTGGCCGAGACGAAGAACGACGGGTCGGTCATGAAGACCGCCCACCTCGTCGCCCGCGCCGGCTGGGAGGTGGACCTGTCTCTGTGGGAGAACCCCAGCACCCGCGGTCCCTGCCACCCGGGCAACGACTCGCACTGACATTCGCATAACACCCTCTGGGGCCCCACCCGCGGTTCGGGCCCCGGAGGCACGCCCGGGTGACGTTCCCCCGAGCTGCCAGCAGCCCGCCTGTGGCGCCGCCAGCTTGATCCAGGTGACGACTACCGACCTAGGCACCACTACGGCCGTGTCCGCGCCGAACACGACCACGCCGTCCCCCCGCCTTCTGCTGGTCCTGGAGCCGGGCCGAAGGCCCCGGCCCGGAAATCCTGGGCGCCCTCACCGGTCAGACACTGGCCGACCTCGGCCCCGGCGCCGCCCGCCACGCCCCCCACCTGGCCCCACACCACGCCCGCAGCGGATTGGTGCGGTGGACGCCTCCCCCGCACAGCACTACCTGGCCACCGCTATGTACGGCACGCTCTCCCCACGCCTGCGCCTCGTCCACCGGGACGTGATCCCCCACCTCGACGCCCACCCCGCCACCCACGACGTGCTCTACAGCACCTTCGGAGCAGTGGACTTCACCGACCCCGGCACGCTGCTCCCGGCCGCTGCCGGCGCGCTCCGCCCAGGTGGACGTCTGGCCTTCTCCGAGGGCCTGCTCACCTTCCTCGAACGCAAGCTGTTCCGCTGGAAGCCCGCCGCCGATGAAGACCACTAGATCCTTCCGACCCCACACGTACCGCCGTCAGGAGCAGCACATGTCCCGTCGCACCCCGGCAGCCACTCTCAGCACCGCCGCCGAGGCCCTGGCCGCGCTCGCCGCCCTCAGCGGCTGCGCCGACCAGGTCTCCTCCCACGCCGCCGACGGCGGGTCCTCGGGAGGGAAGGGGCCCAAGGTCAACATCATGGTGGGCGGTATCGACAAGGTCATCTACCTGCCCGCGATGCTCTCCCAGCGCCTCGGTGCTTCAAGGACGAGGGCGTCAAGGGCGAACTCCTCAGCGAGCCCGCCGGTATCGACGCCACCACCTCCCTCGTCGCCGGGAACGTACAAGGCGTCGTCGGTTTCTACGACCACACCCTCGACCTCCAGACCAAGGGCAAGCAGGTCGAGTCCGTGGTCCAGCTCGCCCAGACTCCCGGCGAGGTCGAGATCGTGTCCAACAAGGCGGCCGGCGGCCTGACATCCCCGAAGGACTTCGCCGACAAAAAGCTCGGGGTCACCGGACTCGGCTCCTCGACCGACTTCCTCACCAAGTACCTCGGCGTTCACGACGGAGTGTCCACGGACGAGTTCAGCAATGTCGCGGTCGGTGCGGGACAGGCCTTCATCTCCGCGCTGCAGCAGGGCTCCATCGACGGCGGCATGACCACCGACCCGACCGTCGCACACATCCTCGACAAGAAACTCGGCAAGGTGCTCGTCGCCATGCGCACTCCCGAGGGCTCCAAGGATGCGCT
Organism: Streptomyces sp. NPDC016469; assembly: GCF_040632905.1. Classification (NCBI taxonomy): domain Bacteria; kingdom Bacillati; phylum Actinomycetota; class Actinomycetes; order Kitasatosporales; family Streptomycetaceae; genus Streptomyces; species Streptomyces sp. NPDC016469. Next base: position 10,196 of record NZ_JBEYCQ010000003.1, read on the forward strand.
CGGCGGCCTGTATCCGTCATCGAGTCTCTATATGAACACCGACTGGGTGAACTCGCACAAGGACACCATCCAGGAACTCACCACCGCCTTCGTGCGGACGCTGAAGTGGACGTCCTCGCACAGCGCCAAGGAGATCGCCGCTCACATGCCGGGCGACTACGCACAAGGCGGCGACGGCCTTTACGCCAAGGCGATCGAGAGCACCCTGCCCATGTTCACGAAGGACGGCATGATGCCGGCCGACGCGCCAGCGACAGTGCGGCGGGTCCTGAAATCCTTCAACCCGAACCTGAGGAACACGACAATTGACCTGCAGAAGACGTATCCGAGCGCATTCACGCAGAAGGCGAGCTGACCGCGTGGAGAATGACGCCACGAGCCTGCCGCGCCGGGGGCACTGCGGCAGGCTCGCTCGTCTCCCCGTTCTCCTTGCTCGTCGCCCGGTGGGCGATCGCCTCCCAGGCCGGCTGCCGTTTCCCCCTCTTCCGCCCCGAACATGCTCTACCAGACCATCGAGACGCGCTCGCCACGCACGGACGCGCGCATGCGCGGACGCCCTGACGTGGTGAATGTACGTCGCAGGCCGGAACCGGAGAACTCGGACGTGAGACGCGCTTCGGTGTGAAGGACGTCAACTCGCGGCAGTGACAGCCGGGTTGCTTGGCGGAGAAACTCCGGTTCGCCCTGGTCGGCTATCCGTTCGCTCGACGGAAGAGTGACAGGAGCGTCAGGGCGGGAGGTGCGCTCGGGGCGAAGTACTGCGCGGCCATGGCGGGCGGCACAGCCGTACCTCGCATGCGGACCTCGTGACACGTGAAGCAGAACGCCGCCTCGAACAGGACCGGGGCCAGGTGCTCGTCGTACGCCCGGACACTCCAGCCGGGCGCGAACCCGCAGCGGTGCTGTTCGCTGCCGGGCAGGCTCGCCATCAGGGACAGGGCGGCGGTGGCCTCGCTCCCCGACCAGAGGGCGACCACCGCGCCGAGGTACGGCCCGTCCCGCCCGACGGGGAGGCCGGAGAGCCGCACGACCTCGATCAGCACGGTCTCGTCAAGGGCCCGGGCGGGAAGCTGCATGTCCGTAGTCTGCCTGATGCGGGCCTGCTTCCGCTCCCTGCCGATGCGTGGGGTCAGGCACCGTCGTGGATGATCCCGTGCGCCTCGCGGACGAGGGACGCGTTGTCGGCCGCCGCTTCGCCGTTGCGGAGGTGGAGGACATCTTCCAGTCCGATACGGGCTTGCAGGCCGCGCGACGCCGCGAGTCGCAGGACGGGCCAGGCGGCGGCGTCCTCGCCGTGCAGGAGAGTTGGTGCGGCTGACGTCCGGAGTTCCTCCAACAGCCCGGCCGCAGCACGGAGGGCCTCCCGCGGGGTGGTTTCGGTGACCTCGGCCAGGACGCGCAGGACCCGACGGGCTCCGGACCATCCCAGAAAGCGTTCGGCGGCGTCGGTGCCGGAGTAGACGCCGGCTTCGACGCCTATCCCCCGGTCCAGCAACGCCTGGGCGACCTCGTCGGCGCCGTCTTCGTGCCAGTTCACCGAGGCGTGGTCCGGGAGCACGGTCCAGGACCTCACCTGTGCGACACGTACGTACGGATCCGGAACCGCCCACGCACCTGTGGTGACCCCGATTGGAATGCCCGGCACCGCGGCCCGCACCGCACTCACCGCAGCGGCGACAGCAGTCGCTTCCAACGTGTCCTGCCCGTTTGGGCCCTTGGGGTGCAGATGGATGTCCACCGCACCCGCGGCGACGGCCTCACGGGCCGACACCGCCATTTCGGCGGCCTTCACGGGGAGATGCGGACACTCGGCGCGGCTGCGAGAACCGTTGAGGCAGACCTGGAGCATGCCGCCATGATGGCGGGTGGCGGGCCAGCTTCTGGGACGGAGCCGCGGATTGCCCTCGTCGGGCTTCAGGCGTGCGCCCGGCGCGGATGCGACGTCTTGTGCGAGGCTGCGTGGTGGGCGGGCTGGTACGGGGAGCGAGCCGCGAGGCGCCGCAGGGACACGGCGGCGGTGATGAGGAGACCGGCGAAAACGGTCAGAAGAAGGGCGGACACCCACATCTGACGGCTTCCGGGGGCCTGCCGGCCGGTCCAGGCGACGGAGGCCGCCCACAGCAAGGTGCCCACGGTGTAGACGTAGCGGGCGCGGTGCAGCTGCCGCAGGGCCCGCAGGAACTCGATGCGGTCGCTCTTCTTCGGTGCCATGGGCACTCGCGTACCCCCAAGCGCCGCGGTTATCGGTGCACGGGGCAAACGGGCGGCCGGCCTCTCCCTGCGCGCCGTGGTTGCGTTCCGGCGATCTCGACCAACAGGTCAGCCGGCATGATCGCGCGACCAGGCCACGCGCACGTGACGACGTCGTGGAGTTCAGACGACGCCCCTGGTGTAGTCGCCGCTCCGCGGCTGGTCGGCGGTCTGGTGCACTGCCGGGGCCATCCCGACAAGCCAGTCGGCAAGCAGCGGGGCGAACACCGCGGGGTCGAGGTCCTCCTTGCGGATCAGAGTGAAAGCGTGCGCGGCACCGGCGAACATCCCGCACATGGCGCTGAGCGGGGCCACGTCGCGCAAGGCCGCGAAGCCCCGCGTCCTCACCTGCATAGGTAGCGCCGACCGGGACTACCAGGGCCCCTGGGCCGCTCGAACAATTCCCGCGAGCCGCTGCAAAAGACGTAGCCGCCGGCTTCAGGGACGCCGATCATCGGAGGGACGGCCATGATTCCGCCGTCCAATTAGCGGGTCCCACGCTCGCGGGCCCACCCCGCACGCGCGCGGGCCCGAGCAGGGGTGCTTGTGGTCACGTTCACCAGGTCCCGGACGGCCAGGCCGATGCTGGCCGGCACATCGTCGACCGAGCTGTCGTCCAACAGACAAACGACGATCAGGGTGTTCGATGCGACCGCCCGCGGTCGGAATGAACGATGCATCCGCCAACCTGTCCACGACGGGCGATGGCGGATTCCAGGGCTCTGACGGCAAGGCCGGACTTCATTCGGCGTCGGTGGAATAGCCCACGATGCGGTTCGAGTAGATGTCCTTGACGGCGCACAAGTACAGCTTGCCCTCGCCGGCCGCGTGCTCGGTGATGTCGGTGAGCCACAGCCGGTTCGGGCTGGCAACGGTGAAGTCGCGGCGGACCCGGCCATCATGGAGCGGCGGGCCGGCCTTGACGTTCTTGCCCCGGCCCCTGCACTGGGGAAGGCCGGTGGTCATGCCCCTAATCAAAGGTCTGTCAGTACCTTCGGAGCTGGTGCCCCCCGGGCCATTCACTCGACAAGGGGAGGTAGTCATGCCAACTCCGAAGGCCGGTAACCCCGTTGCGGGGCTACGAAGAAGGTCATGGGGGGCATGGGCCCTCACATGCGGCTTCGCGGATCCGGGCGAGTAGTTGCTCGCCGCCGAGGTGGGTGACGTGGTTGTGGAGCAAGTCCGGACGAGGCGGGCGTTCTTGAGTGCGCGTGCCCGCGTCGGCTCCAGCGGCAGTCAAGCGCCTTGGGGATGGCCGAGGACGGCGTCCACAAGGCTGTCAGCGTATGCGTGGGTGAAGGACTCGCCGGAGACCAGGAGCCGGTACCAGGGCGGGGAGATGAGGAGTTCCTCGAGGAGCACCGGGTCCATGGCGGGAAGGTCCCCTGCCACTTGGGCTGCGGAAATCCGCTGTCTGTTGCCGGCCTGGAGGGGACGCTGGATGCGCTCGCGGAGCATGGTGGCGAGTTCGGCGTCGGTCTGGGCGGCACCGAGCACGCCGGTGAGCAGCTGGCGCGCGTGAAGGTCGTCGAAAAGGTCGGCAAAGCCACGGATCCAGGAGCGCAGATCGTGGACGATGTCCCCGGTGTCGGGTAGCTCGACCGCGGGCTCCACAACCTGCTCGAGCAGTACGTCGAGGAAGACGGCTCCCTTGGAGGGCCACCACCGGTACAGGGTGGGCTTACCAACCTTGGCCCGAACCGCGATCGTCTCCATCGTCACGGCCGCATAGCCCTGCTCCCGGCACAGCTCGCTGGCAGCTTGCAGGATCGCGTCGCGGGAGCGCGGCCCCTGACGCTTGTGCGGACTTTGGGTTCGATCGGTCATGAGGTCCACCCTACCCACCTGAAACGTAACGTTCAGTTTTGACATCTCCGTAGGCCGTCCGTACTGTCTCGACAAGCGAAACGTAACGTTACGTTTTATCCTGCGGTCAAGGAGTGTCACAACATGAGCAGTCGTACGGTCGCCGTAGTCGGCGGAGGTTACGGGGGTGCCGCGGTCGCCAAGGCGCTGGAGGCCGAGGCCGATGTCGTTCTCATCGATCCCCGGGAGGCGTTCGTCAACGCAGCGGGCTCGCTGCGGGCGTTGGCACAGCCCAACTGGGCGCCCAACATGTTCTTCCCCTTCGAGACCCTGCTGCCGAAGGGGCGGGTGATACGTGACCGCGCAGCCTCCGTCGACCCCGGCGGTGTCACTCTGGCCTCCGGCGAGCGGCTCGCGGCCGACTACATCGTCCTGGCAACCGGCTCCAGTTACGCCTACCCGGCCAAGCCCGTCTCCGACTCGGTCGCCGAGATGCTGGACGATCTGCGCCGGACGCACAAGGAGCTGCTCCCGGCGGAGCGGGTGCTGATCCTCGGCGCCGGCCCGGTCGGCCTGGAGCTGGCCGGCGAGATCAAGGAGGTCTGGCCGGACAAGCACGTGATCATCGCCGACCCCGCCACCGAATTGCTTCCCGGCTTCCAGCCCGAGGTCGTCGATGACCTACGCGGACAGCTCGCCGCACGAGGGATCGAAATGCGCCTCGGCACCGGTCTGAGGGCGCTGCCGGACCCGGTGTCCGGGCGAGCGGAGACCTTCACCGTGACCACTGCCGACGGCGAGGCGCTCACCGCCGACATCTGGTTTCGCGCCTACGGCACTGCCGTCAACAGTGATTACCTCGCCGACGGCAACCTCACGCCCCTTACCCCCGAGGGCCGGGTGCCGGTGACCGAGTTCCTCCACATCCGCGGGCACGATCACGTCTACGCGGTCGGAGACATCACCGACGTCGACGAGGCCAAGATGGCCGGCTATGCCATGCAGCACGCCGAGGTGGTCGCGAAGAACATCACCGCACAACTCGGCGGCGAGCGCCCCACGGCCACGTACCAGCCGCTGCCGCACCCGATGATCCTGCTTCCGCTCGGCCCGGACGGCGGCGTCGGCCAGCTGCCCGCTCCCGAGGGTCCGTTCGTCGCCCCGGCCGCCGTGGTCGCCGAATACAAGGGTGCGGACCTGTTCACCGCCCGCTTCACCGGCCAGTTCGGCCCCACCGCCGCCTGAAGGAGCTGCCGGACATGCAATACACCCATCTCGGCCGCAGCGGCCTGATCGTCTCCCGGCTGGTCCTCGGCACCATGAACTTCGGGACGGAAACCTCCGAAGCCGCCAGCCACGCGATCATGGACCGTGCGCACGAGCACGGCATCAACTTCGTCGACACCGCCAATGTCTACGGCACCAGACCGGGTGAGGAGCCCACCGAAGAGATCATCGGCCGGTGGTTCGCCGCGGGTGGCGGCCGGCGCGAGAGGACCGTGCTGGCGACCAAGGTCTACCTGCCGACCGGCGAGTGGCCCAACGAGAGCCACCTGTCCGCACTAAACATCCGACGGGCCGCCGACGCCTCCCTCCAACGGCTGCGCACCGACCACATCGACCTGCTCCAGATGCACCACATCGACCGCAGCACACCGTGGGAGGAGATCTTCGAGGCGTTCGCCGTCCTGCGCCAGCAGGGCAAGGTGCTCTACTTCGGCTCCTCCAACTTCGCCGGCTGGCACCTCGCGCAGGCCCAGGAAGCGGCACGCGACCGGCACTTCCTGGGGCTGGTCTCCGAGCAGTCCCGATACAACCTCATGACCCGATGGGCCGAGCTGGAGGTGCTGCCGGCGGCACGCCACTATGGCACCGGCGTGATCCCGTGGGGGCCGCTGAACGGCGGCGTGCTCGCCGGCGTCCTGAGCAAGCTGAGGGCCGGCGGCGCCGCCCGCGGCAGTACGGGGCGCTCGGCGGTCGCCCTCGCGGAACACCGCGACGCGATCGAGGCATACGAGAAGTTGTGCGCCGCCATCGGCGAACAGCCCGCCCACGTCGGGCTGGCATGGCTGCTCGCCCAGGACGGCGTGACCGGGCCGATCATCGGCCCGCGCACCGTCGAGCAGCTCGACGGTGCGCTGCGGGCCCTGCAGCTCACCCTCGACGACGACACTCTGGCCGAGCTCGACCGGATCTTCCCGCCTCCCGCGCCGAACGGGGCCAGGCCCGCGCCCGAGGCATACGCTTGGTGACCGCCCCGTCACCGCCGTATCGACGAGCAGTACCGCAACATCGAAGGAAGGCAGAGCATGTCCATACCGCTAGTCGTCTTCGGCTTCGGCGCCCACAGCGTCATTGATGACACGCCGGAGCTGTTGCGCATGACGCAGCAGGCCGACCGCGACGGACTCGACCACTTCTCCCTGTCCGACCACCCGTATCTCGGCGCGCGCTTGGATGCCTACGCCACCCTCGGATTCGTCCTCGGCCGCACCCAGCACATCGCGGGCTTCGCCAACGTCACCAACCTGCCGACCCGGCCACCCGCCATGCTCGCGCGCACGATGACGACGTTGTCGGCGCTCACCGGCGGCCGCATCGTGCTCGGCATGGGCGCCGGCGGACTGTGGGACCGCATCGCCGACATGGGGGTGCCACGCCTTACACCGGGCGAGGCCGTGATCGCGTTCGAAGAGGCCATCACCCTGGTCAAGAAGCTGTCCGGCGGCGGCCCACCGGTCACCTACCAAGGCCGCCACTACCAGGTGCAGGCGATCGAACCGGCCCCGGTGGCCGCACCCCTGGTTTGGACCGGCTCCGTCGGCCGCAAATCCCTGGCCGCCACCGGCCGGGTCGCCGACGGCTGGATCCCCGGCCACGCCGCCGACTGGCTCAGCGACCGCTACCGCACCTCGCGGCCCGTCATCGACGAAGCCGCGGTAGCCGCTGGCCGCGATCCACGCGAGATCCGCACGGTCTTCAACCTGCCCGGCCACATCACCGATCGTCCGCTACCGGCCACCCGCGACGGCGACGGCCGCTGGATCGGCGGCAACGCCGGCCAATGGGCCGACGAACTCACCGGCGCCGTGCTGCACCACGGCGCGGCAGGCTTCACCCTCTTCTCACCCCGCGGCGGAACACCTGACGCTGCCGCCGTTGCCCGGTGGGCCACCGAGATCGTCCCGGCGGTACGCGAGGCCGTTGCGAAAGAAGCTCCGCTCACCACGTAGTCGACCGCCCTATGACCGACGACCCGACGACCGCTGACACACCAGGCAGCGGATCCCCTGGTAGATGGGTTTTCGACCAAGATCCGGATGTCTGGCTGGCAGACCGACGTCCGCGCCCGGAGCCACTATCAGCAGAAGCATCGAGGGCCTTCAGGTTCAGGGCAACGCGGGTCGGGCACCTTTCCGCTGTACCTGTACCACCAGAACAGCACGGGGAAGGCGGCCCGGCTGCACGTGCTGGTCTCCAACCCGGGTGCCGCTCCGGTCACCGTTTCCGCGCGCGGCGCCGCATGGACCAACGCGGACAAGCCCCTGGTGCAGGACCCGGCCGCCCGCGCCGGGACCGGCCCCTGCTATGCCACCTCGGCCGACTGGCTGTCCGGGAACGTCAAGCAGTACCTCTCCCCCGCCCAGGTCGCACCGGGGCGCATGGTCGAGGCTGCGCGCCTGCCCATGACCGGATCCATCCTCGACGGCCTGCTGGAGATCACCGCGAGCGCCGGGGTGTACACGTACATGGTCGTCACCACGGACGGCAGCACCACCGCCGCCGTCAACCTCTCCCAGACGGACACCGCGGCGGCACCCGGGAACATCGTGTCCCAGACGGCCACCACCTACGGGCGCGAAGCCGGTGTCTACGGCGCGTCGAGGTGGGAAACCGGCCACCGCCGTGGTGGACGTGGCCGACGCCGGCCACCACCTCGGCATCGCGCTCAACACCACGGTCCGCCAGGTCGCGGCACTGGACCAGACGTCCCCGGCCACCGCCGGGCTGAGCGACTCCTCGGCGCGCAGCTGGGGCAACTACGGGCTTCGTTACACCGTGGACCTGGAGCTCCGTAACCCCGCTGCGGGAACGCGCACGGTCCGGCTCACCTTCGGATCCAACGTTACGGCCGCGACCGACGTTCCGGGCGACACCTGGAACGGCGCGATGGCCCTGTCGGTGGACGGCGGTGCCGAGGAGATCCGCACCGTGTACGTACGCCCCACCGTGCCCCGGGACGAGCTGGCCACGCTGACCGTGCCGGGCAGCGGGAGCCGGCGCGTCACCCTGCGCTTCATGGTGCCCGGCCTGATCACCGCCGGCTCGCATCTTCTGCTGGAGAGCGTGTAGGGAGTACCGGGCCTGGGCCGCCGCTGCCCCGGCCCGGTTCGCGCAGGGTGGCGGCCCCGCCTGCCGGGATCGCCACGACACCGCCGCTCTCGGTGTGCACTTCGACCGGTGCGGTGCCGTGGTTGAGCAGGAAGAGCCAGGAGCCGTCCCTGCCGGAGCGGCGTACGGCTTCGACATCCTCGGGGGTCTCTGCCGCCGGGCGCAGTCCTGCGTCCCTGGCGAGCCCGCGCAGAAGCTCCCGCAGCGTGGCGGCCGACGCGCGGGTGGCGACGTACCGACTGGGCCCCGAGCCGTGGCGGTGCCGGGTGACGGCGGGCCCGCCCGGCGCGGGTCCGCCTTCGGGGCCGTCCGCGGAGGGGACGAGGGTTTCGCAGCCGGCCGGCTCCACACGCTCCGCCCAGTGCGTGGCGGTGGAGGCGTCGCTGAGATCGACCGTCACGCCGTCCCGCAGGGGAAGGTATTCATCGATGCGCAGGCCGAGCACTGTGTGCAGCGCACCGAGGTAGTCGCCCGGGTGCACCCGGTCCTGCCCGTCCACGACGCCGCTGAAGCAGCCCACCGCGAGGTGTCCTCCGGTGTGGACGTACCGGGAGAGCGCGGCGGCGTCCTCGTCGCCCAGGAGGTAGAGGTTGGGGGCGAACAGCGCCTTGTAGGAGGCGAGTGGGGTGCCAGGGGGGACGATGTCGCAGGTGATGTTGAGCCGCCACAGCGCTTCGTACCAGTCGCGGACCAGGTCGAGGTAGCGCATGCGGTCGGACGGGCGGGCTTCCGCCTCCAGCGCCCACCAGTTGTGCCAGTCCAGGAGGCCGGCGACGTCCGCTTCGACGCGGCTGCCGGCGACCTCGCGGAGTGCGTGCAGTTCGGCGTCGAGGGCGGCGGCCTCGCGCCTGACGCGGGTGTCGGTGCCCCCGTGCGGAAGCATCGCGGAGTGCCACTTCTCGGCGCCGGCGCGGGACTGGCGCCACTGGAAGAACATGATGGCGTCGGCGCCCCGGGCCGGATGGCCGAGGCTGTTGCGACGCATCTCTCCGGGCTGCTTGGCGACGTTGACCGGCTGCCAGTTCACGGCCGAGGTCGAGTGCTCCATGAGCAGCCAGGGGTGTCCGCCGGCCGCGCCACGGGCCAGGTCGGCGTTGAGCGCCAGGTCGATGTGCCCGTTCACGTCGTGGGCGGGGAGGTAGTGGTCGAGGGAGACGATGTCGCACGCGGCGGCGAGCGCGTGGGCGTCGGCCTTCTTCTCCAGGGTGCCCAGGAGGTTCGTGGTGACGGGGGTGTCCGGTGCGGCCTCGGCACGGTACCGGTCGACCAGTGCACCGCTGGAGAACCCCCGGTAGTCGAGGTCCTGGCCGGGGTTCTTGAATGCGGTGGTGTCCCGTGGCAGGTCGATCTCCTCCCAGTCCCCGTAGCGCGCTGGCTCCAGAAGTCGGTGCCCCAGGCTTCGTTGAGCGCGTCCAGGGTGGTGTGGCGGTCGCGGAGCCAGTCGCGGAACGCCGTGGCGCTGACCTCGCAGTAGCACAGCGCGTTGTGGTTGCCGAACTCGTTGTGCACGTGCCAATGGGCGAGCGCCGGGTGCCCCGTGTCCGGACGGCACGGCGGTGATCGACGTGAAGCGGGGGACGTGGCTAGACGAACCTGGTGCCGCGTACGGCCACGGAACGGGTCGGCACTCCTTGCACGACGAGGAGGCGGACGGGGCGGGAGGGGGTAACTGCGTGGTGCGCTCATGATCGGTTCCTGGGGGTGTGGAGGGCAGGGGTGGTGGAAGGCGGATTCTCTTGCTGTCCGGGGCCTGTCGGTGGGATAGCGAGTGCCGGCCCTCACGTCATCGCGATGACGACCTTGCCGGCCTTGGCGCGGCCCTTCTCGGCGTACTCCATGGCCTCGCGGGTCTGCTCGAAGGGGAAGACGCGGTCGACGACGGGACGGATCTCTCCGGCGTCGATGAGCCGGGTGAGTTCGCGCAGCTGGTCGCCGTCGGCCTTCATGAACAGGAAGGAGTAGATCGCCCCCTGACGCTTGGCGTGGCGCCGGGCCTTGAAGCTCAGCGCGTTCATCACCTGACGCAGGACCGGGTTCGCGCCCAGCTCGCGGGCGAAGGCCGCGTCGGGGGGCCCGGCGATACTGATGGCCTTCCCACCTGGCTTGAGGACCCGCAGGGACTTCTCCAGGGTCTCGCCTCCGAGGGTGTCCAGCACTACGTCGTAGCCGTCCAGGGCCTCCTCGAAGTCCTGGGTGCGGTAGTCGATGACGACGTCCGCGCCGAGTTCCTTGACCAGCTCGGCGTTGGCCGCGCTCGCGGTGGTGGCCACGTGTGCGCCCAGGTGCCTGGCCAGCTGGATGGCGATGGTGCCCACCCCGCCGGAGCCCGCGTGGATCAGGACCTTCTGGCCCGGCTGGACCTGTGCCCTCTCGACCAGCGCCTGCCATGAGGTGAGGGCGACCAGGGGGAGGGAGGCGGTCTCCGCCATGGTGAGAGTGGCCGGCTTGAGGGCCAGGTCGTTCTGGTGGACGGCGATGAGTTCGGCGAAGGTGCCGATGCGGTCCTTGTCGGGCCGGGCGTAGACCTCGTCGCCCACCGCGAACCGGGTGACGGCCGAGCCGACCTGGACCACCACTCCGGCGAGGTCGTTGCCCAGCACGAGAGGGAGGCGGTACGGGAGGATCAGCTTGAAGTCGCCGTCGCGGATCTTGAAGTCCAGCGGGTTGACGCTCGCCGCATGGATCTTGATCAGCACGTCGAGGGCGCCCGGCTCCGGATCGGGCATCTCGGCGGCGCGCACCGCGGACCGGTCGCCGTACTTCTCGATCAGGTAGGTCTTCATCGCCGTCTTCCTGTCTCGTCCGCACCGGGACGGGATCTCCGCACGCCCGAACTGCCCCGGTGCGAGGTATTTTCTGGTGTTCACTGCTGGTTCATGACGCTCCACGCCGATACGGCGGGCGCGCCTCACGCTGCGTTCGGCGATGCGGCCAGGCTCCGCTTCACGCGCCGGGTGGTCTCGTCGGCGAGGATCTCGGGCAGTCCCCGCTCGACGCCGGACAAGGCCTGGGCGGCGACCCCCGCGGGGTCGGTCTTCTGGTCGGCGGGAACGCCGGCAGCCATGTCGGTGTCCATGTATCCGACGTGCAGGGCCGTGACGGTGATGCCGCGGGGTGCCAGTTCCTCCCGGGATGCACCGGTCAGTGCCCATGCGGCGGCCTTCGCCGCGGCATAGGCGCCGAGGTCGGCCGGGTGCAGCCAGGACAGGACCGACAGCACGTTGAGCACGGCGCCGCCGCCGTTGGACTCGATGACCGGGGCGAAAGCCCGCGTCACGGCGAGCGGGCCGAAGAAGTTCACCTCCATCTCCAAGCGCGCTGCGTCCGGGCTGCCCGCCACCAGGGGCGTTCCGGTGGAGATGCCCGCATTGTTGACCAGCAGCGTCACGTCGGGGGCAACGAGAACCGCCGCCCGGATCGACTCCGCGTCCGTCACATCGAGCCGCAGCGGGACGACACCCGGAACGTCCACCGTTTCGGGGCGACGGGCCGCCGCGTACACCTTGGCCCCGCGTTCCACGAGCTGGGCGGCCAGATGCCGACCGAGCCCTCGGTTGGCTCCGGTGACCACCACTACCGCGTCCTTCAGTTCCACGCCCACTCCCAGCGCCACGGCCGCCGCCAAGCGGCCCACACACATTAGATTACGACTACAATCTAAACACGTGGCTAAGATAGATGCCAGTCGACATCCAATCGGGAGGTGGCCGATGGGCCGCGTATCGCAAGCGCAGGCGCAGGAGAACCGCCGACGGGTCGTGGAAACAGCGTCCCGCCTGTTCCGTGAACAGGGGACCCACGTCAGCGTCGCCGACCTCATGAAGGCGGCCGGTCTGACCCACGGCGGCTTCTACAAGCAGTTCGCCTCCAAGGAGGCACTCATCGACGAAGCCACCGCCCACGCGTTCGGCGAACTCGCCCAGCACCACAAGGACGGGCTCGATCAGTACGCCGGGCAGCGCGACGCCGCCCAGCGGGCGCTGATCGACGCCTACCTCTCCGCCGAGCACCGCGACAGCGCGGCAGCCGGGTGCCCCGCCGCCGCACTCGCCACCGACATGGCCCGCGACGGCGGAGAAAGCGAGGCCCGCCGCGTCTACACCCAGGGAGTGGGCGACTTCGCCGGCTTCCTCGCCGCCGAGGACCAGGACGGCCTCATCCGGCTGTGCACCATGATCGGTGCACTCGTCCTGTCCCGGGCCACCAAAGGCTCGCCACTCTCCGAGGAGATCCTCACCACCGCACGCGAGGCACTGACGGCCACCAACTGACCGGAACTACCGCGCAGGGCGCACCCAGCAGGAAGAGGGCGCTTCTTCGACGGACATCGATGACGAGCTGATCGAGCTCGACGCCGACGGCTACCAACCGCTGCGGCTACGGGTGCCTCGGCGCGACCGTCCGTACTCGACTGTTTCATGGGTGGACCCTGCCGTGCGCAAGTCGGGGTCGGTCCGAGCCGAGCCGCCCCGGCCGGTGAGCGCTGGCGCCGGGCCGGCCGGTCGTGTCCGCCCCGGATACGCCCGCGCCCCGACCGCCGGCAGTCTCTCGACGCACAGCTCGACTACCTCGCACTTAGCCGGTTCATGGCATCGCCAAGGCACTCATTGCGCAACTTCTGATAGCTGGAACTACCAGCAGAGCCGTCCGGGTCCTCATGGCAGCCGGTCAGCCGGGCGACGCCGATCACGCCGCCGGTCGGCAGCTCGCAGCCGCGGAGCTGTGCAGGCGGCCGGGGCGCCGGACCTGGACGGGTGGCTGGTCGCCGCGCGCTACGAGGCGCCGCCGCACGGCGAGCGGGACTGTGTGCTGCCGGACTGCCCTCGGTGGACGACAGGGCCCGGTTCGGCGTTGTGCCGGCGGCACTACATTCGCTGGCGCAACAGCGGACCCCGCCCGCCGATTCGATGAACAGCTCCGCCGCCTCCTGGGTGGCGGCAGTCGTGCAGCCTCAAGCGCCCACCGGTTGTTTCAGTCCAGCGGGACGGCGACGTCCGCTTCGACGCGGCAGCCGGCGACCTCGCGCAGTGCGTGCAGCTCAGCGCCGAGGGCGGTGGTCTCGCGCCAGACGCGTTCTCCTCACCGGTACTGCTGATCGCCGGAGCGCCGATCTGCCGCCGATACCTTCGCCAAATCTACCGGGAGGAGGCACCACCGCTTCTGGAAAAGGAGCGGGGCAGGGTCAGCATCCACTGGTCCGTGGTCACCAGTTCCCTGTTCGCATGGCTCTGCCGGCCCACCGAGTCGCTCGATCGCGTCATCTCAGGCCGAGGTTGAACAACAAGTCGAGTTCAGCCCCAGGACCAAGAGGTGAGCGTGGTGTGCATCAGCTGGGCCGCGGTCGGCAGACGGGTGCTCGTGGCCCGGTGCAGAGTGAGGGTGCGGCGGCAGCTGGGAGCGTCGACGGCGATCCAGGCGACCGGTGCGCTGACGGCGGCGGTGATGGCCACCGTGGGGATGAGGGTGAGGCCGATGCCGGTGCTGACCAGGAAGGCGGTGGCGGCCGGCTCGTCGCCTTCACAGACGATGCGTGGGGTGAGGTTGCATTCGGCGAAGAGCCTGTCGAGCAGGCGGCGTTGCCAGTGCCCCGGCCGGGAGCTGACGAACGGCTCGTCCGCCAGCTCCGCGACCGTCACCGAAGCGCGGTCGGCGTAGCGGTGGTCTGGCGGTGCGGCCAGCCACACCTGCTCGTCGTGGAGTTGGACGCTGTCGAGGCCGTCTCCCGGGATCGGCTGCGAGGCGACGCACAGATCGACCTCGCGGGCGTGCAGGGCGCGGTGCATGTCCGCCGCCGACATCTGGTGGAGTTCGATGTCAACTTCCGGATGGGCCGCCTTGTACGCGGCCAGTGGACCGGCGATGGTCAGGAAGGTCTCCGAGGCAAGCCGCACCCCGCCGACCTCCCCGCGGGCGGACTCCAGTACGGCCCGCCGTCCCGCCTCCAGCTCGCCCAGGGAGCGCTCGACGTGCGCGCGGAACAGCCGGCCGGACTGGTTGAGCCGCAGCCGTCCGCCCCGGTCGAACAGCGGGGCGCCGAGCTCCGCCTCCAGCCGCGCGATGGTGCGGCTCAACGACGGCTGTGCGACCCGCAGTTCGGCAGCCGCGCGGCTGAGGTGCTCCAGTCGCGCGACCACGAGGAACTGCTGCAGCGCGTGGAGGTCCATGTCTCCACCCCTTCCCTTCATAGCACCCAGGGCATAACAGGATAGCGATAAAGATCTTTGACGGAATACCTCTGCAGGCATGACCGTAGAGCCATGACCGCTACCCTCCAAGAACCGCCGATAACCAAACAGCCCAGACGTGTTGACGGCCGGGTGTTCCGGATCACGGCGACGGTGCACACCGTCCTCGCGTACGGGCAGCCGGCCTTCGCCGGCGTCTATCTGTCCGGGGACATCGGCGGCCTGAACTGGCACGCCGGCGGGGCGGACGCGGTGTTCTCGCTCGGCCTGCTGCAAGCCGTCGTGGCCGGCTTCGCCGCGCGGCGGATGCGCCGCTGGTGGCCCTTCGCCGTATCGATGCTGCTGCTGGCCGCCGAGTCCGTGCAGTACCTGGCGGGGATGAAGGGCCTGCTGTGGCTGCACATCCCGCTTGGCGTCATGCTCATCGCCGGGCTGACCGTGCTGGCCGCCGCGCTCTGGGTGCGGCCGCTGCCGGAGCGGGTCGTGCCGTCGGCGGGTGAGCTCGATGACTGAGCAGTGGAGCCGGCGTCGGGTGCTCGCCGTCGGCAGCGCGCTGGGGGCGGCCACGGCCGGCGGCGTTGCGCTGTCCGGCGCGATGGCCAACCACCCGGCGACCACCGGCAATCAGCTGCGCAGCGGCGTACCGCTGCCGAAGCCGTACACCGTGCCGCTGCCGATCCCACCCGTGCTCAAGCCGACAAGCACCGCCGGCGGCACCGATCGCTACGAGATAAGCCAGCACCGGGTGTCGGCGGAGATCCTGCCCGGCGTGCGCACCACGCTGTGGACGTACCACGGCAGCTTCCCGGGCCCGACGATCGAGGGGCGCCGCGGGCGGCCCGTCACCATCAGGCACCGCAACGAGCTGCCGGTGCCGACCGTGGTGCACCTTCACGGCGGGCACACCCCGGCCGCCTCCGACGGCTACCCCACCGACCTGGTCCTCCCGAAGGGCTGGCCGGACCCGGCAGCGGAGCACGGCGACCACCACGGCGACCACCACAGCGGCGGGCACGGCGGTGGGCAAGACGGGCACCAGATGTCCGACTCCCGCGCGGTGACCAGCAAGCTCACCCGCGAGTACACCTTTCCGCACGACCAGCGCGCCACCATGCTCTGGTACCACGATCACCGCATGGACTTCACCGCCCCGGCGATCTGGCGGGGCCTGGCCGGGATGCACCTCATCCGTGACGACATCGAAGACGCCCTGGACCTGCCGCGCGGCGAGCGCGAGCTGCCGCTGATGATCGCCGACCGGGCGTTCGCGGCGGACGGCTCCCTGGACTACCCCTCCCTGGACCCTGACCTGCTCTCCCGGCCCGGCGTGGAAGGGCGGTACGCGGCCGGGGTACTGGGCGACGTGATCCTGGTCAACGGCGCCCCCTGGCCCGTGCACGAGGTCGACGCCGCCCGCTACCGGCTGCGGCTGCTCAACGCCTCCAACGCCCGACACTACGAGTTGGAGGCGCTCACCGACGACGGCCGCCTCCTGCACCTGCACCAGATCGGCGCCGACCAGGGCCTGCTCTCCCGCCCCGTCACCCACACCCGGCTGCCGCTGGCGCCGGCCGAACGCTATGACGTCATCGTCGACTTCGCCAACGTACGCCCCGGCACCCGGGTGCGCCTGCTCAACCGCCTCGGCAGCGGCCGCACCCGCGAGGTCATGGCCTTCCGAGTGGCCCGCCGTGCCCGCAAGGACGACGGCCGCATCCCCGCGAAGCTCGCCGACGACCTGCCCGCGTGGCGCCGCTCGCAGGCGACCGAGGTCCGCGAATTCGCCTTCAAGTCCGGCCGGATGCAGCACGGCCGCGGCTGGCTCATCGGCGGCCGGGCCTTCGACCCCGCGCGTACGGACGTCCGCACCCGGCTCGGCACCGTGGAGCTGTGGCGCCTGGTCGCCGACGTCCACCATCCGGTGCATCTGCACCTGGTCGGCTTCAAGGTGCTGTCCCGCGGCCGCGGCGGTCCGCTGCCGCACGACGCGGGCCTGAAGGACACCATCTCGCTCCGCCCGGGCGAATCGGCCGAAATCCTCACCCGCTTCGACGGCTACCGCGGCCGGTATCTCTTCCACTGCCACAACGCGGAACACGAAGACATGGGCATGATGGCGAACCTTGAGATCACCTGACCTCACCGGGCGCGGCGGCACCGCGCTGCCCCACCCGGCGGGCCGCCCCGCAGCCGGCCCGAACAACCCGGGCCGGGCTTCGGCCAGCCAACCCCGCTAGTCCTCTGAGTCAGGAATTCTGTTCAGATGTATGAGCTTGGCCTGTGGCACGTACTGGGCGTCCGAAGGCCGATTTGATCCTGTCGGGTGAGGAGCGCGCCGCGCTCGAGGGGTGGGTGCGGCGCCGTTCCACGCCGCAGGCCTGGGCATTGAGATGTCGGATCATCTTGGCCTGCGCTGAGGATGTGTCCAACAAGACGTGGCGGCTCGCCTCGGCTCGACCGCGCATGCGGTAGGCCGCTGACGGGCGAGATTCGTCGAGCACCGGGTCGCCGGTCTGGGTGACATGCCGCGTCCGGGTGGCCCGCGGACGGTGACGGACGAGCAAGTGGCCGCACTGGTCACCAGGACGCTGGAGTCCACCCCGAAGAACGCGACCCACTGGTCGACGCGTTCGATGGCGAAGGAGCTGGGCCTGTCCCAGTCGACCGTGTCCCGGGTCTGGCGGGCCTTCGGCCTGCAGCCGCATCGCTCGGAAACGTTCAAGCTGTCGACGGATCCGTACTTCGTGGACAAGGTCCACGAAGTACGTCTCTACCTGGATCCGCCCGAGCGTGCTCTGGTGTTCTGCGTCGACGAAAAATCGCAGATCCAGGCCCTGGACCGCTCGCGCCCTGCCCTGCCGATGATGCCCGGTGTCCCACAGAGAATGACGCACGACTACGTCCGGGCCGGCACCACCACCCTCTTCGCCGCCCTGGAGGTCGCCACCGGCAAGGTGATCGGCTCCCTGCACCGACGCCACCGGGCCGAGGAGTTCAAGAAGTTCCTCATCAAGCTCGACAAAGAGGCCCCGGACGACCTCGCCGTTCACCTGGTACTCGACAACTACGCCACCCACAAGACACCGGCCATCAAGACGTGGTTGCCGGCCCATCCCTGGTTCCACATGCACTTCACGCCGACCGGATCGTCCTGGCTCAACCTGGTCGAGCGATGGTTCGCCGAGCTGACGAACAAACAGATACGACGAGACGTCCACAAGACCGTCCAAGCCCTGGAACAGGACATCCGAACCTGGATCACGGCATGGAACACCGACCCCAGGCCCTACGTCGGGACCAAAACCGCAGACGAGATCCTCGAACGCCTCGCCGCATATCTAAGGGCTGTCCCTTAATCCCTGGCGGGCGCACGACGACAGCTACGGTGCCTCGCCGCGTTGTCGGAACGCCCGAATACATCTAGTATGCGGACGTCCTTCCGCCTTGCGATGCACCGCATCTGACGCCGCGCGCTGATCCACCAGGGATTACGGGACAGCCCTTGAACAGAATTCCTGACTCAGAAGACTAGTGACCTGAGTCAGAGATTCGCTGGCAGTAGCTGGCGACCTTGTCGAGGATCTCGTCGGCTGTCTTGGTCCAGACGTAGGGCCGTGGGTGGTCGTTCCAGTCCGCAACCCAGGCCCGGATGTCGCGTTCGAGTGCTTGGACGGAACGGTGGACGCCACGCTTGAGTTTCTTCTGCGTGAGCTCGGCGAACCATCGCTCCACCAGGTTCAGCCAGGACGAGCTGGTGGGTGTGAAGTGCAGGTGGAATCGAGGGTGTGCCAGCAACCACTTCTTGACCGCTGGTGTCTTGTGCGTCGCGTAGTTGTCGAGGATCAGGTGCACCTCGAGACCGGCCGGCACTTCCTTGTCGACCTTTGCCAGGAACTTCTTGAACTCAGCTGCCCGATGGCGCCGGTGCAGTGAGCCGATCACTCTGCCCGTTGCCACTTCCAGAGCCGCGAACAGGGTGGTGGTGCCGGCGCGGATGTAGTCGTGGCTTCGGCGTTCGGGGACGCCCGGCATCATCGGCAGCACGGGCTGAGGCCGATCCAGGGCCTGGATCTGCGACTTCTCGCCCACACAGAGGACCAGCGCTCTCTCCGGTGGATCCAGGTAGAGGCCCACGACGTCGCGGACCTTGTCGATGAAGAACGGGTCTGTGGGCAGCTTGAAGGTCTCACACCGGTGCGGCGCGAGCGCGAACGCCCGCCAGATCCAGGAGATCGCCGACTGCGACATGCCCGTGGCGCCCGCCATCGACCGGGTCGACCAGTGGGTGGCGTTCTTCGGCCTGGCCTTGAACCCCCACAGCAGCAGGCCGGCGGTGACGGCCAGCACCACGATGCCGTTGGAGACGGCGAGTCTGTCGCCGCGGCTGTGCAGCTGGCGGGGCAGGTAGCGGCGCTGCGCGAGGATCGATGAGAGCGGGGGGAAACCGTTGAACGCGGTGTTCGCAGCGAGGACCAGAACGAGCGCGGTGGCAGCCTGGATGTAGGAGAAGCCGGCACTTCTCTCCCCGCCGAAGACCGCGGCGGCGATCTGGGCGATGACCGTGCGCTGCTGCTAGGCGGAGCAGTCCTCGCCCAGTCCGGTGAGCCGGCAGGCGTCATCGGCGATATGGACCTCGGAGACGACCGCGAGAGTGGTGACACCGACGAACATGGTGATCGCGATGAGGCCCATCGCGGCCAGGGTGGTCGCCGCGTTGCGCGACTTCGGCTTCCGGAAGGCGGGTACCCCGTTGGAAATCGCCTCCGCGCCGGTCAACGCGGTTCAGCCGTTCGAGAACGCCCGCAGGACCAGCAGCACCAGCGCCACACCGGCCAGCTGTAAGTCGCCCTCCTGCGGCCGGATGCCGTACGAGGCACTCTCGGCGACCGGCGCATCCCCCACCAGGTACCGGAACAGCCCGGTGGCGATCATGATGAGCACGCCACTGATGAACAGGTACGTCGGCGCGGCGAAAGCCCGCCCGGACTCGCGCACCTCCCGCAGGTTCACCGCCGCGAGCAGCACCACGAAGCCCAGGGCCATCGGCACCCGCTGCAGAGATCCTGATCACAGTAGCGAAGGTAGAGCGGCAGCCTGCCGATCAGAAGGACCATCGCCCCGACGCACGTCAGCACTTTGTCTGTGACCTCTGTCAGCGGTTGACTTCGTGGTTCGTCAAGACAAACAGGGCGCGCAGGAGCTGGGGGGCGCGGCCGGGGTCGGCGCGAAGCTTGGTGAGGATCCGCCAATTCTTGAGGTGGGCGAAACTGCGTTCGACTGGTGCACGCCCGATGGCGAGGACTCGTCGCCGACCTGCCGGGCCATAACCGGTCCGGCGGCCTGCCGCACGGCGGCGAGAATACGCTGATAGTCCGGCGGGAGCGCCGGGAACGACTCGGTGGGCTACTGCCGCGGCGGCAGCCGGCCGCCGAACCGGTGCGTACGGCCGTGGAAGCCCGGAGAGAAGTTGCCCATACCTGCGTGTCCGTCCTCGACGTCGGTGCCAGGCCGCGACAGGTCAAGCGCGGTGTCGATGAGGAACTAGGGAGCCCGGCCGCGGCCGCCGGGTCAGCTCTTGAGGAAGTCGAGAAGGTCCTTGTTGAACTTCTCCTTGTCCCCGGGGACGAGGGCGATGCCGTGGGAGCCGCCTTCGTACACCTTGAGCGTGGCGTTGGGGATGATCTTCGCGGACTTGCGGCCCGTCGCGTCGATGGGCACGACCTGGTCGTCGTCGCCGTGCACGACCAGAGTCGGCACGTCGAACTTCTTGAGGTCCTCGTGGAAGTCGGTGGAGGCGAAGGCGTCCACGCAGTCCACACCGCCCTCGATGGTCTGGGCCATCGCCATGTACCAGAACGCGTCCTTGTTGCCCTGCGTGACCTTGTTGCCGTCCCGGTTCGCACCGAAGAACCCGATAGCGGTGTCCTTCCAGAACTGGGACCGTTCCGCCAGGATGCCGTCCTTGATGTTGTCGAACACCGACTGGGGAACGCCCTCGGGGTTGTCCGGGCCCTGCAGCATCAGCGGCGGAACCGCGGAGAGCAGGACAGCGGACTTGACGCGGTCCGTGCCGTGCCGGCCGATGTAGCGGGCCAGCTCGCCGCCGCCCATCGAGTGCGCGACCAGCGTGACGTCCCGCAGGTCGAGCTGGGTGATCAGATCGTGCAGGTCGTCGGCGAACGTGTCGAAGTCGTACCCGTCGTACACCGGAGTCGAGCGGCCGTGGCCCCGGCGGTCGTGGGCGATTCCCCGGAAACCCGCGTCGGCCACGGCCTTCAGCTGGTCCTGCCAGGCGTCACTGTTGAGCGGCCAGCCGTGGATGAAGACCACGGGGCGCCCCCGGCCCCAGTCCTTGTAGAAGATGTCGACACCGTCGCGGGTTGTACAGACCGGCATGCGAACTCCCTCGTACTCGCGCGGCGCCCCCGCCACTGTGTGACCCGCGTGGATGATGGGCTGTTCCAGCCCCGCTGGAGCCGCTGGGCGATTTGCGGCATACAAAGCCCCTCCCTCCCATCCTTCACACGCAGGGGCCTTCCGCATCCCGACGCCGCCGCATCGCTCCGAACAGCTGCGATACAACCCATCCGGGCAGGCGTACACGGGGTGGGGATCCGGCAGAAGCACTGCACCCGGTGACCATCCGCAACGGTCTGGCGTTTCCCAACTACCCCACCGCATGGCAGGACGGGCGGCCATTGGACCCCGAGGCGCCCGGTTACGCCAGGGCGTTGCAGGGCCAGCTCGTCTGGTGGGCCGCCGCCCTGAGCGCGGCACGCGAAGCGACCTCATTCCCGGCCTGACAGGAGTCCTCATGGAGTACAGCAAACTCGCTCCCGCCGCAGTGCGGGGAGACGCCGGTCTGTCGGCCGCGTGCTGGCGGGTGCGGTCGCTCTTGCCGCGTCGCTGGGGGCTGCCCCTGCGACGGTCCCGCCACCGGCGCCCGGCAGTTCCGTCATTACGGTGAAGACGGGCGGTGACCGGACCGGGGACTCGGTCGTCGGCCCGTTGGCCGGTGTAAGGCTGGCCCTGTACGCGGTCGGAGGATGCCGTCGCACCGATCGCTGCGGCATGGGCCCGGTGCACGTCCAATGCCGACGGCGACTGCAGCTTCATCGTGCCGGACACGGAGGACGGCGGTGCGAACGAGGGCGCCCGCTACTACGTCGGTCAGCCCGAGGACGGTGTCCCCGCGGGTTGGTACACCAACACTGCCCTCAGGATCGGGGCGGGGAGCGGGTCCGGCTCGGTGCGTTCGCCGTAACGGTTCCTGACGCCGGCTCTGGAAGAGGGGCAGACCTGCTCCCCCACCAGCGACTTCATGTTCAGCACCGATTATGCGTCCAGTCCGTACGTCGCCTCCGGCGGCATCTGGCAGCAGTCCCGGGCCAATCCGGAACTCCCCGAGCAATGTGGTCTGGACGTCGCCCTGGTCCTGGATCTCTCCGCATCCGTGGGAAGCGCGCTGCCGAACCTGAAGGCGGCTGCGAACGGCTTCACCGACGCGCTGGCCCAGACCCCTTTCCGGATGGCGCTCTTCTCCTTCGACCGCGGCTCCCCAGCACCGGCACGGCCAACCGCCCCGGGCTGATGCCGGTCTCCACGCAGTCCGGCGCCGACGCCTTCAAGAACCTGTACGCCGACTGGACGCTGGGTTCGGGCACCAACTGGGACCAGGGGCTGTACGCGGTGGCCAAGGCCGAACCGCGCTACGACGCGGTCGTCGTCCTCACCGACGGCAACCCCACCTACTGGAACAACCCACGCCAGGGCGACGGCTCGCACACCCACTTCGCCGACGCCGAGGGCGGGATCTTCTCCGCCAACGCGGTCAAGGCCAAGGGCTCTCGCGTCGTCGCCGTGGGCGTCGGCCGAGGCGTTGAGGGAGTGTCCGGACTGAACCTCCGGGCCCTCTCGGGCCCGGAAGCGTTCGACGGGACCAACCCGCTCACCGCTGACTACTACCAGACCGCCGACTTGGCCGGGGCCGGAGCGGCCCTGACCGAACTCGCACTCAGCAACTGCGCCGGAACGCTCTCGGTCGTCAAGCAGATCGTTCCCGAGGACACCACCGGTGAGGACATCACCGGAGCCACCCCTGCAGGTGAGGGCTGGGGGCGGGGTTGGCTCAATCAGTTCCCAACGGGCATCGGACAGGTCACTTTGCGTAGGGCCGCTGTCGAAGAGGGGTGTTTCCGTAGTGCCGAAGGCCGCCACTCCAGCCTGACGATCCGAGCGCAGAGGAAAGGGCTTGGCCATTATGCGGCCGCCCGAACACGACCTGCGTCGGATCATGGATGCCGTCCTCTCCACCCGGACCGGGCTCCCGTGGCGATCCGTCCCCCATGACTTCGCCCCGCGGGAGACCGTCTACGGGTATCTCGCCGCCAGGCAGAAAGGCGTCTTGACCAGCTCAGCGGACTGCTGCAACGGCTGGCCCGGAGGGCCGAGGGCCGAGGGCCGAGGGCCGAGAAGCTGAGGGCCGAGAAGCTGAGCCCAGCGCCTGCGTCCTCGACGCCCAGAGCATCAAGAACTCAGCCAACGTGCCCTCGGCCGACCAGGGCATCGACGCGGGCAAGAAGAACGCGGGCCGCAAACGGCACATCGGCGTCGACACCGTCGGTCTCCTTCCACCGTGCTGGTCACCGCCGCTTAGGTGGGCTGGTCCTGGATGTGACACCGAACGGGTGAACGCCCAGCCTGTATGCCTCCGCCCTGGCCGTCGGGAAGAACCGTGGGCGCCGCCCGACAGGCGTCCTACGGCTCGGCCAGGAAACGCCTGTCGAAACACCGCTCACGCTCTGCCCCGTGGGGTCGAGATCTCTCAGCCCCGCTTAAGGACGGAGCCACCCAATCCTTCATGCCTGACCTGCGTACGCCGAGGATCCGGGGGTAAGCGGAGGACGGCAGGGTCGACGCATGGGGGGCAACTGATGGAACAGACAGCGCGCGGTGAGAACCGGCAGGCGCTACGGGGCGACGTCATCTCGGTGTCCGGGGTGTTCGAGGGCAGTGAGGACATCGCCATTGCCCGCGATCTTGCGTTCAGCTTCCTCACCGACGTGCAGGCCGTGCATGGGCTGCCGGTCTCCGAGCGCGCGATGGGCACGGTACGACTCGTCGTCAGCGAGTTGGTGACCAACGCCCGCAAATACGCGCCCGGCCCCTGCCTCCTGACCCTGGAAGTCGATGGCGGCAGCGCGGTCGAGGTGAGCGTATGGGACAGCAACCCGACGCCGCCGGCGATCCTCCCGCCCGACCCGACCCGGATCGGACAGCACGGCCTGGAGCTCGTCATGGCGCTCGGCCAGAGTTTCGCGGTCCATCGCGAACCCGTGGGCAAACGGATCACCACGGCCATCGTGCTGGCCGACGACCCCGGCGGGAACCTCACCGGCCGTCAGCCGTAACCGCCCGCACCCTCGGTGCGAGTCACTCGTGTGGGGAGCTCGACGGCGGAAACGAGCAAGATCACGGCCTGATCAGCCTGTCCGCGCGGTCGCCGCGAGCAGCTCGCCGTCCAGGCTGAACGCCACCGCGCTCAACCCGACAACCGCTGTCGCGGGTGCGCGCAGGGTTGCGCATCCATTGCTGCGCAACCCTGCTTCGGTTCGTCGCAGATCCTGTCGGCTGCGGCGAAAGGTCCGGCCAGGTTGATGTTTTCGGCCTGGGGACCCTTCTGGCCCTGGGTGACGTCGAACGTCACCGCCTGGCCTTCCTGGAGTTCACGGAAGCCCGATGAGTTGATGGCGGAGTAGTGGGCGAAGACGTCCGGTCCGCCGTCGTCCTGGGCGATGAAGCCGAAGCCCTTCACCGCGTTGAACCACTTCACAGTTCCCGTAGCCATGTGACGTGCCTTCCAGTCGACGGACGCCTCCCGCACCATGCGGGAGGCGGAGATGATCGCCCTGGTTCCTGCGGCACAGCACAGCAAAACGCCCACGCCGGAGGCGTGGGCAAAGGGAACTTCCACACCACGACAGCTGACGCAGACGGTACAGGCCCGCACATGCTGACACCGCAGGAAAGACCCGCCGAGCGGTGGCAGGCGCGCCCCGGTTCAAGCCGCGGCCGTTGGATTCGCTGATTCGGTGGCGCGGCGGTGTTCGGCGTTGATGCGCTGGGCTTCTTCGAGCTGGTCCTCGAGGATGACGATCCGGCAGGCGGCTTCGATGGGGGTGCACTGGTCGACAAGTTCGCGGGCGCGGGCGGCGACGCGCAGTTGGTAGCGGGAGTAGCGGCGGTGGCCTCCCGCGGAGCGGAGCGGGGTGATCAGGCGGGCGTCTCCGAGGGCGCGGAGGAAGCCGGGGGTGGTGCCGAGCATTTCGGCGGCCCGGCCCATGGTGTAGGCGGGGTAGTCGTCGTCGTCGAGACGGCCGCACGAGTCGTCTGCTGTCATTTCACCTCTCTGTGGAACGCGTTGAGGGGCCCGGGTGCCGTACCGGCACCCGGGCCCCGAAGGAACTGCTACACCATCTGCCGGCCCTGATGCTGCACCGGCCTTCTGTGTCCGCAGACCCGACCTGGATGCTGTCGGGGGTGCGGGGATCGCGGCTGCTTGACCGGAGACCACCTCACTATCGATGTCCTGCGGTACCCGGGCTCAAGACATCCGCCCGGGCGATCCTGATGGTGCTCGGCTCCTCCGTTCTTCCCTCTGGATCAATCACTTGCCAAACGGGAACTGCGTACTGCTGTTACTGCGAACTGCTGGTGTTGCGTACTGCTGGTGGCCTGTCACAGCGCCACTTCGGCAGCCAGCCCCGTCGCCCGTCACGTATCTGCTCTGGCTTGGAACCCCACTGCCGAACCTCCCGGTGCGCGCGCCCGCAGCCGACGCCTTCACCGAGGTACTGCTCACTGACTTCGCTGCTGGGTACTGCGGTACTTCTCACGGCGGCCCCTGATCACTGCGGGCCACCCGGTCCGGTCACCAGTCCCGTCGCCGTCCTGCAACCGCTCTGGCTTCGAAACTCCGTCACCGCACCGTCCTGCGAACTGCAACTGCGGGTAGTGCTGCCCGGCAGTTCATCTCTGCCCGGCCCTGCGGTCCTTCTTGGTTACGAGAGAAACCATAACCGCACCACCCCCCAATGTCTACTGCGGCCAACACAGATTTCCGCGCGTTCTACGATGAGGTAATCAACCTCGAACAGCGATACTGAGGGGCGCAGGGGCGGCCCCCGCCGGGCTGAACGCCACCGGCCCCGGCACAAGCACGGACAGACAGAACCGGGCATTGGCGCCCCAGAGACCAAGGCGAACCTGATGGGCCCGATGAGCGTCGAGGTCACAGCCGCCCGCTCCACCGCCGACGCCCGCGAGCTGACCCAGGCCTTCCTCGACGGCCTCGTACGCCCGATCGGAGGTGAGGCTGCCAACACGGTGGTCCTGGTCGCCTCGGCATTCGCCACCAACGCCCTGCGCCACGCCGGCGGCACCTGCACCGTGGACCTGACCGCCCACCGGACAGCATCGAGGTGGCCGTCCACGACCCCAGCCGGCAGGCGCCGCGCACGCGCACCCCCGACCTGAACGGCGGCACCGGAGGCTTCGGCCGGCCCATGGTCAATCGCCTCGCCCGCGCCACCCACGTCACCGCCACGCCCAGCGGGAACCGGCGCCGGTGCTCCAGCCGGGTACGTGTTCCCGGGCGGTGTCCGGCCGGAGCGCAAGGGTGTCAGACGGTGGAGGCCAGCCAGCCGATGGTCTCGGTGGTGTGCTTGCCGTCGCTCTTGGCGTTCCCGGCATAGACCTCGTTCAGACGGATCAGGAACCCGGTGTTGGTCACGTCGTGGATACGGATACCGGGCGTCTCCGGACCGTTGAACGTCTGAGTCAGCGGGAAGACAACGACCTGCGAGCCCTGCGGAAACGGCGAGGGGAAGGTGACCCGGGTGAAGGTCGAGGTGTTGCCCCCGCTCGTCTCGGTCGCATTGTCGGACTTCAGATCGATCTTCCCGGTCTGGATGAAGCTCATCGGTAACTGCCCTTCATAGGTGTGGAATACAGCTCGGCCCGAGCGGCCACCAGGACCATCACCACAAGCTGGGCCATTCATGCCGAAATACCACAAACGAGTGATCGCCTTTCAGTACGAAGGGCGCCGGCCGGGGAGGGCCGGCCATTTCCTGCGTGTCGCTGCCGATGTCGGGCAGCATCACAGGGGTGCTGCCCGACAGCGGGGGGGGGGGGGAAGACTGTGGGGGTCAGCCGGGCAGATCCCCGGTGTAGCGGTAGATGTTCCCGGCGGAGTTGACACCCCACACGGTTCCGTCCGCCGCCGCACCGATGTCCGTCAGCCCCCCGGCAACCTGCACCCAAGGATTTGCGTCGTTGCTGGTGTAGCGGTAGATGTTCCCGCCGGAGTTCACACCCCAGACCGAGGTGCGGGAGCCCGCTGAGATCGCTGTGAGCCCGCCGCTGATCTTCTTCCAGTGGCCACTTTCCTGGTCACCGGTGTAGCGGTAGATGTTCCCGGCGGAGTTGACACCCCACACGGTTCCGTCCGCCGCCGCACCGATGTCCGTCAGCGCGCCGGGGACCTGCACCCAAGGATTGGCGTCGTTGTTGGTGTACCGGTAGATGTTCCCGGCGGAGTTCACACCCCACACGTTCGTCCTCGACCCGGCCGAGATCCGCACGAGCCCGCCACTGATCTTCTTCCAGTGGCCACTTTCCTGGTCACCGGTGTAGCGGTAGATGTTCCCGGCGGAGTTGACACCCCACACGGTTCCGTCCGCCGCCGCACCGATGTCCGTCAGCGCGCCGGGGACCTGCACCCAAGGGCTGGCGTCGTTGTTCGTGTAGCGGTAGATGTTCCCAGCAGAATTCACACCCCACACGTTCGTCCTCGACCCGGCCGAGATCCGCACGAGCCCGCCACTGATCTGCTTCCACTCCGCCATTGCACCGGCTCCTCTCCGTCTGCGATAGCTGCACGAAGAGGCTCCCGCGGCCAAACGGTTCTGCATTCCTCCCCCGATAATCGACATCCACATAATTCTGACCGGAAAACAACGTTTCCGGGATACGCCTTCCGTAAAGGCTGGGCCCCATAGGGCCGGCGGGCCGTCGAAGAGGGCGTGAACCGGGGTCCCTCCGCCGGGTATTCACAGGCCACGCGTTGACACCGCCCAACCCGCCAGACACCTGCCCGGGCGGCGCACCGCACCAGTGGCCACGGTCGACGCCCGTGGGAGCGCCAGCGCCCAGGGCTGTGCACACGCCTTTCCCGGCCTTGGAGAAACGGGGGCACTGATCGCTCACCCAGCCGCACGCCCGACAGCCGAGAGCTGCGCCAAAAGCGTTCCGGCACTGTCTTCTCTCAAAAGGGCTGGACAGGCGGTCGGCTTTTTCGCGCGTCACCGTTCAGGCGATTCGTTCAGGTTGCTACTAGTTCAGCACGGCAAGGAGTCACGGTAGTTGGTGGCCCCGACGCATATCCACAAGACGCCGCCCTGGTCCGACTGGACTACGGCGTCTTGCCGCGCCTGCTCACCGACCGCGCCATCGACGCCCCCATGTCCCGCACCTGACCGGCGGAGGTGAGACCCGCGAGGAGTGGCGGCTGCCCATTCAGCTCAAGGTGACCAAGCTTGACAGAGGAGACGGGTGCGGGTGTGTTGACAGAATGTCAGCGGTGCAGGACTTGACGCGTCCATCGGCGGCGGCGGTCCGTCAGTGGGTAGCGAGGGGGCCGTCCACCAGAGCCCGGAATCCGTCCGGATAGGTGTCTTCAGCGGTCAGCGACGCCCAGCGGTCCGCAACCTGTGACAAGCGGGGATGCTCGCCCGGGTCGAGGTCGGTGAGGACTCGCTCCCGGTAGGTCGCACGGTCGTCGCCCGCGCGGCGCCGGGCCGCTGAAGCACGGACCATGATCTCTCCAGCGGTGTAGTACCAGATCACGCGGTAACCGCGCACGGCCTGCTCGGGAGTCAGTCCGCACTCGGCCAGGCCATCGACGATCTGCTCGACGAACCACAGTGCGGACGTGGACATCAAGTCGTCGGCGGTCAGCACCTCCGTGATCCAAGGGCAGGCGGCAAGCGCCTCGTGGACAGCGGTGGCGGCCACGATGGCCCGCTCGCGAGGGTGGTCGGGCAGTTCGGGCCGGCGCAGGGTCCGGGTGGCGTAGTCGTCCAGCAGGAGGACGAGCAACTCCTCCTTGTCGCGGACGTGGTGGTAGAGCGCCATCGGAGTACTGCCGACCTCCGTGGCCAGCGCGCAGCACGGCGCCGCCTGAGGCACGCCATGGGCAGCTTCACCGAAGAGCAAGACAGCTGACCTGCACAAAGTCATCCCGTTGAGCACGCCAAAGTCTCGGCGTTCTCCACCAACAACGCACACTCGTCGCGCCTCATGCATCGGCGTTGAGCGGGAACATGACGCTCAACCTTGGCAGCCTGCGAGCCGCCTCGATTTCATCCCGAACATTCCAGCGCTGCCCGGCCAGGCCCCGGCTGACCACGTGCTCACCCCGCCGCGTCTCCACAGCCGCATAGAACGCATCCCCACACTCGTCGGGTTCCCCGGTCACAAGCTGATGGGCTTCCAATGCCACATAGCCGAGCGATTCCCATCCGGGCCAGTCATCACCCCAGGTCCTCCAAGTTCGCCCCGCCAGGCGCAGGACCTCAGGAGTGTCAGCCAGAGCATCAGGGTCGAGCACGGCTCGCCCGAAGGCGTCTTTGCCCAGCCCGACCATCCAGAGGCCGAAGTAGCGGAAGTCGTCGTCCGAGCACCGGCCGCCGAAGATCATCTCCGCCGCAGCCACCAGCTCCCAGGTGAAAGCCTGATGGGTCACCTGGTCCAGGCACATCTGGAACTCAACGATCTCCGCCAGTGGCCTGCGCGACAAATCCGAACGAAGGCATGCAAGTCGCGCACCCCTGCCGTCTGCCTGTCGGCGACACATCTCTACAGGTTTCCAGAACTTCTCAAGGTTCACGAAGAGCACCGTCCCAGGCGTCACTGACAACGGACGGGCCCCTGACGCCATCACCACTTCCGCGAAAGCGAGATCGTTTGAGATCGTCACCGGCCCGCAGCCACGAACCATCTGGCACGTATGCAAGTCAGCGTCACGTCAACTGCTGCCTGCGCTGCGACAGGACAGCGAGGTGACTTTCAGGGCAGTTTCCGCCCGGGAAGACGAACGGAGGCGGACCATCACGACAACGGCGCTCTATTCAGCCGTGTGCTCCAGTCGCATCCACCACAGGCAACGATGCTTCACGGACAAACTTCGGCATATTTCTGCCGTGGTGGCGCCCATGCCTAGAGTTTTCGACGGTGACGGATTCGAGTCGGTTGCCCCATCCCTGTTCTTCTACGTGGTGTCCGTTGGGTAGCTCCTTCTCGGACCGACGGCGCGAGCCGTCCGTTCATCACGGATGAACCCAGCGAAGGAGGAACCCATGGATCAGCCGGAGATCGAGCAGGTTACCGAAGAACTTCCCGAGTTCGGCCTCATGATCGACCTCGACGATGACGACTGAGGGACTCGGCTCGTCCGCGTAGCGGCACCAGGGTGCGTGGCGGTTCGTCCGTCACGCACCACCGCGACCGAACCGTGCCGGAGGCCGGAACGTGCTTGTGACCCCTGACGCCGTGGCCGCCCGCCGGGCCGAGGACATCCTCTGGCATGCCACCGACATGGTGTTGCGCAGGGCAGGAGCGGGCGGGTCCGCCCTGCCTCCGCGGCATCCTGCGCGTAAAGCCGCCGCCCATCGGGTCGGCACATACGTGCTGCCTGTGTCCGCACTGCCGGAGCGCACGGCCTCGGCCGATGAGGATCCGGCATTCGTTCCGCAGCCCCGTAGGGTCGTCGGCCGCTGGGCGGTCGACCTCGCAGCCCCGGCACCCCACCTGGCCGCGGCGGTCGAGCGGGCACTCGCCTCGATCCCCCAAAGCCCGGTGACTACAACGGGCACGGAGGGGCCGGGTGCCATCGTCCGGGACTGGGAGCCCGAGCAGGCTGGCGTACTGGCTGAGGCAACCGAGCGGATCGAGCAGGTGTGGCCGGTGATGTCGGACGAACTGCACGAAGGTGTCAGGCAGATCGTCCTGCTGGACGGGCGAGCCATCAACGGATTCACCGACTTCGTCACGCACGGCGCCGTGTTCGTCAACGCTGCCCGGCTGAACGTGGGGCGCGCCGGTCTGCCCGGCTGGGTGCGGCTGGCCGACGCCCTGGTCCACGAGGGCGCCCACACCCGTTGCAACGCAGCAGCCTTCAGCACCCCATTCCTCGTACGCGGCACGGGTCGTGGGCCCTGCGTCATGACCCCGTTGCGGCCGGATCCCCGGCCGTTGACCGGGCTCTTCCAACAGGCGGTCGTCCTGGTCCGCCAGACGATCCTGTACCGGCTGATCCACTGGAAGGCGCCGCTGTCCGATCTCCAGCGGGAGGCTGTGGCCGGCCGCCGAACCCTGCTGCTGGAGAAGGCGTTTCAAGGCGTCGACCTGCTGGGACGCCACCGTGCCGCTCTCACTCCTGATGGTGAGGCCGTGTACGCAGAGGCGGCCGGCCTGCTGGCAGAGGAGGCCGCGTGGAAAGAGGCGCGTGCGGAGCATCTGCCGGAGGGCCGTGCGTGAGCGTCTCCACATCGACAGGCTGGGTCCCGGAGGTATTCGCTCCCTGGCCCCACACGCCTGGCGCGCTGCTGGCCCGCGTCGCCGCCCGGTCGAAGTCCTTCGGCCCGACCGGTGCCAGTGGTGGTGCTCCCGTCCTGATCGGCAGTGCCGCGGGCGATGCGGTAGCCGACGTCCAGCGGCGCGCACGCGGCGAACTGATGGAACGCATGGGCAACGTGCTTGCCGGGCGGGACGTCGAGGCGGAGGCCGAGCAGGCCCGTATACGGCCCCTGTCGGGCAGTGACTGCCGGGTCCGCGCCGGCAGCTGGTCCGAGCTGTGCCGCGACGGCGTCCCCGCTGCCGATCCGGCTGATCCCGCCACCGGCCCCACCAGGCTGGTCCGCGGCCAGACCCCTGCGCGTGAGGTGCGGCAGCTCTGGTGCCGAGGCCAGGCAACGGGGTGCGGTGAGGAAGTCTGGGTACCGGCAGGTGCCGCGTTCCTCCAACACCGCCCACCGCCCGGCTACGCGGCCACCCACCGGGCCGGGTCGACCGGCGTCGCCGCCCACCAGGACCCGGACGCCGCGGCGGCGCACGCAGCCTGGGAGATCCTGGAACGGGATCTAGTACGCCGCAGCTGGTACGCCCCGCTCTGTTGTCCCCCCACCGCTTTCGACGCCCGCGGCGCCCTGCCGCCCGGGGCAGGCGAACTGCGCAACCTGCTCAACCGCGAGAGCCTTCAAGCCGTCGCGCTCGCGCTCCCCTCCCCGGCCGGGGCCACTGCCGTCGCCGTCTGCGTCCACGAGCCCGGACGCATACATCAGACCTTCGGAGCCCGCTGCGGCCCGGCTCACGACCTTGCGGAGACGGTGGCACGGGCCTGCTGGGAGGCGCTGATGATCCGTTGGAGCATGACCGCCCCGGTGGCCCACCGCGCCTGGGACCGCCTGTCGCGCACCAGCGTGCCGCGCACCGGGCTGGATCACGCGCTGTGGACCTTCCACGCCCAGGACGCGCTCACGCGCTGGGCAGGGCCCGACACCCCCCTCCCTTGTTACCCTGTCCCGGCCCCGCGGCCTGCCCGGGAAGCGAACCCAGTCGTTCTGCTCGCCGCGCTCACCGGGCGCGAAGTGATCTCCGTCGACCACTGTGCGGGCCCCCCGGCGGACGAGGGCCTGGCCGTCGTCCGGCTCATCGCCTCAGGAACGTCCCCTTTGCCGGCCCACCCTGTACCCGGGGTGCCTCCCCACCCTTTCGGCTGAGCACCCAAGCGCGCCTTGCCGGTAGGGCACAACGCTTCCGGGCCGGCCACGACCACTGCTGATCGCTGCGACCACCCCTGCACCAGGAGGACCTCCTCATGTCCGCGCTCCCCCACGACAGCTCACCATCCCCCTCCTACACCACATCGTTCGCCGGACGGTACGACGACTGGTTCGCCGCGTCGAACACCGACTCCACCGTCGGCTTCCTGGCCGCCCTCGCCAAGGAGGGCCCGCCCGGCCCTCTGCTCGAACTCGGCAGCGGCACGGGCCGGGTAGCCCTGCCGCTGGCCGAGCTGGGCCTCACCATCGAGGGGATCGACGCTTCCCCCGAGATGACCGCCCAACTGCAGACCAAGCCCGGAGCCAGCGCGGTCCGGGTGACTCTCGGCGACTTCTCCGCGCCCCTGGACCCTGCGGACGAGGGGCGGTACGCACTCGTGTACGCCGCCGGCGGCACCTTCGCCGAACTCGACACCCAAGAGGCCCAGCGCCGGTGTCTCGCCTCCGCCGCCCGGCGCCTGAAGCCCGGCGGACGACTCGTACTCGACGCCCATCTGCCCGAGGCCCTCGCCACCCGCGGCAACGGCACACAGCCGGTGGACACACCCGGCGAGGGCTTCGTACTCCGCACCCGCACCCTGCGCCCCGCCAGCCAGCAGTACACCTCCGACTACGCGATCCTCGACGACGGCCGCATGCGCCACGTTCGTGTCTCATTCCGCTACTTCACCCCCGGCGAACTCGACCTGCTGGCGGAACTGGCGGGCCTGCGGCTCGTCCGGCGTACCGGTGGCTGGTCAGGACGGCCACTGACCGACTCCAGTACCCACCACGTCTCCGTATACGAGCTGCCCCTCGACCGGCGCCGGCAGGGCGCACCGTTCCGGGTCCGGTAGAGACTTCAGATTTTTCCGAACCGGCGGTTGGTGGCGCGGCCGGGTCCTGCGATGAGCGAGCAACTGCCCAGCGGCGGAATTGAGTTG
The DNA here is from genome assembly GCF_040632905.1 of Streptomyces sp. NPDC016469. Taxonomy (NCBI): domain Bacteria; kingdom Bacillati; phylum Actinomycetota; class Actinomycetes; order Kitasatosporales; family Streptomycetaceae; genus Streptomyces; species Streptomyces sp. NPDC016469. The sequence goes on from NZ_JBEYCQ010000003.1 coordinate 43,655, forward strand.
TCACCGGACGAGAGCGGAGCCCTCCAGTCCAGGTGGTCATCCTGCTGGACCCCGAGTGAGGTCGCTCAGCGGTTGGCCGGGCTCATCACGCCCTGGTACGTGGCCGCGGGCTGGGCGCTGGACCTGTTCCGCGGCAGGCAGACGCGCGCGCACGGAGACATCGAGATCGCGATTCCGGCCGCGAGCTTTCCCGAGGTCCGCGACCGCTTCCCCGGATACGTCTTCGACGCGGCGGGCAGCGGCCGGATCTGGGAGGACGCCACACCGGAGGTGCTGGCCGCAGTACATCAGACATGGCTGCGCGATCCAGCCACCGGCGACTACCTGCTCGACGTGTTCCGGGAACCGCACGACGGTGACACCTGGATCTGCCGACGCGATGAGGGGATCCGGCTTCCCTACAGCGACATCATCCTCCACACCCAGGACGGCATCCCGTATCTGGCGCCCGAACTGGTCCTGCTGTTCAAGGCCAAGCACGCACGCCGGAAGGATCAAGCAGACTTCGACGCGACTGTCCCGCATATGACCTCGGCTCAGCGTGAGACCTTGACCGAGCTACTCGCCCGCGCACATCCGGGGCATCCCTGGCTTGCGGATCTTCAGCCCCTACTTCGTGCGGTTTCGGACTGAAGCGCACAAGCTGGAAGAGGTCCTCGGTGCTGGTTACTGGTGGACTCTCGTATCAGCTGTCGTCGATCCCCCGAGGAGCCCAGCCTGTTGGTGATCGTTTGTGATCGCCAGCGGCGTATCGGCTCCATGTCCCGCCGGTCTCGCCGTCGTGCACCGTTCACTTCGTGCGCCTGTTGCATGCGCCTGGGCCGGATCCTCGGCCGGCCGGTACTCCAGAATCATGACTGAGCGCCGTCGCTATCCAAGCGACCTCTCCGAGGCCCGATGGGAGCTGGTCGAGCCGGTCCTGACCGCCTGGCGGTCCGAGCGCCGCGGCCGCGGCCTGGACATCGGCAGGCCACCGAATCATGACCTGCGCAGTCTTCTTGACGCGGTCCTGGACGTGAACCGCACCGTTATCCCGTGGCGCTATCTGCCGCACGACTACCCGCACTGGAACACCGTCTACACCTACTTCGCCCGCTGGCAGGAAGAAGGCGTCTTCGACCAGCTCAACAGCCTCCTCCGGCGCCAAGTCCGCGGGCAGTAAAGCCGGGGTGACGAACCGACCGCCTGCGTCATCGACTCCTGGAGCATCAAGACCTCCACCAACGTCCCCGCCATCGGGCAAGGCATCGACGCGGGCAAGAAGATCGTCGGCCGCAAGCGGTGCATCGTCATCGACACCGTCGGACTTCTCCTCGGAGTGCTGGTCACCGCGGCCAGCGTGCAGCACTCGGCCGCCGGCCGAACCCTCATCGAATGGATCGCCACCGAGCATCCCACCGTCCGCACAGCCTGGGTCGACGGCCGCTACCGCCAGCACCTCGTCGAGCACGCCGCCACGCTCGGCATTGACGTGCACATCGTCCGCCGCGACCCCACCACCAGGGGCTTTGCCGTTCTGCCCCGCCGCTGGACCGTCGAGCGGACCCTGGGATGGCCCATGAACCACCGACGCCTGGCCCGTGACTACGAAGCACACCCACACCGGTCCGAAGCCATGATCCACCTCGCGATGATCAACCTTATGACCCGCAGACTCACCGCAGAATCCACCCCAACATGGCGCGGCGCATGAACCATCTACAACCGCGCAATCCAGGATGAAACAACGGGACGAAACACCCTCTCAGGTCCCGTGGCCCGTGAACGCATCAGTAGCAGCGTCAAAAGGCAGGCGATGATCGGCCGGCGCTTCCATCTGACGTACACGATCCAGGGCGTGAGCGAGGGCGCCATACCATCCGCCCCCGACCAGCACGGTGTGCGGGCCGTCGACTCCGTACTCGAAGGCGGGAAGCGAAGTCATCGCGAAGACTGAGTCGCACTCGCCGCCGAGCGGTGACGAGCGTCGTTCATCACGAAGTCCCAGCGCTGGGGATGACTGCTGTCGGGCAGGACGCGGGCAACGGCGGGAAGCATGTCGGGCGCGGTGAGGAGCACGTTGACGAAGATCTCCGGGAGCCCGGTGACGGCGTAGCAGCCGGCCGGGTCGGTGTGGGTCCGTACCAGATGTCGTCCCCGCCCGTCGGTGATGGTGACCATCGCGCCGGCGACCGTCGTCCCGTCCGCCCCGGTGACCTGGCCGTGGAGCGTGGGCACCTCGCCCCGCGCTCCGCCGTTCCGCACCGGATGCGGCAACGGCGCCTCGATGGCGGGGTCCTCGATCGTCGCCTCTTCCTCGGCCTCGAGGGCTGCCGACTCCTGCCCGCCCGCCTCGGCCGCGGCCTTCTTGCGGTTCTGTCGCAGTGCGCCGAAGACTGTCAGGGCGACTCCGACCGCGAGCCAGACCAGGAGGACGATCGTGGGCCTGAGCAGACCCGTTCCATCGAAGTAGAACAAGCCGTGCGCCGCGTCGATGAAGTTGCCCAACGGCATGACCGGATGCAGCCAACGGAAGAACCCGGGCACCATCTGATAGGGAATGGCCCCACCGCTTGACGGGATGCTGAGGAGCACGAAGAGGGTGATCGCGACTCCGGGAATGTAGTGCCGGACGAAGGGCACCAGACCGTAGACGGTCCACGCGACGGCCTGAGTGAGGACGAACCCGTACACCATGGCCAAGGGCTGATGCGGAATGATGTCCAGTCCGAGGGCCACGAAGTAGCCGACGACACTGGCCACTGCGCCTGTGGCCGTGATCGTGGTGAGCTTCTCCCGGCGGCTGAGCGAGGTGGCGCGCATCAACATCATCACGGCGATGTACGGGACGATGTTCCACACCATCGCCAGGTAGAACAGGCTGGTGCCCGTCACATCCCCGCCGGCGGTCGGAGAGAGGTCCACTGTCCTCAGATCGGCGCCCTGCTTCTCGGCGATCGGCGTGAAGACAGAGTTGACGGTCGACTCGAGCATCATGCCGTTGCTCTTCGCAACGTAGAGCGTGGCGTGGTCCCCCTCGACGGAGAACGCTGCCGACGCGTCACGATTCTCCACCTGGTCCCGCGCTTCGTCCGCGTCCTTCACCGGCATGATGTCGAACGCGCCCGGCGCCTCGTCCTCCAGTCCCGCCTGGATCTGTGCCGCCGCGACCGGACCGGAAACGGCGACCTTGACGTCGTGGGGCTCCGGAGCGTGGAACGGGATCATGTAGCAGACGATGAACCCGATGAAGAAGAGCGCGGGGAACCACAAGCTCTCGGCCAGGGTCTTCACCTTTTTCGGTTGAAGAACGGACGGCTGCTCCTCCGACATATACCAGGCTCCTTCACTCACGTCAGTTACTTAACTTAAGTAAGCATACTCCATCGACCGCCCCCGGCCGGGTTCAGCGCGGATGCGGCATCATGGCGGCGTGTCCGAATACGCCGACGATCCGACGCAAGAGCTCCTGGCAGCCGTGTCAGCGCTTTCGTACGCCCTCGGGCGCAGCCAGGTCCACGGACAGCTGACCGTCGGCCTCGACGTCAAGGTGGAGCGCGCCGCCTTCGCCGTCCTACGGATCCTGCTCCTCGACGACACACCACTGCGCAGCAGCACGCTCGCCGAACGCCTGATGGTCCAGCCACCGCACATCACCCGGCAGGTGGCTCGCCTGGAGCAGCAAGGACTGGTCGAACGCACCCGGGACCCGGAGGACCACCGCGCCCAGCTCGTGGGACTGACCGACCATGGGCGCAGGGTCGCCCACCAGCTCAACCAGGCGATACGTGACCGGCTGAGCCGCACCCTGGACGACATCCCCGCCGAAGACATCCGGGCCGCCACACGTGTCATTCAACGCATGGCGATCAATTCCAGCGCGGACTGACCGGCACCGGAGGGGCGTGGAGCCGGGCCCGGCTCACCCTCCGGAATCACGGTTGATCTTCGTTGCCGGCCGCGTCGCGGCCGGGACGCGCCGCAACGCCCTCCGGGCACCCGCCGCATGCACGACACCTGGGGCCCCAGTCACCGGAGCCGCCGCACCTTCGCCCGCGCGATGCTCTCGCTTCGCGACCCGGGAGCGCCGTCCAGGAGCTGAGTGCGTCCTGGAACAGGGCACGCGTTCATCCTGCTGCCCACCGGACCGGCCTACGGCCGTTCCCCGGCCCCTCTGCTCCGTTCCCTCCTGAAAGCTCGTCAACGAGCCGAAGGCCGGTGGTCACTCAGGCGGCCACTGAACGCTCCGGGGCCGGAGGGCCCGCTGCCGACGAGCGGGGAAACAACCTCATCACAACAGACGCTCATCACGCCGGAACCCTCCCTTTCCCGGCCTTTTTGGCTGCCCCCATCCATAGAACCGATCCACTTGCGCTGACGTACACAGTCATCCGGCAGGCACCTCACGCCCGGGGCGCGGAATACCTTGCGGGCATCAGTTGACAGTCGTAAGGTGACGCCCGCAAGGCTGGCGGGGTGGATATCCATCCCGCCGCTAGAGGTCACTGGAAAGGTCAAGTGGCATGAAGATCACGGTCGATGAGGCAAAGTGCTGTGGTGCGGGCCAGTGTGTGCTGGTCGCCCCTGAGGTGTTCGACCAGCGGGACGAGGACGGCATTGTGGTCCTGCTGGACACGACGCCCCCGGCTGAGCAGTACGACGCCTCGCGGGAGGCGGCTCAGGTCTGCCCCGCCGCGGCGATCCTCATTGAGGAGGACTGACATGGCGACCGCCGACGAACTTCGTCGGCTGGTCGTGGTAGGTGGGTCGGCCGCGGGTCTGGCGGTCGCCGAGGAAGTGCGGCGCCGCGGGTTCATGGGCGAGGTGACGCTGGTCGACGGCGAGCCGGGGCTCCCCTACGACCGCCCGCCCCTGTCGAAGCAGCTCCTGGCAGGAGAGTGGGACGTGGAGAGGCTGCTGCTGCGTCCGCAGGAGCAGTTCGACGCTCTGGGCGTCAAGCACCTACCGGGTGCCACCGCCGTGGGAGTCGATCCCACGCTGTCCACCGTGACCCTGGCTGATGGCAACAGCATCCCGTACGACGCCTTGGTGATCGCCACCGGCGCCCGGGCAGCCCACCCGCGTTCTCTCGGAGCCGGACTTGCCGGCGTCCAGGTGCTGCGGAGCCTGCCGGACGCCCTTCGGCTGCGCGGCGACCTCAGCCGCGGCGGACGCCTCGTCGTCGTGGGGGCCGGCTTCGTCGGTGCGGAGGCCGCCGCGGTGGCCAGAGGCATGGGCGTGTCCGTCACGATGGTCGACCCGTTGCCGCTCCCCATGGTCAACGTGCTCGGCGACGAGGTGGCCGACATGCTCGAGCAGCGCCACCGGGCCGCCGGAGTGGACGTGCGCTGCGGCCGAGGCGTGACCGAGGTGACGTCCGAGGGCGGCCGGGCCACGGGCGTCGTCCTCGACGACGGATCGGTGGTCGAAGCGGCCACCGTCCTCGTCGCCGTCGGCGCCCGGCCGGCAGTCGACTGGCTCGCCGGATCGGGCGTACCGCTCGGCGACAAGGCACGGGACGGGGCCGACGGCGTTCTCTGCGACGCGAACGGCCGGGCCTGCGAGAACGTGTGGGCCGCGGGTGACGTGGCCGCCTGGTTCGATCCGGTGTCCGGGCGCCATGTGCGCAGCGAACACCGGCTCGCCGCCACCGAGCAGGGACGCGCCGTGGGCGCCGCCCTCATGGGAGCGGAGACCTCCGGGCCCTCGCTGCCCTACTTCTGGTCGGATCAGTACGACCTGAAGCTGCAGTCCTACGGAGCCACTGGACGACAGATGACCTTCACCGTCGTCGAGGGCTCTCTGGCGTCGGGCCGGTTCGTCGGAATCTACGGTCACCGCGACTCCGAGGGACGACGCCAGCAGGTCGACGGAGTACTGGGCAACGGCATGGCCCGCGCCCTGCGCACCTGGCGACAGGCCGTAGTCGACCGCGTCCCCTGGCCCGCCGCCACCCCCACGGCGGCGGTACACACCGCCGAAGCACCGGCTCTCTGATCGAGGTACACGACATGACCACCCACACGTCCGAGACCCCCGCGACCGGGGAAGCGCCGTTCTTCCCCGCCCCACGCAGCTGTCCCTTCAGTGCTCCGCCGCAGTACACCGAGTTCCGGGAGGCAGGCGGGCTGCACAAGGTCACCATCTGGGACGGCTCCCAGCACTGGCTGGCCACCCGGCACGCCGACATCCGGGCCGTGCTGTCCAGCCCGTCCTTCAGCGCCGATGTACGCAGGCCCGGCTTCCCGCTGGTCCACGCCGGTCAGGACGATCACCAGGGCGGCCTGTTCCTGCGCCTGGACGACCCGGAGCACGCCCGCCTGCGGCAGATGCTCACCAAGGAGTTCAGCGTCAAGCGCACCCAGGCGATGCGCGAGGAACTGCTGAAGATCACCGATGAGCTGATTGACGCGATGCTCGACAAGGGCGGCCCGGTCGACTTCATCCAGGACTTCGCGCTGCCGATGCCCTCCCGCGCCATCTGCACCATCCTGGGTGTCCCCTACGAGGACCACGATCTCTTCCAGCAGCACGCGAACGCCGGAACCGACCTGGACGTCAGCCGCGAGGAGCGCGCGCGGCTGGAGCGCGAGGCGTTCGAGTACTACACGGCTCTCGTCGAGCGCAAGCGCCGGGAGCCCGCCGACGACATGGTCAGCCGGCTGCTGGCCGACCATGAGGGCCCGGACGGTTTCGCACCGGAGATGATGCCCGTCCTGGTCTCGATCCTGGTCGGTGCCGGACACGAGACCACGGCGAACATGCTGGGCCTCGGAACCATCGCGCTGCTGCTCAATCCCGCTGAGCGCGACCGGCTGCGGGACCACCCGGAGCTGGCCCCCAGCACGGCCGAGGAGATGCTGCGCTACTGGAGCATCGTCTCCACCGACCCGCGACGAGTGGCGATCGAGGACGTGGAGATCGGCGGTCGGCTCGTCCGCGAGGGCGAGGGCGTCATCGTCTCCCTGATCGCCGGTAACCGGGACCCGCTGGCCTTCGGCGCGGGCGAGGGTGAGTGCCCCGCGGACGACCTCGACATCTCCCGCAGGGCCCGCCACCACGTGGCCTTCGGTTTCGGGTCCCACCAGTGCCTGGGCCAGAACCTCGCGCGGGTGGAGATGCAGGTCGCCTGGCCGCGGCTGTTCGAGCGCATCCCCGACCTGCGGCTCGCCGTCGCCGAGGATGAACTGGACTTCAAGAAGAACTCCATCGTCTACGGGCTCAAGACCCTCCCGGTCACGTGGTGAACGACATGACGGACCACGGATTCGACGTCGGCGGACACACCGACGGTCGCGGCAGCCGCATGGCGGGCAGTGCGGCCCTGGTGACCGGCGCCGGAAGCTCCGGGGACTTCCTGGGCACCGGCGCGGCCACGGCCATGCTCCTCGCGGCCCAGGGCGCCACGGTGGGCGTCCTCGACATCGACAGCGAGCGCGCCGGACACACGCGGAAGCGCGTCGAGGAACTGGGCGGGCGGGCCATCGCACTCACGGCGGACATCACCGACGAGGAAGCGACACGCGCCGCGGTGGACGACTTCGCCCACCGGGCCGGGCGTCTCGACGCCGTCATCAACAACGCCGGAATCAGCGGCGAGGGCCCCGTCCTGCGTACCTCGCGGGCAGGCTGGGACCGGGTCCTGGCCCTCAACGTCACCGGAGCCATGCAGGTCGCCCGCAGCTCCTACCCGCATCTCGTCCGCAGCGGTGGTGGTTCCCTCGTCAACATCTCCTCCATCGCAGCCCTCCGCGGGTTCGGCAGCGGCGCGTACGCGGCCAGCAAAGGCGCTCTGCAGTCGATGACCGTCGACCTGGCCTATAGCTGGGGGCCGGACAGGATCCGGGTCAACTGCCTCGTCCCCGGGCACCTGCACACCCCCATCGGTGACCACGGGGGCGAGGAGGGCCGACGGATGCGCAGGGCTGCCAATCTGCTCGGCATCGAAGGGACCGCCTGGGATCTGGCCTGGGCCGTGCTCTTCCTCGCGAGCCCGGAGGCTCGCTGGATCACCGGGACGGTCGTTCCGGTGGACGCGGGCACCACCACCGCCACCGTGCTGGGCATACTGCCCCGCATGACCGACCCCGACCGGGAGGGCACTGATGGATGACACCGGAAAGAGCGACCGCAGAGCCGCCGGCGAGCAGGTCGTACGGGAGATGTTCGGCGAGGAGTTTCTGCAGAAGAACCTCGCCGCCGCCGCGGACGGCGACGGCCCGGGAGCCGATACGGCCCGGCTCGCGCTGGAGCAGTGCTTCGGCGAGATCTGGGCCCGTCCGGGCCTGGACCGGCGCAGCCGCAGCCTGGTGACGCTCGGTGTCCTGATGGCCCAGGGCCATCAGTGGGAGATCCGCAATCACGTGCTGGGGGGCCTGGGCAACGGGCTCACGGCACAGGAGATCCTCGAAGCCGTGATCCAGACGATTCCCTACGTCGGCCTGCCCGCCGCAGGGCAGGCGATGTCCACGGCGGCACGAGCTCTCCAGGAGTAGCGTGCCTCCGCACCGCGGGCCGTCGGCGCCGGTCCGGGCCTGCGACCCGCGGTATGCGGTGATGCCGCACAATGAGAGCCATGAACGAGGACGGCACCCCGATCGGCACCGTACGCAGGCCCAACCCACGCGGCCAGGGCGACCGGCTCCGTGCGGAGATCCTGGCCGCCGTCGCACGTCTGCTCGACCAGAAGCTCACCGACAATCCGCTGCCGGTCTCCCTCCGGGAGGTCGCGCGCGAGGTCGGGATCGCCGCTCAGAGCATGTACCTGCACTTCTCGGACAAGAACGAACTTGCCCGCGCCGTCGCCGAGGACGGTTTCAAGCGCACGGTCGCGGCCATGGCGGCCGCCGACGCCGAGGCAGCGGAAGCCGGAGCCGATCCCGGCGAGCGGCTGCGCGTCCAGGCGAACGCCTTCTGCGCCTTCGCCCGTGACGAGCGCGGCGTCTTCCGCCTCATGTTCGGGCACGACGCCTCGAGCTTCGACGTGCCCGACCGCGCCCACCCCGCCCATCATCTGTGGCACCAGTGGGTGGGCGCCGTGCGCGCGTGCGAGACGGACGGCCTGAGCTGGCCGGACGGCATCGAACGCACCGCGTTGCTCCTGTGGTCGGCGCTCGTCGGCCGTTTCGCTCTCTGGTCGTCGACCTTCGGCAACCACGACCCCGTGGAGCTCGCCGCCTTCGCCGACCACATGGTCGAGACCGTGCTGCGCGGCGCCCGGCACTGACTTTCCGACGACCGCGCGCCCGATCGCGGCCGTCAGACACAGCTCGCCGCCTTCCCGAACGATCACACGGGCAAGGCGGTCCTCGCACGCCCGCGACCGGTCGCGATGACGCGGCATCACACCCTCGCGGCGGACCGCTCCCCTCAGGCTCGCCGTGCCGAGCCATCGGCTCACCGCCATGTCCCGGAGGCCCTCGCAGCGACCGCCACCCCCGACGGACCCGTGCCTCACGGGCATCACCGAACGGCCCGAACTCGCACGAGCACAGCCCTTGACGCCCCCCTTTAAGAGAGTAAACACTCTCTTGCAGGCCACACGAGCACGTGGAAGGGACGCCATCGTGACAACCATCGACCTTCCTGCTCCACAGGGGCAGAACCCGCGCACCCCACCGGAGCAGCCCCCCTTCCCACCGGGGTGCCCGGTGCGGGAGGACTTCGTCCCCAAGGGGGACTACATCGATCCGCGCTACGTGCGCATCGAGAAGGACCGCCTCTGGCCGGACGTCTGGCAGGTCGCCTGCAGGGAGGAGGAGCTCCCCGAACCGGGGAACTTCGTCACCTTCGACGTCGCCGACGAGTCGGTCATCGTGATCCGGCTCACCGGAGGCACGATCAAGGCGTACTACAACGCCTGCCAGCACCGCGGCCGCCGGCTGACCGAGGGATGCGGCACCGCCCACCACTTCTTCTGCCGGTACCACGGCTGGCGCTGGAACCTCGACGGCTCGGTGCGCGAGATCGTGGACCGGGAGGACTGGGGTGACCGGGTCACCGACGAGGACCTGCGTCTGCGGGAGCCCCGGGTGGGGACCTGGGGCGGTTTCGTCTTCATCACGATGAACCCCGACGCCGAGCCGCTGCTCGACTACCTCGCTCCCCTCCCGGAGGTGTTCGACCCCTTCGAGTTCGAGAAGTTCCGCTACCGCTGGTACAAGACCGTCATCCTGCCCTGCAACTGGAAGACCGCACTCGAAGCCTTCAACGAGGGCTACCACGTCCAGACGACACACCCCCAACTGCTGCGCAACAATGACGACTTGACGGACAGCCATCGTTTCGGCAAACACTCCACCTTCACCGGCGCCGAGGACAACTGGCCGCTGGGGGCGCCTTCGCGGCGGCTGGGCCAGCCGTTTCCCAAGGATCTGCGCCCAGGTGTGATCAGCTTCGTCGAGCTGATGGAACAGCAGTTGCGCGCCATCTGGACCCCTCGGGATCTCACGGCCGCTCGCCGGCTGGCCACCGAGCTCGACGAGAGCGACGGCGCGGACCCGGCGCGAGTAATGGGCGCGATGATGGCTTTCGCAGCCGAGGAGGCGGAGAAGGACGGTTCCGGCTGGCCGAAGCTGACGACCGAGAACCTGATCCGGGCCGGTCAGGACTGGCACATCTTCCCCAACCTGATCGTGCTGCCCTACCCCGACGGCGCCCTTTGGTACCGGGCCCGTCCGAACGGTGACGACCCGGACAGCTGTGTCTTCGACATCTGGTCGCTGGTGCGCTACGCCCCCGGCGCTGAGCCCGAGCTCAAGCGCGAGTTCTATGCGGACTGGCGGGACCACAAGGACTGGGGCCGCATTCTGGAGCAGGACTTCGAGAACCTGGACGCGGTCCAGCAGGGCATGAAGTCGCGTGGCTTCCCGGGCTCCCGCACCAGCCCGCGCCAGGAGATGGCGATCAGCAACTTCCACCGCGTGTTGCACGAGTACTACTACCGGGACAACGAGACCTCCGACGGAGCCATGTCCGGTACGGACGAGAAAGCCGAGGCACGCCCATGACCGCGCGTCAGGATGAGACGGCCCCCGGCTCCGGCTGGGACGTGGTGACCGACCTGGTCGTGGTCGGCAGCGGCGGCGGTTCGCTGTGTTCGGCCCTGGTGGCCCACGAGAACGGCCTGCAGGCCCTGGTGATCGAAAAGACCGACGTTTTCGGCGGTTCGACCGCCATGTCCGGTGGTGTGCTGTGGCTGCCGAACAACCCGGTGTCCCGCAAGGCAGGAGTCCAGGACAGCCCCGAGGACGCCCGCCGGTACTTCGCCTCGGCGGTCGGTGACGTCGGCCCCTCCACCTCCCCCGAGCGGGTGGAGGCGTTCCTGAACGCCGTGGAGCCGATGACCGAGTTCCTCCTGGAGCGCGGCATTCCCTTCCGGCACTGCGAGGGGTACTCGGACTACTACGACGACCGGCCGGGCGGCAAGGCACGGAGCCGTTCACTGGAGACGGAGCTGCTCGACATGCGACGGCTCGGACCGTGGCGCGAGAAGTTCCGCAGCAGCGGCATGCCCGCGGTGCCCCTCTACACCGGTGAGGTCTCACCGATGTCCACCGCTCCGTACAGCAAGCGCGGCGCCGCCACGGTGGCGAGGGTGGGTGCCAGGATGGCGGCCGCCAGGGCGACCGGCCGCGAACTGCGGGGCACCGGCGCGGCGCTCCAGGGCTGGATGCTGCTGGCCGCGATCCGTGCGGAGATACCGATCTGGACCGGCACACCCGTCGTGGACCTGGTGGTCGAGGACGGCGAGGTGGTGGGTGTCGAGGCCGAGCGCGAGGGGCGCCGGACGAGGATCCGGGCCCGCGCCGGCGTGCTGCTGAACTCCGGCGGCTTCTCCCACAACCCCGCCATGCGCCAGAAGTACGGGCCGGCCCCCGCCTCGGTCGAGTGGACCTCCGCGAACGACGGTGACACGGGTGAGGTCATCGAGGCGGCGATGCGCCGGGGCGCCGCAGTCGACCTGATGGAGGAGGCGTGGTGGATCCCTTCCTCGATCCTGCCCGACGGCACTCCGCAGTTCGCCGTGTACGAACGCGCCAAGCCGCACTCCATGATCGTCGACGCCACCGGTGCGCGGTTCGTCAACGAGGCCGCCTCCTACATGGAGGTGGGGCAGGCGATGTACGCCCGCGACCGTGAGGCCGGCGCCGTACCCAGCTGGTTCATCATGGACTCGCGACACCGCAGCCGCTACCTGTTCGGGCTGACTCCCGGCGGCGTCACCCCACGCAAGTGGATCAGCAGCGGCTACATGAAGAAGGCCGGAACCCTCGAAGAACTGGCCGCGCAGTGCGGCATCGACGCGGCCGGCCTGCGCCGGACCGCCGACCGCTTCAACACCTCCGCGGCCCACGGCAAGGACCCCGACTTCCACAAGGGCGAACGGGCCTACGACCGCTACTACGGCGACTACCGTGTCCGCCCCAACCCCTGTGTCGCACCCGTGTCCAAGGGGCCGTTCTACGCGGTCGCCCTCTACCCGGGCGACGTCGGCACGGCAGGGGGCCTGCTCACGGACGAGCACGCCCGGGTGCTCCGGGAGGGCGGGGAGCCGATCCCCGGTCTGTACGCGACGGGCAACTGCACGGCGTCCGTCATGGGCCGGACCTACCCGGGCGCGGGGGCCAGCATCGCCGCGTCCTTCATCTTCGGATGGCTGGCCACCCACCACATGATCCAGAACACCGCTAGGAGCACGTCCGTTGCCTGATCAGACAGCCTCCACCGCCGCCGGCTCCGCCGACCATCCGCTGGTCCGCGTCTACCGCACCGCGGCCCTCATCCACCGTACCGACGAGCGGATGCGGTCCATGCTGACGTCCGGTGAGCTCGCCGCCGCCTACTACTCCCCCCGCGGGCAGGAGACCGTCGCCGCTGCCCTGGCGCACAGCGGGGTGACCACGGACGACTACCTGGTCACCACCTACCGCGGCATACACGACCAGATAGCCAAGGGCATGCCCCTGGACCTGCTCATCGCCGAAATCTTCGGCAAAGCGACCGGCGCCTGCAAGGGCAAGGGCGGCCCCATGCACGTCACCCACCCGGACACCGGCGTCATGGTGACGACCGGCATCGTCGGCAGTGGCCTGCCGATCGCGGTCGGCCTGGCGACCTCGTCGGACATCCGCAAGGACGGCCGGGTCACCATCGTCTGTTTCGGCGACGGCGCGAGCAACATCGGCGCCTTCCACGAGTCGCTGAACCTGGCCTCGCTGTGGAACCTGCCAGTCGTCTTCGTGTGCCAGAACAACCTCTACGCGGAGTCCACCAGCTACGCCAACGGCACCACCGCCGCGCACATCGCCGACCGCGCCGCCGGTTACGGCATGCCCGGTGTGACCGTGGACGGCAACGACCCGCAAGCAGCCCTCGACGTGTTCACCAGCGCCGTGGACCGGGCCCGCGCCGGCGACGGCCCGACCCTGGTCGAGGCGGTCACCTACCGCTTCATGGGCCACTACTTCGGGGACCCGGGTGCCTACATGGACCGGGAGGAGTACGACAAGGCGCTGGCCGCCGACCCCGTCCCGGCCCTGCGGGCCGCACTGCTGGAGCGGGGACTCGCGGACGAGGACCGGATGAGCACGTGGGAACAGCAGATCGCCGACGAGGTCGAGCGTGCGATCACCTTCGCCATCGAAAGCCCCTACCCCGGCGCCGACGAACTGCGCCTCGACGTCTACCGCGAGCAGGTGTCCGCATGACCGACCGCAGCACCCGCAACAGTCAGCGCAGCAAGACCATCACGTTCCAGCAGGGCTGCACGATGGCGCTGGACGAGGCGATGGCCGCCGACGACACCGTCTTCCTGCTCGGTGAGGATGTCGCGGACCGCGAAGGCGGCGGCACGTTCAAGGTGACGTCCGGCCTGTCCACGAAGTACGGCGTGGACCGGGTGCGGTCCACGCCGATCTCCGAGCAGGCCATCGTCGGCACAGCCGTCGGCGCCGCCGTGGCCGGGCTCCGCCCGGTCGCCGAGATCATGCTGATGAACTTCATCACGCTCGGCCTGGACCAGTTGGTCAACCACGCGGCCAAGCTCCGCTTCATGTCCGGCGGCAAGACCGGGGTGCCGCTGACCGTGCGCACCGCCACCGGTGCCGGTGGCGGCACCGGCGGACAGCACTCGGACATGCTGGAGGCGTGGCTCGCCCACGTGCCGGGGCTGAAGGTCGTCGTGCCCTCCTCCCCTGCCGAGGCCAAGGGACTGCTCCTGTCCAGCGTGCTCGACGACGATCCTGTCGTGGTCGTCGAGCACACCCAGCTGTACTGGACCAGGGGGGTGGCCCCCGAGCCGGGACTGCGCATCCCCCTCGGCAAGGCCAACATCGCGCGGCGCGGCTCGGACGTCTCCGTGATCACCTACGGGCGGCCGGTCGGTCAGGTGCTCGAATTGGCCGAGAAGCTGGCCGGTGAGGGCATCGACATCGAAGTGGTGGACCTGCGCACCATCTCACCGCTGGACGAACGGACCGTCCTGGAGTGGGTGGCCCGCACCCGTCGGGCCGTCATCGTCCACGAGGCAGTCGGCCAGTTCGGAGTGGGGGCCGAGGTGTCCGCCCGCGTCAACGAGGAGCTCCACGGCCAACTGGATGCTCCGGTGGTGCGGGTGACCTCGGCGAACGCCCCGGTGCCCTTCTCCCGGCCGCTGGAGAACGAGTACCTCTACAAGATCTCCGACGTGGAGAGCGCGATCAGGAAGTCGATGGCATGAGCGTGACCGTTCTCGTCAAACTCCCCAAGCTCGGTCTGACCATGCAGGAAGGCGAGCTGTTGGAATGGCTGGTCTCGGACGGAGACACCGTCGAGGCCGGTCAGACGATCTACCTGCTGGGCACCGACAAGGTGGAGCACGAGGTCGAGTCCCCCGCCTCGGGCACCATTCAGCTCGTCGGTGAGGCGGAGACCAAGTACCAGGTCGGAGACGTGCTGGCCAAGATCACACCAGCCTGACCGTCTTGAGGTGTGTGACGGCCGGTCCGCCCCCCGGGGCGGACCGGCCCCCGACATAGCATGAGGGCATGACTGGACACACTGCGGCCGGCAAGCAGTCCCGCACCCGTCGCAGCAGCAAGACCGTGCGCGCGGATCTGCTGCGCGCGGCCCGGGAGGTCTTCGGTGAACGCGGCTTCGCGGGTGCCCGGACCCGGGAGATCGCGGAACGCGCGAACGCCACCGAGCAGATGATGTACCGCCATTTCCGCACCAAGGAAGAGCTGTTCGAACAGGCTGTCTTCGAGCCGTTCTCCCACGTGGTCAGCGAGTTCGTGTCGGAGTTCGCCGAGCGTTCGACACGTGGTCTTACCGATGAGCGCCTGGCCCGCGCCTATGTCACCGCGCTCTTCGGATTCCTTCGGGAGAACCGTCGCGACGTGTTCACCCTGCTCACCATGCGAGCACACCATCCCGAGCTCTTCTCCGCGGCCCCCCTGAGCGGCTTGTTCCCGGCCCTCGAAGAAGCAGTCGACGCCGGCCGGCGCGACCACGGACAAACACCGGTCAATGCCCGCCTCACCGTGCGGGTCACCTTCGGCATGGTGCTGTCGGCCGCCGTCCTGGACGACTCGCTCCTCGACCTGGACGCCGACGAGGAAGGCGGCCAGCTGCTGGACGAGCTCGCTGCCTACGTCCTGGCCGGCGTCCTCCGACGCGTACCGTGAGGACTCGCAGAGAATCAACACGCTGACTTGATCTCCGGACGGTTGCTGTTCGTGAGGAACGCGGTGACTCGGCGGGTGTGCGGAACCTGGCTGTCGACCCTGGACCGGTGTAGCCGCTCTCGGCGAGGAAGACTTCACTTGGTGAACGGCCCCTGTGATGGTGCTGTACGTGGCGGCCGCCTCCAGTTCGCGGACTGGGCTGCCAGTGCCCCGGTCCCGCAGCCACAGGTCCCCGTCACCGTCGACCACGGCCGGCGGGACCCCGCACCACCGACGAACTCGCCTTCTACCTCTGCTGGTCACCTACCGCGGTGCCCCAGTCCGAACTGGTGCGCGTCACCGGGGCTCGCTGGAACGTCGAGGAGTGCTTCCAGGCCGCCAGGAGCAGGTCGAACTCGACCACTGCCTTCCTGCGGTCATCGTGCTGAAGGACGGCGATGGCTTCCTCGGTGCGCCCGGCGTCGGCGAGGAGCCGAGCCATGTGTTCCGCCGCGTACCAAGTGGTGCCTTCAGGGTGGGCTCGGGCCCGTTCAACCGCCTCATCGACCCCGCTGCAAGCGGCAATCAGCGGCAGTCGCATCAAAAAACACCTCCCAATCAACCTCGCCCCCGCGGATGGCGGTCAGGGCGTCGAGGTGGGCCAGGCCGTCGGAGGGACGACCCTGGTCGGGACACAGCTGGGACAGGGCACGGAGAAACCAGTCGTCACCGGGGTGGGCGTCGGCCTGGGCGCGCATCACGGCGATCGCCTCGTCACCCCGGCCGTGCCGGGCCAAGAGCTGCGCGCGTTCGCAAGCCGAGTTCGGGTTCCAGGCCATGGGGCCGTCGCTCCCCTGTATGCAGCGATCGCGCCCTCAACGTCACCATGTTCCCCCAGGAGCTCCGCCAGCCGCTGCACGGCCTCCTCATGTCCGTCGGTCGCCGCGTAGGCGCGCAGTTCCTCGATTCGGCCGTGCCGGGCCAGCAGGTCGGCGAGCTGGTCGCGACTGTTGACCGAGGTGATCTGCCGGTGCCTGAGGAGGTCGATGGCCTCGTCGATGTGGCCCTGGCGCTCGTGGATTGTCGCGAGTAGGCCGATTGCCGTCTCGGGGTCGAGGCCGCGGCAGCACCACGGGCCGTCGCAGCGGTGGTCGGACCGGATCCGGGCGGCGAGCAGCGCGGCGGCCTCCTCGTCGCGGTCGGCGACGGCGGTCACGTCGACCAGGGCGGTGGCGAGCGTCCAGTCGTCGGCGTGCGGTAGGAGCATGTTGAACGCCTCCGCGGCGCGGCCCGTGCCGGGCAAGCAGCCGCGTGTAGGTCCCCAACGCCATCGGATGCCCGACAGCCATCCGGGCCCGGACGGTCTCGATCGCTTCCTCGCTCCGGCCCCAGCCCTCCAGCAACTCGGCGGCCGCTACGACGGCCGTCCACCAGCCCGTTGCGGTGTACGGGGCGAGCACCTCCAGTGCGTCGACCTGTCGGCCCCGCTCACCCAGCAGCCGCGCCCACGCAAGCGCACAGAACCACTCCTCGCGTCCGGCCTGCAGTTCCACAACGTCGCGGTGGCCGCGCTCGAGCAGCCGAGAAACCAGCTCGGGCGGGATACAGCCGGACCGCGACCGGGCCCGGTAGTCAAGATCAGTGGCGTCCACGGCCACGCACCGTAGCGCCGACCTCTGACATCCGCCGACACCACTGACAGTTTCGAATACAGCACAGTTGGAATGACGCTCCCCGCCAGTCGGCGCCGACGCCTGGACCACCGAGGGCCGACAGGCCTACGCCAACGACCTGACCCGCCCCCAGCTCATCGCGTCACCGACAACGTCAACCAGGCCAAGGGCGACCAGGACCCGGCCACCTGGATGCCCTCGCACAGCGCCTACCGCTGCACCTACGTGCGCGCCTGGGTGCACGTGAAGTACTACGACGACCTCTCGGTCGGCTCGGCGGAGAAGTCCGCCCTGCGGGGCTACCTCGCGAACTGCTGACGCCGGCCGTCCGCCGTCCGTTCGGCGCCGACCCTCCCACCGGCCTTCGTCGCCCCGTACCGTACGGGGCGACGAAGGAGAGGATCATCATGGCGGAACTGCGCCTGGGCCCACTGCTGAGGTACACCGACGGTTCGTGCGCGACGGTCTGGGTCGAGACGAGCGGCCCCTGCACCGCCGAGGTGCGCTGCGCCGACGGGGCGCGGGGCACGGCCGGCACCTTCCTCGTGGCCGGCCACCACTACGCCCTGGTCCCGGTGGAGGGCCTGACCCCCGGCACGTCGACGTCGTACGAGGTACTCCTCGACGGTACGAGCGTGTGGCCGCTGCCCGACTCGCCCTTCCCGCCCTCGGTGATCGCGACGCCCACCGACGACGACGGCCTGCACGTCGCCTTCGGCTCCTGCCGCTGGGCTGCGCCGCCGGCCGGCGGCAAGGACCCGGTGGGCCCGGACGCCCTGGACACCCTCGCCGCCCGGATGGCGGCCGACCCCGGGGGCGCCCGCCCCGACGTCCTGCTGCTGCTCGGTGACCAGGTGTACGCCGACGAGGTGTCCGATGCCACCCGCCGCTGGATCGGCGACCACCGTGACCTGGACGAACCGCCCGGCGACCAGGTCGCCGACTACGAGGAGTACACCCGCCTCTACTTCGAGTCCTGGCTCGACCCTGAGGTGCGCTGGCTGCTGTCCACCGTGCCCAGCTGCATGATCTTCGACGACCACGACGTCATCGACGACTGGAACACCTCTGCCGCCTGGCTCACCGACATGCGGGCCACCGACTGGTGGCAGGAGCGGCTGCTGAGCGGGCTCATGTCGTACTGGGTGTACCAGCAGCTGGGCAACCTCTCCCCGGCCGAGCTGGCCGCCGACCCGCTGTACGCGTCCGTCCGCGAGGCCCCCGACGGCACCGCCGCCCTGCGCGCGTTCGCCACCCGGGCCGACGCCGACGCGGCCTCCGTCCGCTGGAGCTACCGGCGCGACTTCGGCCGCACCCGGCTGCTGATGGTGGACTCCCGCGCGGCCCGCGTCCTGGCGGAGGACCGCCGCTCGATGCTCGACCCGGAGGAGGCCGCCTGGGTGCGCGAGCAGATCCTGGACGGGCGGGGCTCGTACGACCACCTGCTGATCGGCACCTCCCTGCCCTGGCTGCTGCCCCACCTGGTGCACGACGTCGAAGCCTGGAACGCCGCGATGTGCGGCGGCGAGCGCGGCGAGCGCTGGGCCGAGCGCGGGGAACGGATCCGGCGCGGGGCCGACCTGGAGCACTGGGCCGCCTTCCCCTCCTCCTTCGACGCGCTGGGCGACCTGATCGCCGAGGCCGGTACGGGACCGGAGGCGCCCGCGACGGTGAGCGTGCTGTCGGGCGACGTGCACCACGCCTACATCGCCGAGCCGTCCTGGCCGGGGCGTGCGCCCGACGCGCGGGTGGCCCAGCTGACCTGCTCGCCCGTCCACAACTCCGTGCCGCTCTCGATGCGCCTCGGCTTCCGCTTCGGCTGGAGCGCCGTGGCACGGGCCCTCGGCCGGCGCATCGCCCGGCACGGACGCTGCGCGCCGCCGACGGTGAGCTGGCGCAGGACCGGCGGCCCCTGGTTCGGCAACCAGATCATGACGCTGACCTTCCGGGGCCGGTCGGCGCGGCTGCGCCTGGAACAGGCCCGGGCGGACCGTGCCGGGGCGAGCGCTCTGCGGACGATCACGGACCGGGAGCTCGCGTAGCGCGGGCAGCGCACCAGACCGGACCGCCCTCACCCATTCCGGGACTTCACGGCGGGCTGGGGACGCGGTGGGGTATCCGCGGCTGAAGCGGGTGGGCCGGTGCCGGGATTCGTTCCGGATGACGAGTGCGCGGCTGGTGGCATCCGGTCTGCGGCATGTGCGGATCGGTGGGGAGAAGGACCCGTCCGGTCAGCGGGCGTTGACCGTGCGGCTGCACCGGCCCGGGCGGCGGCTGGCCCGGGCGATCGCCCGGGGCGGGGTGGTGGAGACAGTGACGGTCGCGCGTCAGGGAAGTCAGTGGTGGGCGTCGTTCAACGTCCGCATCGACCTCCCGCCGCCCGTCCAGCCCCCCGCCGGCAGAAGAGGCCGGGAGGGTGGCGGTCGACCTGGGGGGTCGCGGTGTTCGCCGCGACGTCGGAGCCGGTCCTCACGGCCGCCGGGAAGGTGCAGCTGTTCGACAACCCCCGTCACCTGGACAATGCTCGCCGCCGGCTGCGCAAGTGGGAGCGCCGGATGGCCCGGCGATACGTGAAGGGACTGCCGGCGCGTCGTCGGAGTGCGGGGTGGCGGGAGGCCCGGGACCAGGTCGCGCACGTCAAGGGGCTGGTCGCGCAACGCCATGCTTCGACCCAGCATCTGCTGTCCAAGCAGCTGGTCACGCAGCCCGCGCACGTCGCGCTCGAAGACCTGCGGGTGAAGAACATGACCCGCACGGCGTGCGGAAGCGTGGAGAAGCCGGGTCGGAACGGGGCGGCGAAGGCGGGGCTGAACCAGGCGATCCTGGATGTGGCCGTAGTCGCAGCTGATCAGGTGCGGGCACAGGTCGATCCCGGCGGCCGAACCCGCACCGGTGGTGATCGATCCGTCCTCGGCGAACAGCCGGTCCTGGCGTGATCGCCGCCTCCGGCAGCATCGAGATGGTGGTCCGGCACTCGCGTCGCCGCGATGCTCCGCACCCTTGAGACCGGCTCCGCCGTCACCCCTGAGCGACGACAGCCTGTCGGCCGATCGGTGAGCGGCGAAGGCGTGCGCCTACACGTCGGATCGGCGGGCGGGGACCTCGACCGGGCGGAGGTGGCCGAACTGCAAGCCGCACTGAGCGCCTGGCCCCGCTTCACCAAGGGCCAGGAGCGCCCCGCTGCGTCGCCCGCGACCTCCTCGCTCCCGGAGAAGCCCCGGCTGACGTACGCCCCCGTACGAGGACCTGCGGACGCGGTCGTCCGGCACCACGCAAGCATTGCCCGACCATGGCCGTCGCCATCGGCATCGGCGTCCTCACCTACTCCTCCGAGCGCTCCCTCGCGAAGGCGGCCCTCGCCGGTTTCCTCGCTTCCGGTGCCTCCGTGGCGGTACTGCACAGCCTGATCGGCTGCTGGAAGCCCGCCCTGGCGAACGCAGCACGAAAGAACCGAAGAACTCCAGGCCGCACGCGCAGACCAAGCCCGTCTCCGCAACGCCCTCGGAGGTGGGCCGGAGCGCTTCCACCAAGGCGCGTGACTCCTGCTCCGTTCGGCTTGTGCAACAACCGTGCAAGATGATCTCTGAGAGATGTCATTTACACAGGTCAGAAGCTTTGTCCATGAGTTCCGGGACATCGAGGACCTGAAGGAGAGGCACCATCACACCCCGCCTGAACTGCAGAGATGCGAGGTGAGGTGGGTGCGGTGGTGCCTCCGGGCCTTCCCCGGGACTGTGACCAGGAGCGACAGCTTCCGACTGCGCCTTGCTCCTGGGCGTTCGCAACCTGAGCCCGTGACCGGCTCGGTGCGGGGCCCCGCCGCAGCCCCTGAGCCAGTGGGCTTCTCCTTCAGCCGTCGCGGGCCATGGTGAGCCGGTCGAGAACGTGCCGGATGCCGGGTTGCCGGCCCGTCCCCGAGCGGTGGAGGGCACGGACGCTGCGGTGGACCGGCACGCGCAGCGAGTGGATGCTGAGGTCCGGTCCCGGGGACGGCAACGCCATGCGGGGAATGAGGGCGACTCCTGCGCGGCGGGCGACCAGGGCGGCCAGAACAGCGAAGTCGCCCGCCACTGCCACGGCTCGCGGGACGAAGCCGGCGGCACCGCAGGCGCGTTGTGTCATTTCGTGGCAGGCCGTCTCGGGTCCGGGAAGGAGCCACGGAGCGTTGGCGAACCGGCGCAGGTCCGCCTGCGCACCGGGAGCGAGGCGGTGGTCGACGGCGTCGGCGGGGTGCAGGACGAGATGCACGGGTTCGTCGAACAGGGCCGTGTGTTCACAGCCCGCGGGAGCCGGGCGGGGAAGCAGGCTTTAGGAGTGGGTGACCGCGATGTCGACCTCACGACGGCCGAGGGCGGCCTCCGCCGCCGGGGGCTCGTGTTCGACCAGGAACACGGCGGGCTCTTCCGGGGCCGGTGCCGCGCCGGGCTCGGGCCAGAGGCTGGGCATGATCGCGCGAGCGGCGGAGGCGAACGCCGCGACGCGGACGGTGCCGCGTTCGCCCTGGCGCAGTGCCGTCAGATCCGACTCGGCGGCGGCGAGGTTGCCGAGGAGGACATGTGCATGGTCCACGAGACGCTGCCCCGCGCCGGTCAGGTGAAGGGTACGGCCCCGCTTCTCCAGAAGTTGCACCCCTGCTTCCTTCTCCAGCACAGCCAGTTGCTGGGACACGGCAGGGCCGGTGAGATGCAGGGCCCGAGCTGCGGCGGCAACCGTGCCGTGCGAAGCGAACTCGGCCAGCACGCGGAGCCGACGGACATCCAACAAGAAAGCTCCTTTACCCGATAAGCAAGAAAAAGATAAATAGACCTAATTCATGCTACCCGGCAGAGTCAACAGGGTGAAGCTCAACAAGACCTTGCTCGCCCTCGCCACCACCGTGTTGCTGTGGGCCACCGCCTTCCCCGCGATCCGGGTGGCACTGGAAGGCTACGGGCCCTCCCAGCTGTCCTTCCTCCGCCTTGCCGTCGCCTCCCTCGCCCTCGGGGCCGTCGCCCCGTCGCTGGGCGTCCGCCGCCCCGCGCGCACCGATCTCTGGCGCATCGCACTCGCGGGCGGCGCCGGGATGAGCGCCTACCAACTGCTGCTGAACTGGGGGGAGATCCACGTACCCGCAGGCACCGCCAGCCTCATCGTGGCCGCCGTCCCGGCGATGAGTGCCGTCCTAGCGGCCGGCTTTCTGGGCGAACGGCTCACCCCGGCCAAGACCGGCGGGTCACTCGTCGCCCTCGCCGGCGCGGCCCTCATCGCCGTGTCCGGCAAGGAGAGCGGATACACGGCAGCGGCGTGGGCCGTCCTCGCGGCCGCGTGCAGTCAGGCCGTCTACCACCTGACGGTCAAGCCGCTGCTGCGCCGTTACACCGGGTTCGAAGTCGCCGCCTACGCGATGTGGGCCGGGACCGCTCTTCTCGTCCCCCTCGCCCCCGGAGCCGTCCGGGCCGCGCTCGGCGCCCCGGCGGGTGCGACCGCGGCGGTCGTCTTCCTCGGCCTTCTGCCCTCGGCCGCCGGGTTCGCTGTCTGGGGCTACGCCGCCGCCCGGCTCAGCGTCACCGCCGCCACCGCCGCGCTCTACCTCGTCCCCGCGGTCACGCTCGCCGCCTCCTACCTCTGGCTCGGCGAGCGACCACGGCCCTTTGCGATTCTCGGCGGACTGATCACCATCGCCGGACTCATCCTTCTCAACAAACGCCGCAGCCCCGCCAACCACATCCCCGCCCCGTCCCCGTCACCCGTCATCCCCCCGCGCCACCACTCCTGACGCTCACGTCGCACTGCCTGCCGACCCTCATGCCTCTCCATTACCGGCTTGTCGACATGGCGGCATGCCGGCAGGCACGGCGCACACCCGCGACATCCTCCGCGGCAGCGCCGGTCCGTCCGCCGAGCAGTTAGGCACGGTCACCCAAGAGTTTCGGAACTTCGAGACGTTGCCCCCGTCAAGGCCGCCCACTGGTTTCCGGGCTCTCAGCGTTCACGCTCCGTCTTCCACGCGGGCGAGCCAGGTAGTGAGCAGTGATTCGAGCGTCTCGGCCTCGCCAGGTGTCAGCAGATCGAGCAGACGGTGTTCATTGCGCATGTGGTCGGCGAATGCCTGGTCGATCACTTCGCGTCCGGGCCCGGTCAGGGCGACGATCCGGCCACGCTGGTCGTCGTCCGACCGGCGACGAGTGACGAGCCCGGCCCGCTCCAAGCGGTCGATCCTCTTGGTCATCGCGCCTGTGGTGACCATGGTGTGGGCGGCGAGCTCGCCCGGAGCCCGTTCGTATGGCTCACCGGCGCGTCGCAGTGCGCACAGGACGTCGAACTCTCCCTCGCTGAGGCCGTAGCGGTCGTAGACGCGACCGAGTTCCCCGGTGAGCCGGTCGGCCAGGCGGTGCAGCCGACCGATCACCCCCTGCGGGGAGATGTCGACGTCAGGTCGCTGCTGACGCCATTCGGCCTGAATGCGGGCCACATGGTCCAGCGTGTGCCGACTTTCCATGGTGCAAATATACCTTCCCTAGAAGGTATATTAGCTTCCGTGGAAGCAAATATACGATGGGGGGCGCTGACTGCGGTCGCTCCGGTGGCCTGGGGTACCAACTACTTCGTCACGCACGAGTTCCTGCCCGCCGGCCGCCCGCTGTACGGCGCCGCTTGGCGGGCGCTGCCCGCCGGGCTCGTCCTGCTGGCCCTGTGCAGGCAGCGGCCGCGCGGTGAGTGGTGGTGGAGATCCGCCGTGCTGGGCCTGCTCAACGTGAGTGTCTTCTTCACCCTCGTCTACGTCGCTTCCCAGACGCTGCCGACGAGCCTGGCCTCGACCGTCATGGCGGTGTCCCCGCTGACGATGATGCTCGTGGCCTGGCTCCTGATATCCGAACGACCCCGGAGAACCCACCTGGCCGGTGCCGGGATCGGGCTCGCCGGAGTGTGTTCCATGCTGCTCACCGGCTCGGAAGACGTGAGCGTACGGGGCATCCTCGCCTCGGCCGCAGCCATGCTCGCGTCGTCCTTTGGTCACATCCTGACCAAGAGGTGGACCGCCGACGTCGACGTGCTCGCCTCGACCGCTTGGCAGCTCACCGCCGGCGGACTGCTGCTGCTCCCCGCGGCGGCAGCCACGGAGGGGTCTCCCCCCGCACTGTCCGCACCGGCGCTCCTCGCGTTCGCCTACGTCGCGCTCATCGCCACCGCGCTGGCCTTCACGGCCTGGTTCGCCGGACTGCGGCACCTGCCCGCGGGGACCGTGGGCCTGCTCGGCCTGCTCAACCCCGTCACAGGTGTACTGCTGGGCACGGTGATCGCTTCCGAGGCACTAACCGTTCAGCAACTGGGCGGACTGGCACTGGTTCTGGCCGGAGTCGTTCTCGGCAGGCCCACCGGCGGGCCCGGTCGCGGAAAGCGACGCGACAGCGGCCGAGGGCCCGCCGTACCTGTCGCGGACAACCGATCCATGCGAGAGCCGTCTGTCCCGCATCCGCCCCCATGAGTGCGCCCGCCCTGCCCGACGGCCGAGGTTCACCGCTAACGGCGGTGCGGGCGGCCACGGTGTGCCGGTGGAGGCGCCGGCTGCGGATGCGGCGGGGTCGGGTGGGAGCCGATGGTCATGATCACGGGGCGCGACCGGCGGCGCCCTATGTGCGAGACCCTGACCCGCACCGATGCCCTCCGAGAGATCCGGGGAGCCCCGGCGTCCACCGCGGTCCACTGGGGGCCCAGAAACTGCCGGTCCCTCGGCACCGGCGGCGACCCGGCCATGCTGGCTCGGGCTCGGGGGCTCCCCGAGTAGGACTGGACTGGTCGGCTTGGGCAGCGGATCCGGGCAGGAGTGTGCAGGAGGGCCTGCACGGTTCACAGCTCATCCGGGAAAGTCGCATGAAAGGGGTAACGGGCACCAGCGAGTTCGGGGAGTCAGGCGAAGAGGGCCGTCTGGGCACGGAGGGTGTCGAAGTACTCGCGTACGTCCGCGATCTTGCCGTCGCGGATGGTGAAGATCGCCAGGCAGTGCTGGTCGTAGACAGCGCCCGTAGTGGCCATGCCGTGGTCGGTCCATTCCGCGAGGACCTTCTCACCCTCGGCGATCAGGCCGGTGAACTCCATCTCCAGCGACTCGGGGACAAGTCGCGCCACCATCTGCGGAATGAACTCGCCGATGATCTCGTCCGGCCCTCTCCAGGTCCGCGATACCGGAAGGTCACCGGCCAAGGTCCAGGTTGTCTCCGGGGTGAAGAAGCCGCGCAGTCCGTCGAAGTCGCCGGTTGTGAGCGCCTCCATGTAGTTGCGTACAACTGCCTTGCTTGCCGCGGTCACTTGCTGCTTGTTCATGCTTTGGACACTACGAGCTGTCCATGTGGGAGGGGAAAGACTTGTTCGGTCCAGGCTCAGACCAAGAGGGCATAAGCGCAGTTCGGGCCTTGACCCCGGATGTTGCACAGGCGACCCCTCGCCGCATCACGGCCACCGTGCTCACATGAGCGAGATCATCCAGGCCCTCGCCGGACTGCTCTCCCACCAGCAAGCCGCCACGATGGCCAGAGGTACGCGAACGTGAACAGACCGGCCTTCTTGCGGGCCGGCGGAAGGCGCACGGACGCGCCCACCGGCTGAACCCGATCGTCCAGGAGACTTCGCAGCACGTCGTTGCCCGCCGCCGTATGCGGGCACTTCGGGGCAGCTTCATCTTCGGCGGGTGGGGCCGAACCAGTCCAGGCACAGAACCGTGGCGTCGTCCCGCACGTCACCCCCGCAGGCTTCGGTGACCGCGGCGACCATGGCGCGGACGGCTTCACGGGGATGATCCTTGGCAGTGTCGCGCAGGAAGCCGGACAGGTCGACGGCTTTCGCTTGGCGTTCCTGCATGCCGTCGGTGTAGAGGAGGATGCGGTCGCCGGGGCGCAGGTCGAGGTCCTGTACCTGATAGGTACCGTGCGCGGAGACGCCGAAGGGGAGATTGATATGCAGGCGGATCTCCTCGACTGTGCCGTCACGCAGACGCAGCGGCCAGAGGTGGCCGGCGTTGACGAGCTGGGCACTGGTGCCGTCCAGGGCGATGCGCAGGAGCTGGCCGGTGGCGAAGGTGCGGCGGCCGTGGTCGAGGAGCGCCTGGTGCGTCTGACGGGCCTGTTCGGCCAGGCCCAGGCCCGCGCGGCGGGCGCCGCGGGAGGCGTTGACGGCCAGGGTGGCCATGAGGGAAGCGTCGACGTCGTGGCCCATCGCGTCAGTGATCGACAGGTGCAGAGTGTCCTCATCGAGACTGTAGTCGTAGGTGTCCCCGGCGATGTCGGAGGCGGGAACCAGGGCGCCGGCGAGAGTGAACTCGGGTGCCTCGCACGAGGGCGCCGAGGGCAGGAGCTGGCGCTGGATCTCCGCGGCCAGGGTGACCGAGGCGGTGCGGTTGCCCCAGTGATAGAGATCGGTGAAGCGTCGATCGGTGACGATGACATACGCCAGCGCGTGCGCCACGTCTGCGACCTGCTCCAGCACGTCCTCGGTGGCGTCGGCGAGATAGAGCTCCAGCACACCGATGGCGTCTCCGCGGTTGGTGACCGGAGCGAGCACCCGCTGTCCCTGTCCGCCCTCCAGCGCCACAACCGGCTTCTGGGTACGCAGGACATCGTCGTAGATGCTGCCGGTCAGTATCACCTGGCCGGCGCCGTGCTCCCGTGAGGCCGCCTTCTCCTCATGGACTCGCAGCAGTCGCCGGCCCACGATGTCGACGAACAAGAACGACACGTGCCGCGCCCCGAACCGCTCACGCAGAATGTGCGCCACAACATCGAGTGAGCGCACCGGCGCGGCCGCCTCGGCCGCAGCGAGCACCTCTGCCAGTCCGACCCGATCACGCTCCACAACAGCCTCCCTAGCTTCTGGACCTTCCTTCCTTCCCCCTGTTGGCCCAGGCATGACCGCATCTCTCAGGAGATGTGTGGGAGCGGGTGGCCCCGCTGCTGCCGCCCGGTCCCCAACGGCGCCGTCGGCATCCCGGGCGACTTCGCGTTCCGGACCGGTCGACTCTCGCCGGCATCTTGTACGTCCTTCGGACCAGCGTCGCCTGGCGCGACGTCCCGGCCGAGACCGTGGGCTGCTCCGGCGTCACGGCCTGGCGCCGCCTCCGGGGCGGGACCCGAGGCCGGCGTCCGACCACGCCCGCACGCCGCCCTGCCGGCCGAGCTGCGCCGCGGAAACCTGCCGCTACGAGAAACGCGCCTACATCTACCTCGGTACCGTCACCCTCGCAGCCCCTGATGATCTGTGGGATCGTGTCGGCCGATTGCTCCCCCTCGTCCGCCGCGGCGCCGGCGGTATCCAGGCCGGCTGCCGACGGACGACCGTGCGGCTCTACGCGGGATCGTCTTACGTCCTGCGCACGGGCGTGACCTGGGCGGACGTACCGACCGAGACGATCGGCTGCAGCGGGGTGACCTGTTGGCGGCGCCTGCAGGAATGGACCGAGGCAGGCGTCTGCGGGTCTGGATCGAGGCAGGCGTCTGGCCCCGTCTGCACGAGATCCTCCTCGCGGAACTCCCGAACTCATTCTGAAATGATCAGTAACTTGCCGGGAAACAAGTCGTGGCTTCCAGCTGTGGGGCTCGTTGTTCCGGTATGGGGAGACGGGAGGGGATCGAGGCCGTTCTGGCGCCGAAGTTCCAGGTGTTGTTGCCGCATCTGGCCGAAGTTCCAGGTGTTGTTGTCGCATCTGAACGAGCGTCAGCGTTGGCTGGCCATAGGGGCGGAAGCGCTGTCGCTGGGGCATGGCGGGATCAGGACCGTCGCTGCTGCGGCCGGGGTCCGGGAGGCCACGGTCTCGCGCGGGGCTGCTGAACTGGTGTCCGGTCAGGCATCGTTGGGGTGGGTGCGTCACCCCGGCGGAGGGCGAAAGAAGGCGGCCGAGCTGGAGAATGTCCCGTTCTTCCTCGATCTCACGGATCCTCCTGCGGGCGGCTGCCATCTCCGCCTGAACGTCGTCACTGCTGGCCTGCGAGGCGGCCGGCGGCTCGGAGCGGGCGCCAGGTCGGCGGCCGTCTGCGGCCCGGATGCAGTTCCAGCCTGACCCCAACACCCCATGCGCGTCCGGAGATCCGAGAAACAGTGCCCTCGTGGCTGTCGTCGGCTGCGATGGTCCTCACCTTTCTCGCCACCACCCAGCTCCCCCTGCAGCAGGCCATTATCCTCGGCGCCGTCCTCTCTCTGCTGCTGTACTGTGCCCAGGCCGCCCGGCAGGCCCGGCTCGTCGCCCTTCGTCTGGACGAGGACGGCGTCTGGCGCACGGCCGAGCCGCCGAAGCGGCTGCCGGCCGGAGAGGTCACCGTGCTCGACTACGCGGGCGTCTCCTTCTTCGCCGAACTTCCCCACGTCGAGGCTCAGCTGCCCGACCCGGCGGGCGCATGCGACCCCGTCCTCGCGACCGCTCCGTCGATCCGTTCGCGGATCAAGTCGGCGTGCCCGTAGTGACGGGCGTACTCCTCGATCATGTGGGCCTGTTCCGCGCGGCCCCCGCCGAACCGGAGTTGACGGGTTCCCGGCCATCCGGCTCTCCAGTGCAGCTGCTGCTGGACGTGCCGCTGACGTTGACCTCCTGGCAGCGGTCTACCGGCGGACCGCCGAGATCAGTCCGCCGGGTCGCTCCTCACGCTGCGGAGGAATACTGATCGGGCGGCCGTAGGCGGCAGCGCGTTCCCGCAAGGTGTGACTGTCGGCCTCCCAGCCGTGCCCGGCCAGCCAGCCAACCGGGTCGTCAGGCATCTCCGAGACCCACAGGGACGCCGCCGATCCCGGCTCCGCACTCGCGCCGAAGCGCTCAACCACGCCGCGCGCGCCCAACGTCAGCCCCATCCAACTGCCTGCCACAGACAGCGCACCGATCCGGGCCAGCAGGAGTTCTACCGCTTCCTCGGGCAGATAGATCAGCAGCCCCTCGGCGATCCACACGGTCGGCGCGGCCGGGTCGTGCCCTGCGGCTGCCAACGCGGCCGGCCAGCCCTCACGCAGATCCACCGCGACCGTGATCCGCTCGCAGCGTGCGACGGCCCGCTCCTGGCGCAGCACCGACGTCTTGAACTCCAATGGCGCGGCGATATCCACCTCGAACAGCCGGGTGCCCTTGGGCCAGTCCATGCGGAAGGCCCGGCTGTCCATGCCGGCGCCGAGCAGCACGACCTGCCGCACCCCGCACGCGGAAGCCTGCTGCAACAGGTCGTCGAGAAACTTCGTTCTGATGACGATGGAGAACGACACGGCCAGCCTGCGGCGGCGCGCGGCCTCGTCATCGGGCAGCGGCGGCAAGGAGGGCCACAGGCCGCCGGCGGCAGCGAAGGCCTGTGCCAGCGGGTCGCGGAACAGTGCGTCCTCCCGCTCGGTCTCCAACGCCCGCACCCGGGCCACCCCCACAGCCGTGGCCCACACTCCCGACGGCTGCACCCGCTCCCGTTCACTAGTCACCCCGCCAGCCTAGCTAGACGATCGACTCCAAGATGGAGTGATGAGTGCAGCCAGGTTCATGCGCGTCGTCCACTTCCAGCAGACTGCTCACCCCATGACGCGGCCGAGATGGGCATATCGAGGGCCACCGCCCACAAGTGGGCCCGTCGCTGGCGCACGGAAGGCGACTGCGGTCTTCAAGTCCGTTCCAGCCGACCGGCCACGACACCGCGCCGCACCCCGCCCGGCACCGAGGCGAAGGTCTGTGACCTGCGGCGGGCCCGCAAAATCGGCCCCGCCCGGATCGGCCCGGTCCTCGGCCTGCCGGCATCGACCGTCCACCGCATCCTGGCCCGTCACGGGCTGAACCGGCTGTCGTGGATGGACCGGCCGACCGGCGCCGTGATCCGCCGCCACGAACGCGAGCGTCCGGGCGAGCTCGTCCACGTCGCCGTCAGGAAACCGGGCCGAATCCCTGACGGCGGCGGCCACCGGGTCCTGGGCCGCGACGCGGGCCGGCCCATCCGCGGCAGGGGCTCCGACTACGTCCGCTCCGCAGTCGACGACCACGCCCGCCTCGCCTACAGCGAGATCCACACGGACGAAAAGGTCGCGACCTGCGCAGTCTTCCTCACCCGCGCGGCCGCCTTCTCCCACGACCACGGCATCACCCGCATCGCACGCGTCATGACCGACAACGCCTGGGCCTGCCGCAAGGGCCTGGCCTGGAAAACCGCCCCCGCTGACCTCGGGGCGACCGGCAATCCGACCCGCCCGTACCGCCCTCATAACCTTCACGACGGACCCTTCGGCCACTGGCCCGCGAGCGCCCCGCACCTCGCCGCCCGTCGCGCACCTGCCGGTCAGGAGCCCACCTGAGCCGACGTGAGCGCTGGAGCGAGGTCACGCCATGCCCGGCGGGTGAAGACGGCTGGGTCGTCAGCGACCACCTGGACGGCGATGTGGCCGGCGCCGGCCAGGCGGTGCTTGATGAGCCGTACAGCTATCTGATCCGGGTTCCCCCAGACGAACAGCGCGTCGATCAGCCTGTTACTGCCGCCACTGGTCAGGTCCTGAGCGGTGAAGCCCGCGCGCAACCAGGCCGCCCGGTAGTTGGCCAGGTTCAGGTAAGGAGCAAGCATGGTCCTGGCCTTGGCGCGGGCGCTGCCGGTGTCGTGGTCCAGGAGGACCGTCTGCTCCAGGGCCAGCAGGGGTCCCTCACCCAATGTCGTCCTGGCCCAGGCGGTATGTTCCGGATCGACTAGATAGGGATGCACACCTATGGATCTGGCGGCCGCCAGGCGGGTCATCTGCGGGCCGTGCGCGCCGATGATGCGTGCGGTTGGCGGTAGCGCAGGAACCGCCGCGTCCAGTGCGTCCAGGTAGGAGCGCAGCGCGTGGTAGGGCTGCTTATATCGGTCGACGAAAGCAGCGTGGCTGACGCCCAGTCCCACCAGCAGCCGGGCTCGTTGCCGTTGAGGCAGTGCGTGATAGGCGGCGGCGAGCTGGTCAGCGGTTTTGTCCCAGATGGACACGCACCCGGTCGCGACGGTGACCCGGTTGGTCGCAGCCAGGACCTCGGCTGCCGTGACCAGGTCTCCGCGCGGGTTGCCCCCGGGGCTGCCGCCGAGCCAGATGGTCCCGTAGCCAAGCTCTTCGAGCTCGGCCGCAGCCTCCCGCGCTTCGCCGCGATCCCCGTGTGTGAACGCCAGACTCCAGACACCCGTTGCACCAAGATTCACAGAAAATCCTCCCGGAAGAAGAACTTCCGTTGTAAGGCCGCAGGCAGCACCCGCATCCCCCAAGCCCCCGCGCCGCCTGAAAGCCGACCACCAATGTCCGGATCACCGGCCTTGACGAGAGCGCAACGGCATCAGCCTGCCGGGCACAGCGCCCCGGCGCCCCTCTTCAAGGGCAGCTCGGGCCTCCGTTTCGATGAGTGCGGGATCATCTGGCTCGTGACCTCTATGACTCCATCCGAGCCCAGCGCTACTGAGAGCGATCGGATCAAGGTGTGGTACCGGTTTGTGCCGCGCGAAGGCTGGCTCCCCCACGACACTGAAGGGCTCTGGGCCACTCGCCTGAGCGGAGATACCGCCAGGGTGGAGAACGTCCCCTTCCTGCAGGACGGGGTGGCTGAGGGCGAGGTCGTACGGTTCGTAACAGACGCCGACGGACTTCACTGGGCGAAGGAACGGGTGGAGGCATCAGGTAACTGCACGGTTCGGGTCTTGCCCGTTCCCTCCGGCCCACTGGGGAGCAGCGCTCGGGCTGTGCGCGAGCGGCTGTCGCCGTTCGGCTTGGGTGGTGAAGTGTTCAGCAAGGACTTCCCGTTGGTCGCCGTCACGGTGCCGGCCGATGCAGACCTCGGTGGGATCAAGGCGTTGCTCATCCGCGGCCAGATGGATGGGTGGTGGCACTTCGAAGCCGGTTGTGTCACCGATGCATGGCGCAACGCATAGTGCGGTCGGCGCGGCCGCGCTCGCGGCCCGAGCTGTAGATGCTGCCCAGGCCCATGGACCACGCAGGTTTGCACGATCGTCTTCGGCCATACGGTCTCGACGGCATCGGACAGGCCCTTGAGCCCGTCGCGGACGAGCACGAGGACGTTGTTCACGCCGCGGTTCTGTAATCCCGGTGAGGATGTGCATCCAGTGCTTGGCGCCCTCGCCGCCGCCGACCACAGCCCGAGGATGTCCCGCCGGCCCGCACCTCTTGCCTTCGACGGCCGACTCTCCGCAGCCCGACAGCAGCTCGCAACAACCCGAGTCACACCGCTTGTTTGACAGACCCTGTACCGGACGGGCTGTGGGAGATCGCGGAGCCGCTGACCGGCGGTCGAGGCTGCGGCCACAGGGCGGCGGACGCAGGACACGCCTGGCGCCCTTGAGGAGCGCCTGCTGTTCGGCTTCGTCGGCGGTCAGGCCTCAGGCCGGCTTCGCGGCGGCCCAGTCGACAGGTAGGTGCAGGTGGCGGAGTCGGCGGCCGGCATCCATGTGGCCGGGTCCTTGCCGGCCTGCGTACGGGCTCGGTGAACCCCTGGCAATGGATGCGTCGGCACCATCGACGTCCTCGACATGGCCCTGGGCATCGACCGCGAGGGCTGGCGCCCACTCGTGCGACGTGATGAGTCGGGCCGAAGCGACCCGGAGCCAGGGTAGGTTCGCACTACACAGTATGTTGAAATAGCTTTGGCCAGAGTGTTGTTGTGTGGACCGAACGTGCCATCGCGCGAAGGAGATCGTGTGTTCCCCAACGGATCATTCGAACAGGGAAAGCCGCACCCGGCGCGGGTCTACGACAGCCTCCTCGGTGGCAAGGACAACTACCCCGTGGACCAAGCCGTCGCGGAAGGCATTGCCCAGCGCTGGCCGGAGATCCAGCGCAGTGCGCAGCAGAACCGGGCATGGATGGCGCGCGCTGTACGGCACATGGTGAAAGAGGGCGGTGTCACACAGTTCCTGGACATCGGCACCGGCATCCCCACCCGGCCCAACCTGCACGAGATCGCCCAAGGCATGGTGCCCTCGGCTCGGATCGTCTACGTGGACAACGACCCCGTGGTGCTCCGGCACGCCGAGGCTCTGCTCACCCCGATATCGCCAGAGGGCCGCTCGACCTACCTGCAAGCCGACCTGCGTGACCCGCGCGCGGTACTGGAATCGCCTGAGGTGACCGAGACACTCGACATGACACGTCCGGTGGGCCTTGTCCTGGCCGCGATCCTGCACTTCCTCGACGAAGACGAGGACCCGGCGGGCGTCCTGCGGGTTCTCGTGGACGCTCTTCCGGCAGGCTCGTACGTCGCATTGTCCCATGCATGCGGTGACGCAGATCCCGTCAGGGCAGCGGAGGCATCGGCCTTCTACCGGCAGAACAAAGTCTCCAAGCCCGTGGTGCTGCGCACACAAAAGCAGATCGAGGAATTCTTCACGGGACTGGAACTGCTGGAACCGGGCGTAGTGACCGTCGACCGCTGGCGCCCGGACGCAGCGGTGTCCGAGGGGCCTGACGACATGGGGTTCCGTGGCGGCCTGGGCCTCAAGCACGGAACTGCCTGAGGGAGCCGCCCGATGCGTTGCTGGCGCAGCAAGTGACGCCGACGTCGTTAGCGGGCTTCTGTATGGGCCGCACAGGGCAGGACACAGGCTGCGATCCAAAGCTCTCGGCCGTGACAACTGCACGTGCCGGGAAGGCCTCCGCCCTTCGACGCGTGGACGACGAGCGGCGGCGGTGATCTTCGTACGCACGCTGGTGCGAGCCCTCACCCCGCAGATGGCGCAGCAGCTCCCCAACGGCCACGCTACCCGCCGGGGCGTTATCGACAGGCCCGTCCGGACCTCCGCGGCTCGCCGCAGCGTGCTACAACCGAGGGTTGGATACGGAGCGTACGACTGGACTGGCTGGCCGCTGAGGTCGTGAGCGAGCTGACGCCCGAGGCAAGCACGGCGGTGCGACATCAACTCGCCGAGACGGTGGGTCGCCCGGGGGTGCGCGCCCTGGAGCCGGAGACGGTCGGCAGGGGACGACCAGTTGGCGCGGATCAAGACCGTGAGCGGCCTCGCCCTGGCCGACGACGTCCGTTGCGTGGAGGGGGCCCGGCAGATCGGTCCAGTCGACCGGTCGGAGGGGCCGGACACTGGCTCCTGGACGCGGCGACGCGCTACGAGCAGCGGGCCGGCCACTGAGCGGGCTCCCGCCTCCCCGGGTGTCGCTGTCGCCGCGCGGGATCAGTCGAGCCGGGTGCTCGTGCCCGGGGGCAGCCGGTGATAGCGGGCGGGGACCCTCGGGGCCGCGCTCCCCGAGTAAGCCTCGACGGCAGCACTGCCCCCAGTCGCCTCGGGCGGTGCCGGCGCATTATCGGCAGTCGTCTGGTGCGGGGGCAGCAGTTGCCGTAGGGTGCCGGACGATCTATGGGAGCGCTCCCATAGCCCTTCCGACCTCACCCCGATTGGAGAACTTCGCATGCGCTATCCCCTCCTCTCCGTCCGGCGGCTGCACCGGCTGCTCGTCGCCGTCGCCCTGACCGGCATCACGGTGGTGGCCGCCACCGGCGGCGCTCCGGCACACGACCGCCACGGCGGCCGGCCGATTGGCGGCTGTGCCCCCGACCCGGCGTTACTGTTCTGCGAGGACTTCGAGGAGCTGCCGCAGGGCGCGAGCACCAGCCTGCGCTGGGGCGTGGACACCCGCAACGGCGCACTGTCCGTCGAACGCGAGCGGGGCCGCGGACACGGCGGGAAGCGCGGCGCGGACCAAGTACTCCGGGTGCGCACCGAGGGCAACGGGTACGCGTTCCTGGAGGTCGACGAGTTCTCCGCCCCGGACAACAGCTTCTTCGGCCGGATGCGGGTAGAGGTCGACGACTTCCCCACCGCTCCGGACTGGGCCCACTTCACCCTGGTGGAAGCCACCGGCCGGGGCGACGGCAGCGTGGTCCGACCGATCGGCGGCCAGTACGTACCAACCATCGGCAGCGGGGTGCAGCTGTGGGGCATCGGCTCCGACGGCGGCCCCACGGGCGACTGGACCGACTGGCGCGAGTCCGCCCCGGCCGAACCGGGGAAGTGGACGTGCCTGGAATGGCAGGTGGACGCCTCGGACAACCGGGTGGCTGTATGGATCGACGGTGAGCCCCAGCCCGACATGACCGTCACCACCACTCGGCACGGAGGCAATCCGGTGGACTTCGTCCTGCCCGTCTTCGACACCGTCCGCATCGGCTGGCAGCTCTACCAAGGCAATCCCACCCCGGACTCCTACGACCTGCGCCTGGACGACCTGGCGCTGTCCACGGAACGCGTCGGATGCAGCCGCTGAGCGGCACCACGAGCCGGCGCCCGCTCAGGGCGCCGGCCGGTTGGCACTGACGGCGAGCAGGACAATGACGGCCAGTACCACGGCAGCCGCCACCGCTATCGCCCACCCCCCGGGGGCAGCGCGTTCAGCCCGGGCCCGGTGCAGGGCCGCCACAGAGCGGGAGACGTCGGTCTGGTAGCGGCGCTCGATGCGGGCCTGCCCGATCGGGGCCATCTGGTCGTCGGCCGTCGCCTCCACCTCGGGGAACGCCCGGAGCTGAGCGCCCACACCACCCCGGTCTGCCGCTCCACCGCCTCCGCGATCGAGGGGACGGCGCGGCTCGCGGGCACAACGGCCTAGACGCGTACGCCGCCGTGCAGCACCGCGTCCCGCGCCGTGCGGGCG
Source organism: Streptomyces sp. NPDC016469 (assembly GCF_040632905.1). Classification (NCBI taxonomy): domain Bacteria; kingdom Bacillati; phylum Actinomycetota; class Actinomycetes; order Kitasatosporales; family Streptomycetaceae; genus Streptomyces; species Streptomyces sp. NPDC016469. The sequence goes on from NZ_JBEYCQ010000003.1 coordinate 79,548, forward strand.
GCCTTCGCCGCGGCGTCATGGTCGAGGCGTTCGTTCATGACGACCGTGCCGTAACTGCCGTCGTCCACCCAACTGCACGCCACACGTGCACCTGGAGCCTCCATGTCGTCCGCGAACGAGACACAGCGGAGCCTGCCCCCGCCCGGACCGGCATCCGGCTGCCAGATCTCGTTGATGGTCGAGTCCGACTCCGACAGCCCCAGCTCATATCCCTTCAGGAACGCGTCGGGGGTGCCCCGGAAGTCACCCGTCGCACCCAAGATGAGGGCGTCCGGGCCGCTCCTGTTGCCCAGGACCGACAGGTCGCCGTAGAGGTAGGCGAACGCGCCCTCGACGTCCAGGGTCTCCGTCCACAGCGACGCGAGATCTGAGCCGACCCCGTCCACCACCGGCACGGCGGAGGCCAGCGGCTCACCCCGGAACTCCTGCGGGGGCGTGACCGTGTAGCGCGGGTAGTCCTTGGGCTCGGCCGGCACGGACTTGAGCGCCATCGGCGAGACCAGCGCGAACACCGCGAGGGTGAGCGCCGCGCCCAGCACCGCGAAGTCTCGCAGGCCCGGCGGGGGCGGCGAGGACAGCGGGCTCGCCGGTTCCGGTGCGGCCGCCGGGAGCGGCAGAACGCGGTCCATGGCACGGATGCGGGCGCCGCTCTCCAGCACGGTGAGCAGCCGGTACGGAACGAGGGCCAGCACGGCGCCGGCACCCGCCCACACCGACCAGCGCGCCGACGCGTCGAGGACGAGCGTCAGGGCGCCTACCGCCAGGACGGCGAGGACGCTCAGATATGGCGCCCTGATCAGCCACAGGAGCAGCGGGCGGCCGGGCCGGGTGAAGGCGGCGAGCGTCTCGGCGCGAATCGCCACGCGCAGGCTGTACGGGTGCTGCCCCGCCTCCTCATCGGCGAGGCGGGCCGCCTCGGCCAGGCCGGGGGCGGCGGCCAGGGCCTGGCGGACGTCGTGGCGCTGGGTGTGGGAGAGGGAGAGCTGGGGCGCCGGACTCTGCGCAGTCCAGAGCGGAACCGGGTCGCGGAGCCGCTGGGCCTCCTGCGAGCCGGGGGCCAGTTCTTCGACCCGCGCCATGAGCTGCGCGGCGCGGGCGGCGCGGCCGGGGCGTTCCAGTCCGTCAGCGGCCCGGCAGAGCTCGGCGTACGCGGCGAGCAGGACCAGGTTGTCGGGGAAGGCGTCGAGGCCCCGGCGGTAGACGCGCTCGGCCTCGTCGTCGTGGTCGTCCTCGTCCTCGGCGACATGTGCCCGGCCCAGCACTGCGTACAGCTCCGGGTCGGGGCCGTACTCCTCCAGTGCGGTGGTGGCCCGCTCGCGTGCCTCGCCGCAGCGCTTCGCCGCGAGCGCCTCCCGTACGGCTTGCAGCGCGGCGGCGGCCTCCGGTGACCGCTGCTCCGCCTCCGGCCCTGCCGACTGTGCCATGTCGGGCGTGTTCGTGTGCCCGGTGTCCTGCATGGAGATCCCCACCCTGTGAAGCGACCGGCGACGGCCGGACGCGTCACTATCGCGGGTGACCGGGGCGCGGGTCAACGCCAATTGGGTGAGGATTACGCAGGTCAGCGGGGCAACACGGCGAGGAGGACCTTGCCCTGGCCGGGGGTGGCTCCTGAGGGTGCCCCTCCGGGCCAGGCGCTGGACCAGGGGCCGGCCGAGCCCTCGGCCGCGCCCGTCAGATCCGGGACGCGCTGCGGCGGGCGGTCGGCACTCGGGTCGGCGACCCGTACGTAAGCTGGGCGTGACCGTGTACTGGCAGCGCTACACCTGGTCGCGCTCCTGGACGCCGGGAACACGCTGGAGGACGCGCAGCCGGGGGGACGACATCGGCCGCTGGTCGGTTCGGCGGGCACGGAACTGGGCGCAGCTCAGCGCGAAAGAGCGGCGACGGCTGGAGGGGCTGGGAGTTGCGGCCTCCGGCGGCTGTGAAGGCCCGTCCGGGCGCAGCGCGGGAAAGCGGCGAAGGCTCTGTGGGGCCGGAAGGGCTCCGAAGGCTTCCAGCAAGGCGTAGAAGCGCTCCGGCAATACGTCGCTCGGGAGGGAAAGACCACGGTCGGACGGCAGCACGTCGAAGAGCTGCCCGACGGGATGTCCGTCCGACTCGGCGTGTTCCTCAGCAACCACCAAACCCGGCACGGCCGACTGACCGGTGATCAACTCACCGCCCTCGCCGACCCAGAACTCGACTGGGCGGCGGTCTGAACGGGAGGACTGGCTGCTTTGTGGGCGGTGTCAGACCCTCCCGGCTCCTCAGTGAGGCAGGAAGAGCGGGTCCGCGCCTTGGATACGGCGTGCGAGGAGCTCGCGGTCGTGGAACGTGTTACGGAGCACGTCTCCCAGCTGCTTGAGCGCGGTGGGGTCAGTGCTGGTGACGACGAGGGTGCCGGACTCGGACCCGAAGTCCAGGTGGTCGGCAAGTTCGGGCATGAGCGAGTGGACGAGCCACTGGGCCAGGTCCTCCCAGCCGTGCCCGTTGCCTTCGGCATTGTGCTCCTCGAAGACGTCCTCGACGTGTTCCATGTCACCGTCGAAAAGCATCAGGAAACTCGCTGCCGAGTTCGGCACCTCCGTCGGCACCGCGCACGCCTACGTGGCAGTCGTCGTCGACATGCTGGTCGACCACGCGCCCGGCCTGCTGCGCACTCTGCGCGAGACCGACCCTGACCGCGGCCCGGCGCACGTTCTGCTCGATGGCAATCTGGCGGTGCGACCGGCTCGGCGACAGCCGGGCCGACTACTCCCACAAGCACCACCGGTACGGGGTGAACGTGCAGGTGGTGACCCACCCGGTTGGGCGGCTGCTGTGGATCGCGCCTGCACTGCCCGGCCGCATGCACGATCTGACCGCGGCCCGCACTCACCGGATCATCCGGATCTGCGAGCGTCAGGGCGTTCCAGTCCTGGCCGACCGCGCCTGCATGGGAGCCGAACCGCGGGCGTCAGCCGCCTCCGCCTCCGCCGCTGGTGTTGTCCGGACCGAGGTCGTACTCCCGGCTCTTGTTCGCGCCGGATCCCCAACGCTCGTAGCAGATGAGCCCCGCGCCGATGAGCAGGACGATCCCCGTAGCTATCAGCGATATCCATGCGCCAGCATCCATAGTGCGGATGTACCCACCGATGCCAGCGCGAAGCCTCACCCGAGCCGCCATCGATCCGGAACGGCTCAGTGGGCGCTGTCAACTTGGCTGACGTGTCAGGTGCCTGAGACGATTCTCCCCACATCGTGCGAACGGACCGCGGCAACGAGGCGGCAGGACCCTGGCCCGCCGACTGGTGGTCCCGCCGCCCCGCTCGGGCGGTCAGGAGGGCGCTACCTCGACAGGTCTTTACCGGAAAAGACCGGCGCGGACGAGCTCACCGAGGTCGTCGCCTGGGCGTTGGAGCACCTCACGAGCAGTTCGACGTGGAGAGGCTGGCGGCGCGGGCGTACATGAGCCGCCGTGTCCCCCCGGCGTCACTCGATCGTGGCCGCGTTGAAAAGGCTCATTGTCTGGACCACCACTGCCTGGAACTCTTGGTATGCGAGCCTGGCGCGTTCCCCTGCTCCACAGCCCTCGAACAGGCCCGTTCGGCAGGCAGGTTCACTCCGGTCCCTGATGCCCGGTGGGACCAGGCCCGCAAGACGCATCGTGAGCGGGACGGCGCCCGGGCTTTGATCGAAGTCCCCCTGCTGGGGCGTCACCTGCCCCATGAGCATGTCGTCACAGGCCTGGCCGCGGCCCTGCGGGCCGGAGCCATGACCACGGACGCGGTCGCTCTGGAAGCCCGCAAAGCCGCCCAGGCCGAACGAACCTGCACCTGCGGCAGGCCCGCTGATTCCCGGGAACTCGCCAGCGGCGGTGACGGCGCTGTGCCCCCGAAGCTGCCGCGAAGTGCCAAGTAGCTCGCATGAGCAGTATCTGATGCCCACACCTCGGACGGGGTCTGGCTAATCGACCACGCAGGGAGGCGCTGTCGCTGAGATCCGCTCATGACGTCACGATGGGCAGATGCCGCGTAGACCGCCGCGCAAGCTTCGGGTAGTAGCTCCTGGCCCCCCGAGCGATGGTGCCATCACCAGCACGTTGTTCGTCGGTCGCTGCTCCGGGGCGCCGGTTTGTGAGGGTGTGCACACATACCTCTTTGTCGATGGACTCGACATGATCGCGCGAAGCCACAGCGGTGCGGTCGGCCTGCATCCCCGACAACTCCTCCTCCCTGGCGGGCCGCTCTATCCGACCGATGCAGTTCGAGACGTCAGCGTGGCGTCTGCGGTGCCCTCCGCACCCGAGGCGGGCGGGGTCGTCGTCCGTGTGCGCCTCCAGGGCGAGACCGTCGTGTGGACCGATCTGATGTACCCGGACCTCCGGGGCAGGCTCGTGGACGAAGTCCGGTTCGATCTTGGGCAGTACCTCGGCGAGATCGCGAGGGCCTACCAGGAGTGGGTGGCCGCTGGCGGCGAGGCCAGCTCTCACATCGGCGGTTGGACCAGTTGAGCCGTTGCAGCGCGCGGACTGTCGATGACGATCTCCTCGACCTGTTGCGCACCCGTACGTGCGTCGAGCCGGCCAGCCAGGCAGCTCCGACACGATCAACCCACGAGCCTGCATCCCCACCACGAACGGCCCAACGAGACAGCGAGGCCATCGTCACCCCTGACCATGCACGAGCTCGTAAGGCATAGCGAAGCGGCTGGTGGATTCGGCCTGCCGTAATGGCAGCGATAAGCCCGGACCCCTGCCTGCGCCTCCCCCGCCCGGTCCACCCGAACCACTGCCACACCGAGCAGCCGACACCGGAGGAGCGGAAGACGGCCCGAACCGCCGCCCTGGCCGGCATGTGCCACCCATCGCCTCGCGGCCACCGGTGGCTCCACGAACACGGGCGAGGCCCTGCGCCATCCCACTCATCGAGGGCCTGAAGGGCGCCGCCACCGCCCCATGTCCGAGAGGGGCGCCACCGCGCGCGAGCGGGCGCCCTGCGGGTCCGACCGGCAGGCAGCCGAGGGCGAGCAGGAATTGGGCGTGAATCCGGCCAACTCCGGCCATCTGTACGCGTGCTGTGAACCCATTCGAGCGCTTCTCCCTCTATGGGGGAAACAGTTGCCTGCGATGCACGCATCGGAGGCAACTGCCCACCGGCCCTTGCGGGGGCCGCCTGATTCTCCAGGGGGAGAGTTGCGCAAACACGTGAGAAGAGCGTGTGTTTCCACGGTCGCCACAGCAGCGGCCGTGGCGCTCGCGGCCGGGTTGACCACCCCGGCCATGGCGCACGACACCCGCCCGTCGCAGCCCGCCGGCGGTTCGTCCGGCGCAAGCAATCAGCTGACGCTCATCACCGGCGACCGCGTCACGGTGGACGCCAAGGGCCGGGTCACCGGCTTTCGTCCCGCGGCGGGGCGCGAGCATATACCGGTGCAGCGGCAGACGCTGGACGGGCACACCCTGCTTGTCCCGGCCGACGCACACCGGCTGATCAGCTCCGGAAAGCTGGACCGCCGACTGTTCGATGTCACGGAGCTGAGCCGGGCGGAGAACCACCGGGCCCAGAAGCCGGGCCTGAAGCTGATCGTCTCCTACCGGGGCACCGCGGCCACGACCGCGCAGGCCCAGCTGCGCGACGCGGGCGCCACCCGCGTCGGACCCGTGCTGAAGTCGCTGAACGCCCAGGCGGTGACCACTCCGCAGGAGGACGCCCGCTCCGTCTGGCGGGCGCTCACCAGCAAGCCGTCCGGTGGCGCCCAGCGGACCACGGCAGCCGGGATCGACCGGGTGTGGCTGGACGGAGTACGCCGGGCGAGCCTCGACAAGAGCGTCCCGCAGATCGGCGCCCCGACGGCCTGGAAAGCGGGCTACACCGGCAAGGGCGTCAAGATCGCCGTCCTGGACACCGGCGCGGACGCCACTCATCCGGACCTCAAGGGCCAGATCCTCGCGGCGAAGAACTTCTCCGCCTCGCCCGACACGAAGGACCGTTTCGGCCACGGCACCCATGTCTCCTCCATCGCGGCGGGCACGGGCGCGAAGTCGGGCGGGAAGTTCAAGGGCGTGGCGCCGGACGCCAGGCTCCTTGAGGGCAAGGTGCTCGACGATGACGGCTTCGGTGACGACTCCGGCATCCTGGCCGGCATGGAGTGGGCGGTCGCGCAGGGCGCCGATGTCATCAACCTGAGCCTCGGAGGGACCGACACTCCGGGGATCGATCCGCTGGAGGCGGCGGTCGACAAACTCTCGGCCGACAGCGGCGTGCTCTTCGCCATCGCAGCGGGCAACGAGGGCGACGCGGCGGGCACGGTCGGCTCCCCGGGCAGCGCGGACGCCGCGCTGACCGTCGGTGCGGTCGACGACAAGGACCTGCTGGCGGACTTCTCCAGCAGGGGCCCCCGGGTGGGCGACGGCGCGATCAAGCCTGACGTCACCGCCCCGGGCGTGGACATCACGGCGGCCGCCTCACCCGGCTCCGTCATCGACCAGGAGGTCGGTCAGAACCCGGCGGGTTATCTGACGATCTCTGGTACATCGATGGCGACCCCGCACGTCGCGGGCGCCGCGGCGCTCCTCAAGCAGCAGCACCCCACTTGGAGGTACACCGAGCTCAAGGGGGCCCTCGCGGCCTCAACGAAGCCGGGGAAGTACACCCCCTTCGAGCAGGGTTCGGGCCGGATCGCCGTCGACCGGGCGATCACCCAGTCCGTGGTCGCCGACCCGGTTTCGGTGAGCTTCGGCGTCCAGCAGTGGCCGCACACCGATGACGTGCCGGTCACCAAGAAGGTGTCGTACCGCAACCTCGGCACGAGCGACGTCACCTTGGGGCTCACCGTCCAGGGGTCCGGCCCGACGGGCAAGCCCGCCCCGGCCGGCTTCTTCTCCCTCGGCGCCACCAGCGTGACCGTTCCGGCGGGCGGCACCGCCCAGGTGCCGCTGACCGTGAACACGAAGCTCGGCGGCACGGCCGACGGCGGCTACTCCGCCTACGTCGTCGCGACCGGCGGCGGGCAGACCGTCCGCACCGCGGCCGCTGTCGACCGCGAGCGCGAATCGTACGACCTCACGCTCAAGACCATCGGGCGCGACGGCAAGCCGGCCCCCTACACCACGAGCGACGTCTACGGTATGAGCGGCGCCGCGAACGGCGTGTGGGAATCCGCCGAAGCCGTCGGCGGAACAGCGAAGCTCCGCGTCCCCAAGGGCGGGTACGTGCTGAACTCGGCCGTGTACATCAACCCGGACGACCTGAGCAAGGGCGTCGACTGGCTCGCTCAGCCCTATCTGAACCTCACCGGGAACACCACGGTGACGTTCGACGCGCGTCTGGCCAAGCCGGTGGACTTCACCCTTCCCGCCACCGGCACGAAGCCCGTGATGGCCTCGCCCGACCTTCAGGTCGACTCCGAGGACAACGGCTACGGGTACGGCTGGGTGCTCGACTCGTACAAGCAGCTGCGCACCGCGCACATCGGTCCGAAGGTGACCGGCGTCCAGCTTGCCCAGCACTGGTACGGCACGTGGACCAAGGGTACGGCGACCCGTTACGACATCGCGCTCGGCGGCCCCGTGACCCGGGTGGCGACCGGCTACCACCGGGCGTTCGGAAGCGGACAGCTGGCCAAGGTCGCCATCCGCTCCGGTTCGTCCGTCAAGGGCAAGACCGGCGACGTCTACGCCTGGGGCCAACTGCCCGACTCGTTCGGAGGCTGGTCGGCCGCAACGACCCAGAATCTTCCGGCGACCACCACCTCGTACGTCTCCACCGTCGACAAAGTGCAGTGGGGATTCGACTTCTCCCAGAACGGGGCGCTCGACGCGGACGGCTACCCGCAGGTTGACGCCTCGTACTCCCTCGGCGCCCCGCGGACGCTCAAAGCCGGCAAGACGTACACCAAGACCGTGAACACCGCCGTGTTCGGGCCCTATGTCAACGCCGACTTCGGGGTGTTCCGTGAAGGCGACGGGATTATCGGGTCCATGCCGCTGGCCGCCGACGGCAACCGGAACGCCGGGGGCTCCCTGTACAGCTCGGCGAAGACGGTGCTCTACCGCAACGGCAAAGCGTTCGCCAGGAACGACGACCCGCTGTCGGGCGAAACCGCTGTCCCCGTGCCGGCCGCAGCGGCCGACTACCGGCTGACCACGTCGGTACGGCGCGCCACGGATGTCGCCTCGGTCTCCACCCGGATCGACGCGAGCTGGACCTTCCGCTCCGGCCGCACCAAGGAGCTCACCGCCCTGCCGGTCTCCATGGTCCGCTTCACTCCTGCCGTGGCACTGGACAGTACGGCCAAGGCCGGCAAGTCCGTGTCCGTGCCGGTGACGGTGCAGGGAGCGGCCGCCGGGAAGAACCTCAAGTCGCTCACGGTGTACGTCAGTTACGACGCGGGGAAGACCTGGAAGAAGACCGCGGTCGCGAAGGGCAAGATCTCGGTCAAGAACCCGGCGAAGAAGAAGTCGCTCTCGTTCAAGGCCAAGGTCACGGACAAGAAGGGCAACACATCCTCGGTGGCGATCTACAACGCCTACTTCGGCAAGTAGCCGAGCAGCCCGCGCAGCCGGCTCCATGGCCGCGCGGGCCCGCATGACGGCGGCCCGCCGGGACGGTTCTCCCACCGCCCCGGCGGGCCGTTCGCCGCGTTCCACGCACCACGGGAATGGCGGCGATCGGAGGGTCCGACGGGCGATGTCGTACGCGCCGGGCAGGGCCTTGAACACGTGCTCGAAAGGAACCGGAGCCGCGCCGGAAGTTGGCCACTCCCAGGGCTGCTACCCGGCAGGAGCAGCAGCCGCGGCCGTGAAGTCGGACTTCTCAGTCCATGTACGTCCGGCTTTGCAGGGGCCTTGTAACAGTGGCTCCGGTGGCTTTGGAATGTGTTCCGCATGTTGGGGTGCGGAGTGCCCGGGACCTGCCCGGGCAGAAGTTGATCTGACGCGGTCGGCCGTTCCAAGGCCGTCCCTTGACGTGAGGAGCGTTGTATGAAGGCGTGGCGCAAGCGAATGACCTACGGTCTCGCCGTCGCCGCCGCTGCGGTCGCGATTCCGTTGACGGCCGGCTCTGCTTCCGCCGCCAGCTGGTACGACATCGCCGGAGGCCCGGAGATGTATCCCAACATGGCCGCGTGCCAGGCGGACATTCCCATGGCGAAGCAGCACTACCTGGACGCCACTTGTGTCGACAACAATGGGCGTATCTCCCTCTGGGTGCTGTACTGAGCTGTTTCCTCCGGCGTGGCGGCGTCTCCATGCTTGCCCTGAGCCCGCCGCGCCCTGACGGCGAGATGCACGGGACGCAGGCGGGCTGGATGACCAACCCTGACGTCGTCGGCACCTTGCTCACCGGCCCGGACTGCGCGCAGAACTGACCGGGCGCCGGACACGCACAGGGGCCCAGCCGTCATGCGGTGGCCGACTGCGGCACCTCCAGCACCCCCAGTTGCCGGGCACGGCGGCCGGGCACGCGAGAACGAGGAAGGAGGGCCGTCTCCGTCCGGGGGTGACGGGAGACACTCCTTCCTCGCCGGAAAGCCTGGCTCTACTGCTGGTAGTAGCCGGGCCGCGAGGCGTCGTCGCGGCCCGGGCGGGGCTGCTGGTGTCCGCCCAGCTGGTACGGCTGCTGCGTGGACGGCTGCCCGTACTGCTGCTCGGCGGCGAACCGCGCGTACTGGGGCTGCTCCTCGGTGTGGCGGCTGCCGGGCTCGGCCTGGTCCGGGAGGGGGACCGGCCCGCCGGAGACCTTGCCGGGCCACCAGTTCCACTTGCCCAGCGCCGTCATCAGGGCCGGTAGCACGTAGATCCGGATGATCACGGCGTCCAGCAGGATGGCGGCCGCGAGGCCGACGCCCAACTGTTTGAACTCGACCATGCTCAGGGTGCCGAAGATCGCGAAGACTCCGACCATGACGATCGCGGCGCTGGTGACCACGCCCGCGGAGCGGGTGATGCCCTCACGGACGGCGGTCCTGGTCGGGGCGCCCGCGAGGGCTGCCTCGCGGATCCGGCTGACCACGAAGACGTGATAGTCCATCGACAGCCCGAAAAGGACCACGAAGAGGAACAGAGGCAGCCAGGAGACGACCGCGCCCGAGCTGTGGAAGTCGAGAAATCCCTCTGCCCAGCTGTTCTGGAAGACGGCGACGAGCAGCCCGAAGGCAGCCGCGGCGGAGAGCAGGTTGAGCAGGATCGCGGAGAGCGCCACGGCGATCGACCGGAAGATCATCACCATGGTGATGAAGGTCAGCAGCAGGACGAAGCCCACCACCCAGGGCATGCGCTCCTCGAGGTGCCCCGTGAAGTCGACGCCCTGCGCCACCTTGCCGCCGACCGCGCTCTCGGCGCCGGGCACATCCGCCATCGTCTGCGGCACCCACTCGCGCAGGAGGTCCAGGGACTCGCGGGCCCCGTCGCTCTTCGGCTGGTAGGGGGTGCCGACGTCGACGGTGTGGACTCTGCGGTCCTCGGACACCTTGATGGTGGGGGTGGCGTCGTGGGCGAAGAGTTCGTCCTTCGCGGTGCGCTCCAGCAGGTCGTTCAGCGCGGTCTTCACGTCGTCGGCCCGGTCGGCGGGCGCCCGGACGGCGACCTGGTGCACGGTGCCCTTGCTGGGGAAGTGTTCGGTGAGCCGGTCCATCGCCTGCACCACGGCGATGTCCCGGGACAGGTCGTCGGAGCCCGGCTGCTTGAGCTTCATGTCGAGGGCCGGCACCGCCAGCAGCAGCAGTGCGCCCACGGACACCGCCAGCGTGATGAACGGCTTGGACAGCGCCGGACGCAGCAACGCGGGCCACACCCGCGACTCGCCCGAGCGCATGGTGAGCCGCCACAGAAAGGGCACCTTGGGCTTGTCGACCCAGCGTCCCAGCTTGGCGAGGAGGGCGGGCAGCACGGTCAGCGAGGCCAGTACGGCCACCGCGACCACGATGATCGAGCCGGTGGCCAGGGAGGCGAAGGTCGCCTCGTTCGCCAGGTAGAGGCCGGCCATGGCCACGATGACGGTAGTTCCGGACACCACTACGGTGTGCCCGGAGGTCTCCGCCGCGACCTCGATGGCGTCGACGTGGGACTTTCCCGCGCGGCGTTCCTCGCGCTCCCGCTTCAGGTAGAAGAGCGAGTAGTCCACGCCCACGGCCATGCCCATGAGCAGGATGACGTTGCTGACCGCGCTGGTCTCGGGCAGTACGTGGGAGGCGAGCGTGGACAGTCCGATGGCGGCGCCCACGCACGAGAGGGCCAGGACCACCGGCACGCCCGCCGCGATGATCGCTCCGAAGACCACGAGCAGGATCAGCAGGGTCAGCGGCAGGCTGATCAGCTCGGCCTTCTTGAAGTCCTCGCCGAGCGTCTCCGACAGACCCTTGGCGGTCGAACCGGTGCCCACCTCGTCGACCCGGAGGCCCTCGTGGGCGTCCTGGACCGACGCGCCGGCATCGAGCAGCGGTTGCACACGCTGGTCGGCGTTCTCGGTGTCGCCCTTCATCGTCACGGGGACCAGCAGGGCCTTGCCGTCGGGTGCGGGGGCCGGGTCGCCGACGCTTTCCACCTCGTCGAGGGCCTTCATCCGCTCGACGACGTCCGCGGCGGCCTCGCGGCCGGCCGCCGGGTCGAGCTTCCCTCCGTCCTCGGCGGTGATCAGCACGTTCTCCTCGGCCTTCTCGGGGAAGTCACCGGAGTGAACGATCTTGCCGGCCCGGCCCGACTCTCGGACCCCCGACTCCTCGTCGCTGATCGAGTCCGTACCTGCCGCTCCGCCCAGAACGAGGCACGCGGCGACGAAGACGACCCACAGGCCGATGGCGGACCACGGATGCGTGGCACTCCATCGCGCGATCCGTACTGTTGCCGGCTTCTTTCGCACCCTTGCGTCCTTCCGTTGCTGCAGGTCCGGCCGTGGAAGCCGGTCGGATCCCGACGAGCAGAACGCTAGATCCACCGACAGTCGGGGGGATACGAGGTAAACCGTCGTGCTGACCGTTGCTTTCCGCAGGTTCACCGGACGGAAAACCGCAGGTGCCGCCCTGCGGGAAACCGAAGGCAGAAACCTGCGGAAAGCCGTAACGCCCCTTGGAATCCTCGACCATTCCAGTGACGGGGTTCCAAGTGACCGGTGAACCGTCGGGCTAGTGACGACGTGCCGGGCGACGGGGCGACCCGAGGCCCGGCTCGTTGCGCGCCAGGACCCCAAGTACCGCAGTATGACCAGGATCCGGCGGTTGTAGCCGGTGGCGGGGACGAGTCCGAGCATGTCGAAGAGATCGTCTCGTTCGGCGGATCGGAGTGAGGGCGCCCTGGCCGACTGCGCCGTCGGTGCTGGTGCGACGATGCGGGGATGCGCGAGGTCAATGAGCTGCTCAACGTCGATGATCCAGCCTGGCCGCTCCTCCTCCAGGAGCTGTCCGGCACTGACGTACCAGTTGAGGTGCTGCCCGGCGATGCCGAGACAGGCCGTGCGTCCCTGTTGCAGCTCCAGGTCTCGGCCCGGTCAAATTTGGGCGGCATCATGCTGAGTTGCGGCGGTCTGCTCGTGGACAGAGGCTGGTTGCGGATCTTCGGAAGCCCGGTTGGCGCCGACGCCGAGAGGCTGCCGGGCCTGGCGGAGATCAACGCGATGCCCCCGTCGTTCGATCCAGTCTGGCGGCCGGGGGCGGGGCTCGTGGTTGCGCACGATGTGCTGGGCGGGGTGTTTGCGCTCAACGGGGGCGACCCGCGTGCGGCCGGTCGGCCCGGAGAGCCTGGCGAGATCGTCTACTTCGCCCCCGACTCCCTTGGCTGGGAGGCGCTGGGTGCCGGGCACTCGGCCTGGCTGTCCTGGATTCTCTCTGGAGGACTCCAGGAGTTCTATGGAGGTCTGCGGTGGGACGGCTGGCGCACTGAGGTCTCCGTGCTGAACGGCCGGCAGGGATTGTCGTTCTTCCCGCCGTTGTGGTCGGCCGAAGCCCGCCAGGACCTGCAGGCGACCAGTCGTCGTGCCGTCCCCATGGCGGAACTCCTGGGGCTGAGCCGCGACTCGTGCGTCCAGTTCGACGGCACCGACCCGGGTTTCCTCGGAGCGGCATGAACCGGCTCACGCGCCCAGACGCCGGTAGCAGATGAGCGCGGCGGCGATGTCGGCGAAGGCCAGGAAGTGTTCGGCCTTGCGCTCGTAGCGGCGGTGCAGACGGCCGCGCCCTGCAAGCCAGGCCACTGTCCGCGCGACGGTCCCACGGAGACGGCCCAGTCGCTGGGACCAGGTCCGCCGAGCGCTGGTCGACACGGAGAGCGCCCCGGACCGGTGGGCAGGATTCGGCACCGAAATCGATCTACCGCAGGAGTCCCTGGGGACGTGCCGGAAGGACACGGGCACCCAGTGCGAGGGCTTCGTGCACCGACGCCTTCCGGCCCCGTTGTCTCCGCGACGCCGCTCCGGCACCCTGTGATTCATTCTCGGGCGCGCTCGTCTTCGTCCGGAGGACGCACGGACCGGTGAACGCATCGGTCTCGTCCGTGTCCAGAGGCACATGCAACGGCCGGGCTCTGCTGCCGGCCTTGCTGGGCTGGGCGGCTGCCAGTCCCTTCATCGCCGCCTCGGCGTCACCCGGCGTGCGGAAGGCGTGGATACGGAAGACGACCTGTCCGCCGGAGGCCGCTCGGCGGCCCATCCCGGGTACCCGGCTACCCGGGTACCCGGGTAGCCGGGTAGGGATGGTCAGCGGATGTAGACCTCGATGCTGGTGCTGGACGGCAGGTGGAGGGCGTCGCCGGCGAACGACGCGGTGTAGGTGATGTAGCCGCGGGCGGTGGCGCGGTCGGTGAGGGCGAAGGTCTCATCCGTGGCAAGAGCGGTGGGCGGGAGCTTCACCGGCCTGGTGGCGCCGGGGTCCAGGCGGGTGAGGGTGACGGTGGTGCCGGCTGGAAAGGGCAGGTCGGAGGCGAGGCGGCCGGTCAGGGAGCGAGTACCGGAGGGGGTCGTGGAGGGTATGTGCAGCACGGTCTCGGTGGCGGCCTTGCCGGGAGTGGTCAGCACCCGCAGGACGACCGGTGCGCCCTGGCGTGTCTCCCGGGTAGCGGCGAACAGGCGGCGGTTGTCCGGCGCCCAGCCGAGACCGGCGGGCAGCAGCAGCGGAGAGGCGTCATCGGCGGCGAACTCGAAGACGCCGTGCGAGGCGCTGGCGCCCGGCTTGAACATGAAGACATCCGAGCCGTATTCGCTGTCCACCCCGGCCGCGACGGCTCCGTCGGCGGCTACTGCCACCGCGTTGGGGTAGGCGGCTGCCGGGTAGCGGCCCGCGTCGGCGAGGTCGGAGGTGCGCAGCACCTGGTGGTAGTAGGGGCTGCCGCCGGCCAGGATGACGTTCTTGCCATCGGCGGTGAAGGCCAGGTCCTGAGTGTCACCGGCGTCGGGCAGCCGTCGCTCGGCCGTGCGGCGGGCAGTGGCTGTGTGTACGTCGTACACGGCGAAGGTGGCTGGGCTGACATCCCGCTCACCGGCGACCAGGACGCCGGGGGCGGCCGCGGAGGTGGCCAGTGCCGGTGCGGAGTACCAGCCATCGGCGGTGGCCTGCCCCAGGGTGACGACGGGGCGCGCGCTTGTGAGGTCGACCGACCCGATGTCGCCGGCGCCCTCGGCACCGTAGCCGAACCACAGGCGCTCACCGCTGACCGCGAGGGTGCGCGGGGCGGTGCCGACGCCAGTGGCATACCTCGCGACGACGTCGTGGGTGGTGGTGCTGATGGCCGCGACGGCGTCCGCACCGGGCAGGGCCGCGTACAAAGTGGCGGCGTCCTCCGACAGGGCCAGCTGCGCCGCCCCGGACAGGCCGGTCACCTGCTTCAGTACCGCGCCCTCGAAATCGGTGACGACGACCGCGCCTCGGGCAGGGTCGCTGAAGAAGAGGCGGCTGTGGACACCGTCGACGACCATGTCCGAGTAGTCGTCGAGCGGCAGGACGCGGGAGGCGGCGCGGGGCTGAGCGGCAGCGGCCCATCGGGCGGTGGCGGCGTCAGCACCGGATGGGGCGGCAGTGGCGGCAGCCACCGGCGTCAGCAACGCAAGGGTGAGGCCGGCAGTGCCCCAGAGACGCGCGGCGGCGCAGGCGCGCGCCCGGGTGACCGTACGGGTCTCGGCTTTGGTGTCGATGCTGGTGCCGAGTCTGTGCCGACGTGAGAGCACTGGTTCTCCTCCGAAGAGTGCACGGTGTCCGGCCCGTCGCGTACGGAGCCGGGAGGGGACCGCCGTCCCGCGGCACCTTGGCCCGCGGTGGTGACGCGCCGTGCTCCTACCCCCGCCTACTCCGTTCATGACATCCATTTCAGCGGCACCAGAGAATCAAGTAGCCGCTCGTGATTGGTAGTTGGCGGCGCAGAGTCAGGTGCGACGGGGTTGCAGGCATGATGTCGTCGGGGCGAGCAGTCCTGTTACGGCCCTTACGTGACGGCCGCTGATCCGCCGCAACCGCCAAGGCGAGAAGTGGCCTCCTACGCACCGCGCCTGACTGCACCCATTTCCATACTGAACAGGCGAGTTCGCTGTTAAATCGCCGTGCAACCTTCTCCGCGTCTCGCATGTCCTCCTGTGCGAGCCCTCACACCTCGTACGCCAGTGGCTCCGCGTACGCGACCAAGGAGAAATTTGTGGGCATGCGCACCACATTGGCCATAGCCGTCTGTGCCGCAACGGCATGGTCGGGAGGCACGGCCGTCGCAGCACCCAGCGGCACATCAGCGGGCACAGCAGCTACCACCGTGCGCGAGGACTTCAACGGGGACGGCTATCAGGACCTCGCCGTCGCCGCCCCCGCCGCCACGGTCGCCGGCCACTCCCGGGCCGGTTACATCACCGTCAGCTACGGCTCGTCCAACGGCCTGACGACGGCGAACACCACGGTCATCGACCAGAACACACCGGGCGTGCCGGGGACACCCGGGGACGGTCACGGCTTCGGCTACCGGATGGTCGCCAAGGACCTCGACCACGACGGGCTGACCGACCTCGCACTGGTCACTCACGAACGGTTCCTCGGTGAGGGTGACGCCATCAACGGCTCCGTCATCCTGCTGTGGGGCAGCGTCGGCGGCATCACCGGGCAGGGCGCAGTCCGTGTACCGACTTCGTCCGACTATCAAATCGGAGACAACCTGACCGCCGGTGACTTCAACGGCGACGGGACGACGGACCTGATGATGCTGAACGGCGACGACGGGTGGGTGCGCGCCGTGCTCTACGGGCCTTTCACCCGGGCCGGGAAGCCCGCCCGCGAGCAGAGCATCGTCACATCCAACACGGACAACAAGATGTCGGACACCGCAGCCGGCGACTTCAACGGCGACGGCATCGACGACCTGTGCACGTTCTTCGTGTACGAGAACCATGCCGAGGGCGGCAAGCTGTGGCTGGGCACCCCGAACGGCCTGTCCACGACCTCGCGCGCGCTCCCCAGCGCCGGGGCCACCGCGGTCGGTGACTTCGACAAGGACGGCAAGGACGACCTCGCCACCCGGGTGATCCCGAACGGCATCACGGAGGACCTGACCACCGACCCCGGAACCATCAAGATCTACTACGGTTCCGCGTCCGGCCCGAGCACCACCCGGACGAAGACGATCACCCAGGACACCGCGGGCGTTCCCGGGGTGAGCGAGAAGGGCGACCAGTTCGGCGCCCGGCTCAGCGCGGGTGACGTCAATGGCGACGGCTACGCCGACCTGGCCGCGGGTGTGCCTTTCGAGGCCATCGAGACGGCCAACGGGGCGGGCGCCGTGGTGCTGCTGAAGGGCGGCTCCGGCGGACTGAGCGGTACCGGTTCGCACTCCTTCCACCAGGACTCGGCCGGCGTTCCGGGCGGGGCGGAGGCCGGTGACCACTTCGGCGGATCGGTCCGGCTGCTCGACATCAACAAGGACGGCAAGGCAGACCTGACAGCCGGCGCCCCCGACGAGGACCTCGACACGGTCGCGGACGGTGGTGCCGTGTGGTCGCTGCGGGGTGCTTCCTCGGGCCTGACCGCCACCGGCTCCTTCGCCTTCAATCCGGTCGACCTGGGCGCCCCGGTACTCAACGGCCGCTTCGGCCTGAACCTGTCCAACGACAACGGCCCGAACATCGGCTGACGCTTCCGGCGAAAGCGGGGGTGGTGCCGTTGCATGATCACGGAACGGCACCGCCCAGCGTCGCGTACTGCCGCGTCAGGAACAGGACTCCTGCGATCCGACGGCACACTCGGCGTCGCGCTCTCGCATCCCGGTCCTCGGGAACCACGAGAACGACAATGAGTGCCCCCCATCAGTTGCGTGCGCTGCGCGGACGAGATCTCTCAAACCAAGGCGCGGTGTGCCTGCACGGGGCGACGTCGGGGCTCATGGGACCGTCCCTGCACGCGCGAGCCGAACGGATCGGTCCAAGCGGTCGTCGCGCGCTCCGAGGGGCCGCCCCTGCACGCGCGGGGGCTGCACGGTCCGGTTCGGCGGCCTGACGGTCCGTGTGCGGGGTGCAGGGACCGTCGCTGCGCGCCGACCGTACTCGCTGACCTCCATTGCAGCACTCAGAACATGGTCGGCGTGCCCACCTTCACCAATCGCGACACATAAGCCCCGTATCCAGGTGTGGCGCCCGACGTTGGGACGGGTGGCTCGGCTCGGTTTTCCGGCCCCGTTGGCCTGCCCGTGTGGGCGAGGTCTGCCTGCTTCCGGACTCGAACTCGGAGGTTCCCTGCCCTCGCCACTTGTGGCTGGTGCAGTCCACAGACGCTCCACTCCCCCATCGGGGGACGAAGCCAAACCGCAAGGTTTGGGCAGGCTCACAAGAGGCCGCGCTTGGCGGCGTGGAAAGCCTCGGCATCAAGTGGGCACAGGCCCGAGTGGGTATTGAGTTGCGACGTTCTGTGAGCGGTGGCGAGACCTGTGCGCATCCTTCGTTTCAAGTCGCCTGCGTGGCCAGCCTGCGCAGAGCCCGCACGGCAGGTGACCCGGGGTCGGCCGTGATCGGGCCAACCTCCTGGTCATCCTCGGGTGCGAGCAGGACGTCGCAGTTCAACCGCAGCGCTCCGGCTTCCGGATGGTCCAGGGGCTTGGTGCGATGCCCGGGAGCGTGGACCGGACGCGCCTCCCAGATCTGGCGGAACTCCTCGGCGCTGGAGCTCCCGTACATCTGCCCCTGGCCCAGGAAGCGGCGTCGGGCCAGGTTCGTCGTCCCGCCTCCGAGGTCGGCGCCGAGCAGTGCCCGGGCCAAGGGGTTCCAGGCGATAACGTCGTACGCCGCGTCAGTGACGATGGCGCCGGTCTCCGGCAGCCGCTCCAGCATCCGGGCCACGTGCGGGCGCACCCGCCGCACGGCGCTGATGCCAGGCGGCGCGCTCGAACCCGCCAGGCGGAACAGATGGCTGCGCGCGGGCCGGCGCGTCCAGGATCCGGGCCGATGGCCCCGGCCCCCGGACCTGCTCCAGCCGCGTGTAGTAGTCGACCGACATGCGGGCGAGCTCCGCCACCTCTTCGCGGCGCAGACCCGGTGTGCGGCGGTCGGTGCCCGCCGCCGCCAGGCCGATCTCGTGCGGACGCAGGGCCGCAACCCTATGATCTCCGGGGTCTGTGCCCGCTCTGTCGCAGGGGCCCCAACGGCGCCTGTCCCCGCGACCTCGAAGAACCTGTAGCACCCTCTGCCCCGCCGCTGGGAGTGGCGAGGGCCCGTAGCTGCGACCGGCCGGGGCTGGTTCACGAGAACGACAGCACCAGGACTCGCGGCACGCCATGCTGCAGGGGTGACCACTACATCGGACCGCCTGAACCTACCTGCTCGCCGTCGACGGCGGCCTTCGATGGACCGTGGCGCACTGCGGTGAACTATCCGTGTCAGCGGGCGCCGGGGCGCATCGCGGCTGCGGTGTCCGTGGCGACGGTGAGCGGGTCGGTGAGCGGTCGGCCGAGTAGCTGGGCGAGGTCGGGGCGGGTGCTGCTGAGGAACCCGTGGCGGACGCTGGTAGCGATCGAGGCGAGCATCGACGGCTGGAACGGCAGAAGCGTCTCGTCAGCAAGGAGTCGGGCCCGGTACTCCCCGAGCCCGATGGTCCGGTGCGCGACTCCGAGGGATGCGGCGATGCCGACGGCGGTGATCGGTTCGCCGACCAGGTCATAGGTCTTACCGGCATGGGCGGCCGGATCGGCGGCCACGACGGCTGCGGCAGCGGCCAGGTCCGCTCGCGCCACAGCGGCGAGCGCTCCGTCGCCGAACGCCGATTCCACACCGTCAGCGGTCCAGGTCAGGAGCGCCCCGAAGAGTTCGGCGTAGAGCCCGTTGCGCAGGACGGTCCACCCAAGTCCGCTGGTCTTGATCAGCTGTTCGGTGGCCCGATGGGCGAGGGCGAAGCCAAGGTGGTCACCGTCGCCGGCCAGGCTGGTGTACACCACGTGGCTCACGCCATGGCGCACCGCGGCGTCCACAACTGCCTGGTGCCGGGTGATGACCTGGTCGTCCTCGGCGTACCCCGCCGAGACGAGGACCAGCGTGGAAACGCCGGTGAGGTCGAGGCTCGCGGGGTCGTCGAAATCGAGTCGCCGCTGCCCTTGTGCGGGCGATCGAGTGCCGCCCAGGGCGGACACGTCGCGCTCAGCCAACTCCTGGAGCGCGAGAGAGGCGAGACGTCCGTTCGCACCGGTCACCATGATCATTGTGGTTCTGTCTCCTGCCGTGGTTCTCTTCAGTAACTACGGTGAGATCTTCAACCGGCCCAGGTCGCTCCACAAGGAGGCAGTTTCGTGTCAGTGACGCACACCGAGGTAACCGCCAAAGCCGCTGAACTCGAACCCTGCGGACAGCAGGACCACCCCGACTGCGGGATCCGCGACGTCCTCGATCGGGTCGGTGACAAGTGGTCGGTCCTGGTCATCGTCGAGCTCGCCAACGGGCCGCGACGTTTCAAGCAACTTCAGCGCGCCATCGATGGGATCTCCCAGCGCATGCTGACCCTTACCGTGCGGCGACTGGAGAGAGACGGCCTGGCCCTTCGGACCGTGTATCCGACCGTGCCCGCCCAGGTCGACTACCGGCTCACCGAGACGGGCGCGAGCCTGACGCACCTCGTCAAGGCACTTGCCGATTGGTCACTCGAACACCGGGGCCACATCGCCCGCGCCCGTGAGACCTACGACAGCGAGCACCCCGAGAATGAAATCCGCTGATCAGCGAGACTCAACGTCGTTCACGTCGAGCAGGGCAAGGTAGCCGCGATGTGCCCGGCGACGTTCGGGTCAGGTGCGGGCTCGGTCTCGCGTGCACACGGACGGGACAGCTCGGCGTCACGTGGAGGTGGCCCGGCGGAGCGGTTCGATCGCGGTCGGCACCGTCTTCTCGTCGATCGACGCCCGGCGCACCTGCAGGCCGGTGTCACGGACGTAGGCGACGAAGGCCTCGGCTTGCCCGTGCATCAGGTTCGCCGGTACCGCGTAGACGCCGGATTCCGGACCGCCGTCGCCGGCGATACGGGGGGTCAGTCGCGAGAGCTCCCCCTCAGCACCCTGATCAGCACCACGACGGCCAGCACCGCGGCAGCGGGCACGGCCGCCTTCCTCAGCAGGACCGGCAGCGCGACCGCGCCGAGGTCCACCGCCTCCGGCTCGGCCGGAAACGCCGCGGGTGCCTGGCCTGCGGTGCTGTCGAGCCCGGGGCCCGCTTCCCTCAGCAGATCCTCAAGGCGGTCGGCGAACTGCTGGACCAGCCGGTCCCCGACCTCGGTCATGATGCCCCTGCCGAACTGCGCGGGACGGCCGGTGATGTCGAGATCCGTGCGCACGTGGACGCGGGTGCCGTCCGCACCCGCAGTCAGCGTCGCGGTGACCCTCGCGGACGCGGTGCCCGCGCCCCGGGTCTCGCTGCCGCTGAGGTCGAGGTGCATCGACCGTGCGGCCTCGTCACGCGTGATGGTTCCCTCGCCGCGGTAACTCATCTGCACCGCACCGATCTTGACCTTGACCCGGCCGGTGAAGGCGTCACCGTCGAGCGTGTCCAGTACGGCGCCGGGCATACAGGGCGCGACCCGGCCGAGGTCGTGGAAGAGCTTCCACGCGTCGTCGGGGTCCGCCGCAACGGTGAACGAGTGGTCGAGCTGCATGGGTTGCCGTCCTGGGTTCGGGAGTGGGTGGTACGGGTCAGCCGGGCGTGACCGAGGGGCGGATCAGGTCGCGCACCCGGCTCGGTGAGAGCGGGCCCCGGCGCACGACCGCGCCGAAGGGGCGCAGCGCGTCCTCGACGGCGTTGGCGAGCACGGCCTGCGGTGCGATCGCGCCGCCCTCGCCGAGCCCCTTGACGCCAAGGTCGTTCATCGGGCTCGGGGTGTGGATCTCGTCCATGTCGAGGTCGGGGATCTCCGAGGAGGTCGGCACCAGGTAGTCCATGTAGGTGCCGGTCCTGGGCTGCCCGTCGGCGCCGTAGACCATCTCCTCGTACAGGGCGCCGCCGATCCCCTGCGCGATCCCGCCGGTCACCTGGCCCTCGGCGATCATCGGGTTGACGATGACGCCCGCGTCGTGGACGACGACGTAGTGCAGGATCTCGACCTCACCGGTGTGCTCGTCGACCTCGACGACCGCCGCGTGCGCGCCGCTCGCGACGGCGAAGCCGGGTGGCCGGAAGTGCACGGTCTCGCTGAGTTCGGTGCCGTGCTGTCCGTCGGTGGGTTCGGGCGTTCCGGGCAGTGCCGCGCGTCCGGCCAGCTCCGCCAGGTCGATGGAGGGGCCGCCCGGTTCCGTCGAGGCCACCACCCCGTCGCTCAGGTGAAGGCTGCCGGCCGGGACACCGAGGCGCCGCGCCGCCGCGTCGATGATCTTCTCTCGGACCAGCCGCCCGGCCCGGTGCGTGGCATTGCCCGCGTTGACCAGCGCCCGGCTGGCGATGGTGCCGACGCCGAACGGGGTGGCCTCGGTGTCGCCGCCCGTCACGTCGATGACGTCGACCGGGACACCGATGGCGTCCGCGGCGATCTGTGCCATGGACGTGCGGTGGCCCTGTCCTTGGGACGGGGCGCCGATGGCGAGCCGCACACGGCCGGTGGGGGCGATGTCGACGCGGGCCGTCTCGAACGGCCCGAGGCCGGTGGCCTCGATGTACATCGCGAAGCCGATGCCGAGGTGCCTGCCGTCCCGGCCGCCCTCACGCTGCCGGGCACGCACCCCCTCCACGTCGGCCTTCGCCACGGCGCGGCGCAGGAGTTCGGGGAAGTCGCCGGAGTCGTAGGACTGCGGGCTGCCAGAGCGGTCCACCAGCCCGGTGGCGTACGGCATCTCGTCCGGGCCGATCAGATTGCGCGCCCGTAGCTCCTCGGGCGCGATGCCCAGCTCGGAGGCGAGCCGGTCCATCGCGCGTTCCATGGCGAAGACCGTCTCCGGCCTGCCCGCACCCCGGTAGGGCGTTGCGAAGGTGGTGTTCGTGAGCACCCCGGTCACGTCGATGTCGACGTGCGGGATGCGGTACGGGCCGAGGAGATGACAGAGCGAGTTGTACGGCACGACGAGGCCGGTCATGTTGTAGGCGCCGAAGTTCACCGTGATCCGGTCGCGTACGCCCACGAGGTGACCGTCGGCGTCCG
Organism: Streptomyces sp. NPDC016469; assembly: GCF_040632905.1. Taxonomy (NCBI): domain Bacteria; kingdom Bacillati; phylum Actinomycetota; class Actinomycetes; order Kitasatosporales; family Streptomycetaceae; genus Streptomyces; species Streptomyces sp. NPDC016469. The sequence continues at coordinate 102,054 of NZ_JBEYCQ010000003.1, forward strand.
CGGCGAGCTCGATCAGATGGATCTGCTCGCGGGCATGCGAGGAGGCGGTGAGGTTTTCGTTGCGGTCCTCGCGCCACAGCACCGGACGGCCGAGCAGAAGTGCGGCATACGGCACGAGGAGTTCCTCGACGTAAAGGATGCCCTTCTGACCGAACCCGCCCCCCACGTCGGCCGCGATCACGTGGACGGTGTCGGCCGGGAGGCCGAGCGTGTGGGCGATGGCCTCGCGGAGCCGGTGGGGCGTCTGCGTCCCCGACCACACGGTCAGCCGGTCGCTGTACGGGTCCACCCGGGCCGACACCGCGCGGGTCTCGATCGGCGACGCCACGTAGCGGTGCGCCTCGAACCGCTCGCTCACCACGGTGTGCGCGGAGGCGAAGGCGGCATCCGGGTCGCCGACGCGGGCGTGTACGGCCACCGCCGTGTTGTCCGGGAGGTCGTCGTGCAGCAGGGGCGCCTTCGCGGTCAGCGCCTCCTCGGGGTCGACCAGCACGGGCAGCGGGGCGTAGCGGACGTCGATGAGTTCGAGCGCGTCCTCAGCGAGATAGCGGTTCTCGGCCAGGACCAGGGCGACGGGCTGGCCCACGTAGAGCACCGTGCCGCCCGCGAGCAGGGGCATCGGGGTCATCCGGACCGTCGGATCCAGGATCGCCGCGAGGCCCGGTGGGGTGCGCAGCTCCTCCTTGTTGAGCATCGGCGGCAGGCCGGCCACGTCCTCGCCGGTCCACACCGCGACGACACCGGGCGCCTCCAACGCGGCCTTCACATCGATGGACTCGATACGGGCGTGGGCGTGCGGGCTCCGCAGGAATGCCGCCTCGACACCGCCGGGCAGGGCTATGTCGTCGACGTAGCGGCCGTTGCCGCGCAGCAGCCGGTCGTCCTCGACGCGGGGGACGGCCCGGCCGATCCAGCGGTTGTCCTGCTGGTCACCATCACGGGACATACGGGTCACTCCCCGAAGCGCTCGTCGAGTGCCTGGCACACGGCACGGCGGATGTTGCGGTAGCCGGTGCACCGGCACAGATGCCCGCTGAGTGCGTCGGCGACCTGCTCGGTGCCGGGGCGCTCGGGCTGTTCGATCAGCGCGGTCGCGGTCATGACGAATCCCGGGGTGCAAAAACCGCACTGCATGCCGTGGCACTCGTGGAAGGCGCGCTGGACGGGCGTCAGCGGGGCGTCGCCGGGGGCGAGGCTCTCGACCGTGCGGATGACCGCCCCCTCGCACTGCACGGCCAGGGTCAGGCAGGTGCGGACCGGTTCGTCGTCGACGAGCACGGTGCACGCCCCGCACACCCCGTGCTCACAGCCGACATGGGTCCCGGTGAGGCGGAGCCGGTCCCGGAGGAAGTCGCTGAGCAGCAGCCGGGACTCGACCTCGGCGGTGATCCGCTCGCCGTTCACGGTGAGCTCGATCCGGTGCCAGCCCGAGGGTTCGGCCAGGGGCGGGGTCACGGCGGTGAGGGGGGTCGGTGGACGAGGGGTCATCAGCTGCGCTCCCAGGCGGTGATGCAGGCACGGACGAGGAGGTGGGCGGCGGTCTCGCGCCGGTGGCCGGCGCTCGCGTGGATGTCGTCCGAGGGGGTGAGACCGGTCAGCGCGGCACGGGACGCGGCGGCGAGGGCCTCGTCGTCGACGCCGGTGCCGATGAGGGCGTCCTCGGCGGCGTGCAGGCGTACGGGCACGGGGCCGGCCCCGCTGAAGACGACGCGCGCCGTGCAAACCGTGCCCGAGCGGGAGTCGCGTTGCAGCAGCACGGCCACTCCGACGGTCGCGAAGTCGCCGTGCCGGCGGGTGAGTTCCTCGAACGCCCAGCCGCATCCGGCCGGGGGTGCGGGCACGACGACCTCGGTGAGGAGTTCGTCGGGTTCAATGGCGGTGCAGAACGTGGCGACGAAGAAGTCCTCGGCGGACACGGTACGACCGCCACGGGGACCGGTGATCACGAAGCGGGCGTCCAGGGCCCGGGCGGCGGTCGGCAGCTCGGCGGCCGGATCGTGATGGGCGAGGCTGCCGCAGACCGTGCCGCGACTGCGTATCTGCGGGTGGCCGATGCGCTCGATGGCGGCGGCCAGCAGGGGCCACCCACGCCGGACGGAGGGGTCGGCCGCGGCTCTCGCCTGCCTTACGGTGGCTCCGATGTGCAGGGCACCGGAGGGATCGACGGTCAGCGCGGCCAAGTCCGGTATGCGTGTGATGTCCACGAGTAGCTCGGGGCGCGCCAGGCGCATGTTGAGCATGGGCATCAGGGACTGGCCGCCCGCCACGACCTTGGCCTCCCGGGCCGGATCGGCGAGGAGGGCGACCGTCTCGGCGACGGTGCGGGGGGCCGTGTAGTCGAAGGGTGTGGGTTTCAATCTGCTGCCACCGGGCCTCTCGGATGGTCGTCACGCCGTGGCGCTCCGCAGGTACGCGGGAGACCGAGCGCTCCGATGTATCTAGTACCTAAAATGATTTACCCTAAAGTTTCTCGTTGGCAAGAGGTTCTCGCAGATTTCATGGCCCGAGGTGAGCGATATGCGACATGTCATCGACCAGGCGGCGGCCTGGCAGGGGTCCGGCACCCGCTGCGTGATGGCGACTGTGGCGCGGACCTGGGGCTCGGCCCCGCACGGCCCCGGCACTTCGATGCTGGTGGCCCAGGACGGCCGCATCGTCGGCAGTGTCTCCGGTGGCTGCGTGGAGGCCGCGGTGGTCACTGCGGCAGAGGAGGTGTTCGCGGGCGGGCCACCGGTCGTCGAGCGGTGGGGCGTCGGCGACGAGGACGCCTTCGCGATCGGTCTGACCTGCGGCGGGACGATCGAGGTGCTGATTCGGGAGGTTCACTCCGAGATGCCGCTCGACCGGGTCTCGGCGGACCTCGCGGCAGGCGTCCCGGTGGCGCTCGTCACGCCGGTCGACGGGGTGGGCGCACTGGCCGTGGGTGGCGGGACCGTGAGCGGCTCACTCGGGAATCCGGCCGTGGACCGGGCGGGCGCGCTCGCGGCCGAGGGCATGCTCGGCCGGGGCGAGAGCGGCCTGGTGACCGTGGGAGAAGGCCGGGCGGACGGTGCCGGCGGAGCGGCGCCGGAGTGTGTCCCGGAGCGGCTGCTGCTGGTGCAGTCCTTCGCCGTCCGGCCGCGGCTGATGATCTTCGGGGCCGCTGAGTTCGCACGGCCCCTGGCGGAGTTCGGGGCGTCCCTCGGGTACCGCGTCACCGTCTGCGACGCCCGGCCCTCGTTCGCCGACGCCCGGCGCTTCCCGGGCGCCGACGAGGTGGTGCGCGACCGGCCGGACCGCTGGTTCCGGGCCCACGGGCACCTCGTCGACACCTCGACCGCAGTGTGCGTCCTGACGCACGACCACCGCTACGACGTGCCGGTCCTGGCCCTCGCGCTGCGCAGCGACGCGGGCTACGTGGGGGCCATGGGGAGTCGCCGTACGCACGAGGACCGTACGGCGCGGCTGGTGGCGGCGGGCCTGTCCGAGGCCGAACTCGGCCGTTTGCGCTCGCCGATCGGCCTCGACCTCGGCGGCCGGGGTGCCGAGGAGACCGCGCTCTCGGTACTGGCTGAGATTGTCGCCGTGCGCCGGGGCGGGAGCGGTCTGCCGCTCACCATCAGTACGGGACCCGTGCACCGTATGTGACGCTTTTTGAACGACTGTTTTTTATGAACAGCCGTTTAATCTGAGGCATGTGGATCGAGAGAGCAAGAGCGACGAGCAGCGGCGGTCCGAGGGCGGCCCCGGGGCCGAGGTGCCGGAGACGGGCCCCCAGCGCCGCCCCGGCTCCCATGACCCGGAAGGCAACCGCCGGGCGGTGCTCGACGCGGCACGGCGCCTGTTCGGCGCACACGGCTACACAGGTGTGGGGGTACGCGCCATCGCGGCGGAGGCCGGTGTGACGCCCGGCCTCGTGATGGCGTACTTCGGCACCAAGGACGCCCTCTTCGGCGCTGCGGTCGCCGGTGGGGCCGGGCTGGGCGGAGACGTACTCGCCGCCGGAGCCGGGCCGGGAGATGTGCCGGGCGTACTCGCGCGCGCCTATCTCGACCGGTGGGACCGGCTGCCGGCCGACGACCCCTGGCCCGCTCTGATCCGCTCGGCGGTCAGTCACCCGCCGAGCGCGGAGATGCTGCGCACCATCCTCGACCGGCAGGTGGGGGAGCCTCTGGCGCAGGTGATCGGCACGGGGACCGACGCGGACGTACGTGCGTCGATGGTCCGCAGCGTCCTCTTCGGCGTCATCATGGAGCGCTACGTCTTCGCACACGAACCCGCGGCATCCGTGCCGACGGCGGAGCTGGCGCCGGCGCTGACAGAGGTGCTGGCCGCAGCGTTCGGCGGTCCCCCCGGGGCGGCCACACGGAGCGACTTCACGGCCTGCACTCCCGCGCCGGGCGAACCCCCGACGGGCGGTCCCCGGCCGGGCCGGCCCGCAGCGGGAGACGCCTCGGGGAAGCCCCTTCCGTGCCCCGCTCCTTCCGCCGGTCCCCCGCCGGCTCCCACGCACGCCGGTGCCTGCGCATCCGTGCCCGAGCGGGCGGCCGCAACGCCCCGTTCCCTGTTCGCGCTGCTGAACGACTGCGCCGCGCGTCATCAGCTCGCCGTCGGCCGGGCCCTGCGCGCCCACGGCGTCAGCCGGGCCGCGTTCGACGTGCTGGACGCCCTGCGGGAAGCGGGGGCGCCCTACCGGATGACGATGGGCGAGGTCGCGGCGGCGGGTGCGGGCCGCGCCGGAGGGCTCACCCAGCAGGCCGACCGGCTGGCGGAGGCGGGCCTCATCCGTCGGGAGCGCGACAGCGGTGACCGCAGGATCGTCCGGCTGTACCTCACATCGAAGGGCGTAGAGCTCACCGACCGGGTGGCGAAGGTGCGTGCCGCGCAGGAGCGGGAGCTGCTGTCCGGAATGGCGCCCGAGGACCGGAGACGGCTCACCGAACTGCTGGGTTCCCTCGGGAAAACGCTAGGGGCCGATGGCCAGGAGCAGTGAGCACTGGCTCCGGCCGCCGGCCCGGAAGCGAAGCCCTCGGAGATGACCCCCTCCAGGAACTTGCTCCTGGAACCGGACGCGTTCACGACCCTGACACCGCCCTAGGCCGGCGGGAGCGGCCAGTCGCGGCGGCACGACAGCGTGCGGAGAGGTGCGACCGCCGGAGCGTCCGCGACCGGTGGGTGCAACCGCGGGGGCGGCCTGTCCGTCGGACTGCCCGCTGGTGGCCGCTCCAGGTGTTCGGTGCAGGGAAGTGTCGAGGTGGGACGGTGAGTGCGTACGAGACGGCGTCCGGCAGGTCGTCGAGTGCGTCGCCGGCGATCGACCGGGCGCTGGACCACGGGTGTGTCTGGCCGCGCGTCCCGGATCTGTGCAGGCCTCGGCCCTCGCCCGCGATCTGGGCGTCCCGCCTGCGTACATGCGGCCGACCATCCTTTGCCGGCCCCGATGACGCAATGTCGTCGTGCGCGCCCGGGTGTCATAACCACTGTGGATCGCAGCACGCCAAAACAGATACGGCTGGGCCGGAGCGGGTAAGTGGGTGCACAACACCGCCACGGCAGACCCTGGAAAGTGATCCATCATGACCGACGACGCTTATCTCTTCCTCGCCGACGACGTCCCGAGCTCAGGCTGGCAGGGCACGCCCGTCTCCCTCACCGGCGAACTGGAGTGCCTGCAGACACCGGCCGTGCGGGCCTGGCTCGATGCCCACCAGACCGATGCCGCGTCTCCGGCGCTGCGCGTCGTGCCGCCCGAAGAGACCGGGATGATTTCCGACGGAGCGGAACGGCTCCCGGTGCCGCTGACCGAGGAGGAGCTGGAGCGGGTACGCCGGGTTGCCGCCACCGACCAAGTGGCGGCCGTCGAGAAGGAACTACTGTCCTACCGTGACAGCGAGGAGGGGCGCGACGCCCTGCTCCACAAAGCTCTGGCCGCCGGCCTCCCGGCGCACCGCATCGTGGAACTCTCCGGGGTGGACCCTGCGGCCCTGCCCACCGCACCTCGCTCCTGACCGGTAGCAGACACCAACGGCGCCGGATCTGGCCTGGGTGATACGGATCGGACGCGTTTGCATGTCCGTCAGCAGTGCGCAGGGGTGCGGCTCGGCGACCGCCTGGGAGAGAAGTCGCGACACGCGAACGGGGAGCACGAGCGGAGCACGGACCTCCGGCGGGGCGTGCTCGAGGGGGCGTTCGCACTCCTGGGCCGTCACAGCGGACCGTGCAAGTTGAGTTTGAACCGGTGCGGGACCTGGTGAGCAGAACCCACGCCAGCGCTGCTGCGCATGGGCGATGATCCCCTGATGTGGAGTGCCCCTTTGGCACCCGGGCCGGGCGGGGCCGGGCCTCGCGCCTACGATGGGCCCGTGACCGCCATCCAGCAGACGAGCGTGCGCCCACGGCGCGGCTTCGCCCTGCTGGTCCTGGCGGTCCTGGTGGGACTTCTTGCGATGCACGGCCTCGCCCCCACCGCCATGCCCGTCGGCCACACTGCCATGCCGGGCCAGGCCGGCAGCCACGTGAGCGCCGCCGCCGTGCACGAGGCGGGCGACGCGTGCCAGCACCTCACCGGTGGCGGGGCGGGCGGGCGCATGCACCACGCGGACGCCACCTGCGCGGCCGCCGGCACCAGCACATCCCCGGCCCCGCCCGCCCTGGCTCCACGGGCCGGCGCCCCGGCCGGGACCGTGGCACTTCCGGGATGGCCCCTGACGCCCGCCGCGGCCGGCCGGGCCCCGCCCGACCTCACGCAACTGCAACTCCTGCGGATCTAGAGGCACCCGCACGGCGCCCCTCGGCCACCGGCCGACACAAGCGCCGCGCTCCAGCGTGCCTTTCAGCCGATCACCGCATCAAGGAGTTGCACTTCCATGACCGCACGCCGTTCCCTGGCCCGCCGGGCCTGCGCCCTTACCGCCGCTGCCGCCGCCGCAGTACTGCTGGCCGCCTGCGGCAGCACCGACAAGAGCGCCTCCTCCGGCCACGATATGGGCTCGACGAGCTCCCCCTCGGCGACAGCCTCGCAGGGCACCCACAACGCGCAGGACGTCGCCTTCGCGCAGGGCATGATCCCCCACCACCGCCAGGCCGTCGCCATGGCCGACCTCGCACCCGGCCGCGCCAAGTCGAACGACGTCAAGACCCTGGCCTCCACGATCAAGGAGGCGCAGGACCCGGAGATCGTCACCATGACCTCATGGCTGAAGGGTTGGGGCGAGAAGGTCCCGACCGCCGATGCCATGAACGGCATGAATCACTCATCCGGCCACGACATGTCAGGGCCGATGAGCGCTGACGACATGGCCAAGCTGAAGAAGCTCTCCGGCACCGCCTTCGACACCGCGTTCCTGCAGATGATGGTCGGCCACCACCAGGGCGCCGTCGACATGGCCAAGACCGAACAGGCCAAGGGCGCCTACAGCCCCGCCAGGGACCTCGCCAAGTCGATCATCGCTTCCCAGACCACCGAGATCACCCAGATGAACAAGATGCTCGGAAACTAGCCCGCCACTTGTGGGGCCGCCCTCGGCCGGACGGCCCCACACCCTCCCCGGAATACCCCGAGGGGGTATAAGGTTGTCATTGCACGGAGGGGGCGTCGCCCCGTACGTCACTACCGCCGGAGAGCGCTATGGACCACGCATCAGGCAGCGGACACGGCACTCACAACCACCCGGGCCACTCCGGCACGTCCTGGCGGATGGCGGCCCAGGCCACCCTGCACTGCCTCACCGGCTGCGCCATCGGCGAGATCCTCGGCATGGTGATCGGCACCGCCGCGGGCCTGCACAACGGAGCCACCGTCACCCTGTCGATCTTCCTGGCCTTCGTTTTCGGCTACGCGCTGACCATGCGCGGGATCCTGCGAGCCGGCCTGCCCGTGCGACAGGCGCTGAAGGTCGCGCTGGCCGCCGACACCCTCTCCATCGCGGTCATGGAGATCATCGACAACACCGCCATGGTGGCCATCCCCGGCGCCATGGACTCAGGTCTGACCGACGCCCTCTTCTGGGGTTCGCTGGCCGGCTCCCTGGCACTCGCCTTCGTCATCACTACGCCCGTCAACCGGTGGATGATCGGGCGCGGCAAGGGGCACGCCGTCGTCCACGCCTACCACTGAGTCCTCGACGAGTCAGAGAGCCAGAAGGCAGCCGAGGGACGACGCGCCTGGCAGCATCCGGGAGCCGCGAGGAAAACTCACCCCTCGGCGAGGGCGGCGCGCAGGCGTTCCCCCAGGGCAGCTGCCTCCGCGTCCGTGTAGGACAGCATGCCGTTCTCGGTCATCAGGGCGTGGAACTGCTGTTTCCTGTACGGCGTTCCCGGAGGCAGGCCGGCGACGTGCCAGTGAAGATGCGCATTACCCTGCTGGCTGCCCAGAGAAAGCAGGTAGGTGCGCTCGGGTTCGACGACCGCCTCCACCGCAAGGGCCACCTTGCGGACCACCGACATCAGGGCGAGGTAGGCAGGCTCCTCAAGTTCGCGGACGGCATGTTCGATGTGGGTTTTGGGAGCCACGAGCACCTTTCCCGGCACCGTTGGATACCGGTCGAGAAAGGCGATGTGCTGGTCGTCCTCGTAGACCGTCACATGCCCGGGCTCGCCCGCCACGAACGCGCAAATGAAGCACGGACCGTTACGCACCCTGGCCTCGTATGCCTCCAGGTCCATGGGGCGCCGATCCGCTGCCACAGGCCCTCTCCTTCCGATGCGGTCGCGGGCGGCAGTCTGTCACAGCATCACCACAGGACTCGGGGGCCCAGTCGGATGCGCCGCCGCGACCAGCGCCCAGGCTTCCGGTCCGCCACCGCCTCGCCCTCGCTGTCGGTCCTGGAACTCGGCGCAGTCGCGGCCACTCCGGGCGAGAAGTCCGGCCGCGAGGGTCCGGGCCTTGCACCGGTCGCAGAGGGTGGGGTGGGTGTCCACCGGGGTGACCCAGCCGGGGGCCCGGGGCGCCTGCTCGACGGTGAACTTTGGCCCGGGCCCCGTGCCGGAGCAACCGGCCCTACGCAGACAAACAACCGGCAGGTGAACGGCGGAGCTGGATCCCTGCCCCCTTCCGGGGGGCGTGCGAAATAGGGCTAGTTTCGCTCCCCTCCAAAGTGGCTATGGCGTGTGATTCCGGCTCTGTCGCACATTGGCCGAAACGTCTGGCCTCCTGGTGCGTCTCGAATCGGACACCGTGGCCGCCCCGTCGTCCGACCTCGGCCGTGCCCCTGGGGTCTCGACTGCCCCGGATCGAAAGGGATGGTGAGAAGCGTGACCTGTATGGACCGAAGCGACGCATCCGGTGAAGAACTGACGGGCCGGGCTGTTCTGACCACGACGCGCTCCGTTCGCCGACGCCTGGATCTGGACCGCCCGGTGGACCCGGATGCTGTGGAACGGGCCCTCGAGGTCGCCCTGCAGGCGCCGAACGGCTCCAACGACCAGCCGTGGCACTGGGTGGTCGTCACCGACGAGCGCCGTCGGGCCGCGCTGGCCGAGTGCTATCGCCTGGCAGCCGAGCCGTACCTGCAAGCCATGCGGGCGCAGGCCGGCGGCGACGCGGCCCGCCTGCGCCTGTGGGAGGCTTCCCGTCACCTCGCCGACCACATGCGTCACGTGCCCGTCCTCGTGGTGCCCTGCATGAAGGCCGGACCCGAGGACTTCGAGAAGCGTTTCAGCGCACTGGGCTTCGGCGAACCGGTCGGTCACGTCGCCCACTCGGTTTACTACGGTTCCATCTGGCCCGCGATGTGGAGCGCCATGCTCGCCCTGCGCCTGGAGGGCCTGGCGTGTGCCGTCACCGCTCTGCATCTGGGGCGAGAGGCCGAAGCCGCTGCACTCCTGAACCTGCCCGCGGGCGTGCGCCAAGCAGGGCTCCTGGCTGTCGCCCACTACCACGGCGACGGATTCCGGCCCGCGCCGCGCCGCCCACTGTCCCATGTACTCCATCGCGACACGTGGTGAAGGATCCGTCTGCTGGGCCGCATCTCCTGTACAGAAAGGTTTCCGCCATGGTGGACCAGTCCAGCAAGCCCGACCGCCCCCATGAGGTACCCGTGGGTGTGGACGGCGTCTTCGCCAGCGCCCGCCGCGTCGTCATCCGCGAAGTGGAGGCGCTTCTCACCCAGGCCGACGAAGAGGAAGCCCAGGCGCTGGCAGCGGCCATACGCTCGGCCCGCCGCGTCTTCGTTCTCGGCATGGGGCGTTCCAAGATGGCCGTCGACGCGTTCGCCATGAGGCTCATGCACCTCGGCTACAGCGTTCACATCGCCGCCGATGCGACGACACCGGCCATCGGGCCCCAGGACCTTCTCATCGCGTGCAGCGGGTCGGGCCAGACGCCCACCGTCGTCCATCTGGCCCAGGCGGCAACCGGAGCCGGAGCGCGTGTCGTCGCGGTCACGGGTCACCGCGACAGTGCTCTGGCCACCGCCGCGGACCTCGTGGTGGAGCTGCCGGAGTACAGCCAGGACTACCAGCCCCGCGCCTCGACCCAGTTCGTCGGCACCCTGTTCGAACAAGGCGCCTTTCTCTTCTTCGACTGCATGGTCCTGTGCATGCAGGAATCCGATCGGACCGACCCCGACGTCATGTTCACCCGGCACGCCAACCTGGAATGACCGCACCTGCTGACGAGGGAGCCTCATGGATGCCACCCACACCGCACCAGTGAGCTGCACCAGCACCAAGATGAGTCTCGGCCTGGCGGGCACACTACGCTGGCTCGACGACGTCATCGCCCCCCATGTGACCGCACTCGCCGCGCTTTCGTTCTTCGCCTGCCTTCCCTATCCCGTCCTGCCCGCCGCGCTGGCCCGCCTGACCGGCACAGGCGTCGAGGCGGGAGCCCAGAACTGCTGGCCCGAGGGCGGAGCGGTCACCGGTGAGGTAAGCGCCGGACTCCTCGCCGAACTCGGCTGCAAGCACGTCATGCTCGGTCACGCCGAACGCCGCCGGCTCTTCGCCGAGGACGACGCACTCATCGCCCGCAAGGTCCTGGCGGCCTCCGACGCCGGACTGGTGCCCCTGCTGTGTGTCGGCGAAGACACTGCGGTCAGCGCCCCTGAAGCGGCCCGCCACGTCGCCCGTCAGGCCCACGTCCTGACCCGGCTGCCCGCAGGCCGGCCCGCGCTCGTCCTCTACGAACCCGCCTGGGCAATCGGCAGCGATCACGCCGCCACTCCGGCACACGCGGCCCGGGTACTCGCCGGCCTGCACGAAACCCTGGACACCAGCCGCATCCGCTTCCTCTACGGCGGGGCCGTCGTCCCGGGCACGTACACCGCCCTCCGGCAGGACGCGGCATGGGACGGAGTCGCCATCGGCCGCGCCGCACAGGACCCCGCCATGCTCCGCGACGTCCTGAACGAACTCACGAACGCCCGGGCGTGAGCAACGCCACGGCCATCCTCGGCACAGCCGACAAAGGCGACTGGGCCTGGCCGTCTTCATCGCCTGCACCGGCCTGACCGCCGGACCGCAGGCGTGGCCGCTGCGACGCCTTCGTGCACGAGCTGGCGGACTCCTCGATCGGGGACAACTACCCGGTCCCCGGACGCATCCTGCCGCACGTCGAGCAGATCGTACGGGGATACGTGACGGACGGGGCCGAGCACCTCCCGGGACAGCAGGTGAGGGCCCCCTCGGTGCGCTCGGGCGGGCAGCCGGACCCACCAGGTGCGCGCGGCTCACCCTGGTGATCACCTGAGGTGCCGCGCCCAGTCAGGCCTGGGCCTTGGTTGCGATGCCGACCGTCGAGGACATCGCTCGAGCAGCCGGAATGACCAAGCGCAGCTTCTTCCGGTACTTCCCCACCAAGGAAGACGTCGTCTTCGACGGCATCGACCTCACCGGGGAGGAGGTGGTCGCCGGCATCGCGGCGCGACGGCGGACGAAGATCCTTGGGACTCCCTGCATCAGGTCCTACGGGCCTGGCAGGAAGAGATCCATGCAAGTGAGCAGGTACTCGAAACCCTGCGACTCATCGCAGCCACACCCGCACTGGTCGGGCGGCTCCACCAACGCAGAACGGAATGGCGTCGACGAGTGAGCGACGCGCTCCAAGCCCGGCCAGGGGCCGCAATCGACCGATACACCGCGGACCTGCTCACCAACGCCGCCACCGCTGTCCTCGACGCCGTGTCCAGTCAGTGGGTGCGCTCGGACGGGCAGGCAGACCGACCAGTTCTACTGGACCAGGGATTCGATCGAATCCGTGTGCTCCCCAGCACACCGCGGGCATGAGCCCGCGGCCTCCCCCGGCCGCCATCAACCTCAAGGGGGGAAGAAGCCGGTGAGCAAAGCTGAGGCTGCCTCTCAGCGGGGCCTGGACGCGCCGGCGCAGTGGGTGGAGGCCCAAGGCGATCGGCCCGTCCCTCACAGCACGGTCATCGAGATCACCGTCGACGGTGCAAGCGGATCTCTCACGCCAGAGGACCGTTCCGTATCGCCGAGCGCCATCCCGAGAGGGCTCTGACGCCCTTCTCGATACAGTCCCGCAAGGCTCACCGTCTTGGGACGTGTGATGGGTGCGCAGCCGCCTGTACTGCGGGTAGGGACATGAGCCGTGCTCTCCTGTGTCAGGGATCTGTTCCAGTGCGGCAGAGCCGGGGGTCAGTAGTGGCTGTTCATCACCGCACGCACCTCAGCAAGGGTGTTGTCGGCGACAGCGTTGGCTCGCTCATTGCCCTCGCGCAGGATGGTGCGAAGGTAGGCGCGGTCGGTCGCGTAGACGTTTCGGCGCGCCCGGATGGGGGCCAGATACTCGTTGACCGCCTCGGTCACCGTCTTCTTCAGCGCGGCGGCTCCTGCTGAGCCGATGTCAGACGCGACGTGCTCGGGTGTCCGGTTCTGGCACAGGGCCGCCAGGAGGAGGAGGGAGGACACTTCCGGGCGGCCGACCGGATCGTAGGCGATGTGGCGTTGCGAGTCGGTCTTGGCCCCCTGGATCAGGCGCGCGGTCTCGTCGGGCCCCGCAGCAAGGGCGATGGCGTTGCCGCGGCTCTTGCTCATCTTGCCGCCGTCCGTGCCGAGCAGGAGCGGAGCGTTCGAAAGGAGAGCATCAGGGCGGGGGAAGAGAGCGGAACCGGCGCTGTAGCGGTCGTTGAAGCGTCGGGCAATGGCCCGGGTGAGTTCCAGGTGAGGGAGCTGGTCCTTCCCGACCGGGACCAGGTTGGCCTTGCAGAACAGGATGTCGGCGGCCTGGTGAGCAGGGTAGGTGAACATCAGGCCACTGACGGTGGACTGCCGGGAGTGGGTGATCTCGTCCTTCACCGTGGGATTGCGTTCGAGGTCGGCAACCGTGACCAGGCTGAGGAAGGGCAGCAGCAGCTGGTTGAGGGCGGGGACGGCGCTGTGCGTGAAGATCGTGCTGCGCACCGGGTCCACCCCGATGGCCAGGTAGTCCAGGACCAGTTCCTCAACGTGTCCGGTCAGGTCGTCAGCGATGTCGCGGTCGGTCAGGACCTGGTAGTCCGCGATGAGGACGTACAACTCCACGCCGAGGTTCTGCAGACGCACCCGGTTGTGGAGCGTGCCGAAATAGTGGCCCAGATGCAGGCGCCCGGTGGGCCGGTCTCCGGTCAGCACCCGGAATCGGCCGGGGTCCTTGAGGATCAGCTGTTCGAGCTCCGCGCTGCGCGTCTGCGCTTGGGACAGTTTGAGGGGGTCGGCGGAAGCAGAGGAGGGGGTCGTGAGAGATGCGGTCAGGGCGGTCGTGTTCATCGGTGTCTCCCGGCGGGTCGAATGTCGCCGTCAGAACGGCAAGACCCTGAGCCACGAGGACACAACAACGGGCCGTCCGTTCCGAACGGCCCGTTTGCATGCATGAGAGGCGGCCGCTCCTACGAGGAGCGCCACCAGCTCAGACACGACGACAGGTGCATGTATGCACTGTACCGGGAACCACCGAGGGAAGGGGTGCAGCAAGCGGCCACGAGTGCCGGGGCGCAGGCCGGTGGATGCGATCTCGAACAGGTGGCATGTGGTGGGGGACGACGATTGAAGCGCCGGATCCCAGCGGTCTGGCGAAGTTCTATGCCGAACTCCTCGATTGGCACATCGGACACGAAGAGCCCGGAAACAGCCATCGTGGCCGCCTCACCACAAGGGCCGTTCTTCGTGTTCCAGCAGGCGGAGGGCTATCGGCCTCCGGTGTGACCACCGGCCGACGGTGACAAGCGCCCGATGATGCACTTCGACTTCCAGGTCGGTGACCTGGACTCGGCGGTCGCCGAGGCGGTGGCCCTGGGCGCCACCATCGCGGAGTTCCCACCACGGGAAAACGTCCGGGTGCTCATCGACCCGGCCGGCCACCCTTTCTGCCTGTGCCGCGACGACGAATGGATCAGGTGACGCTCGCCCGGTCGCCGACGGAGCGCGGGTGCCGGTCGTCGGCATGGCGGCTTCGCGACCGCCATCCAGACGGCGCGTCACGAAGGGCAAACGTTGTCTGATGCGTCACTAGCGGGAGAAGCACGATTCGTCCGCTGAGCCGCATGGCTGAGCTGCCTATGGCGGGCACTGATTGCTCCGGTGCGGCGCAAAGCGACAAGCGTGCGGCATGATCGGGCACTGCCGGGCCGGTGAACACTCTTCGCTGCTCCGGCCATCGCTCCGACGGCCGGCTTCCAGCCCCGCCGTCCGTGCCCAGGCGGTGGATTTCGAACCCGCTCCAGCCCTTGCGGGAGTGATCCAGAAGAAACCGTGTCCTGTCTGCTGAGGTTCAGCCGATGCCGGGGCCGGCGGGAGGCGCATGCGGAACATGGGCTCGCGGAAGATCTGACCGGTCGTCTCCTGCGACGGGCCCGCACTTGTTGCGACGTACAGGCACATCGCCGTAGGGTCGCGCGAGCGATGATGATCGCCGCGGGGACTTCGCCGGCGGGGCGTCGCAAGGCGACCGGGCCGATGGCAGACGACGGAGCGGGGCCGAGACCCTGTGGACCGAGCTCCCGTCCCGTCCGACGGCGTCCCGCTGGTGACCATGACCCGCGCGGCTGCCCGGCGGCCTCGGTCGTCGGGGGCCGGGGACCGGAGACCGGGCGAGAGAGCAACGTCGTCCTGGCCCCCTCCGCACCGTCACTCCAGGACCGGCCGGCCGTCGCGCTCGGGGGACCGACTGCGGTGACCACACCACCCGCCGGACGGGGCACGGCATCGAGAGCCGTTCCGACAACGTGCCGGCCACCGCGCACACCGAACAAGGAGAGATCGTGCCCAACCATCCGCTCACGTCGCACGACGGTGAACTCAGCCCCCTCCACCATGATTTCCCCTTCGACCCCACCCATGGACACGACCTGCCGCGCCTCCTCGCGGTGGAGGCCCCGCAAGGGCCGGACGACTTCGCCGACTTCTGGCGGGAGCGCCACGCACGTGCGATGAGCGTCGACCCGGAGCCCCGGATCGAGGGCCCCTGGACCACGGTGGGCGGCGTGCGGGTCGCCGACGTCTCGTACATGTCGACGGACGGCGTCCGCATCGGGGGCTGGTTGACCGTCCCCGCCGACGGCCGGGTCACGCAGGGCTGTGTGTCGACGCACGGATACGGAGGCCGGGCGGCCCCGGACCACTGGCAGGCGCCGCCGGAGACCGCGACCATCTGGCCCTGTCTGCGTGGGCTCGGAACGCGGAGCCTGCTGCCCGGTGTGCCCTCGGCATCGGCCGGCCACGTGCTGCACGGCATCGGCGCCCGGGAGTCGTACCTCATCGGCGAGTGCGTGGCGGACGTGTGGTGTGCGGCCACCGCACTGCGGCGGCTGGTGCCGGAGACCAGCGGGCGGCTGACGTACCTGGGGACGAGTTTCGGCGGCGGCATCGGGGCCTTGGCGCTTCCCTGGGACGACCGCTTCCAGGCCGCCGGCCTGACGGTGCCGACCTTCGGAAACCATCCGCTGCGGGTGACACTGCCGTGCACGGGCAGCGGGGAGTCGGTGCGTGCGCGATACGCCGAGGACCCCTCGGTACTGGAAGTCCTGGCGTACTTCGACGCCGCGACCGCCGCCCGCCATCTGCGCATCCCCGTCCATGTGGGCGCCGCCCTCTTCGATCCGTCGGTACCCCCGCCGGGGCAGTTCGCGATTCACAACGCGCTGGCCGGGCCGCGCGAACTCCTCGTTCTGCGGGCGGGCCACTTCGACCACCCCGGCGAGCCGGCCGAGACCGCGGCGCTGGAAGAGGCTCAGCGACATTTCCTGTCGGCGGCGGGCCGGGCGGAAGCGTCGCACCCCACCGCCTGACAGGAACGTGACGCGACCGGACCCACACCGGGTCCGGTCGCCCGGGCACCTCCCCCTCGCGACCTGGCGGTCCCGCGACGCCGGCGCGCATGCCGTCGCGGAGCTGCCGCGGTCGCCGATTCCACGTACGGGCGTGGATCATGCGCGATATGCTGATGCAGATTGTGCAAGCCGTTTGCAAACAAGGAGGGTCATGGCCACGCGGGGGACTGACGCCGGGACGAACCAGAGCGTCGAACGAGCGGTCTCGGTGCTGCGCGCACTCGACTCCGGCCGGCCCGAGCTCCGTGTCTCCGACGTCGCCGAGCTGACCGGGCTGGGCTCGTCGACCACCTCTCGCCTGCTGTCCACTCTGGAACGCCTCGACATGGTCGAACGCGACCCGGTCAGCAACCTCTACCGGCTCAGCCTCGGCCTGCTCCCCCTCGCCGCCACCGCCACCAACCGCCACCCCGTGCACCGGGCGGCCCGCATGGTGCTCCAGGGCCTCGCCACCCGCACCGGGCTCGGCGCCAACGTGGCCGTACGCCGAGGTGGCGAGCTGATGTTCCTGTGCAATTTCGAGGGTCCCCGCGCCCCCAAGTCCTATACGCAGGCAGGACACACCGCCCCGCTGCACGCCACGAGCATCGGCAAGTGCCTGCTCACCGGGCTCTCTCCCAGGGAGCGTCGCAAGCTGCTGGGAGATCCCCTCGACGCGCACACCGAGTACACGACCACCAGTCACGACCTCCTCGACACGGAGATCGAGACCGTCCGGCGCACCGGGTACGCCATCGAGGCCGAAGAGCGCGCCCTGGGCCGTGCGTCCCTGGCCGCGCCCGTCCGTGATGCTTCGGGGGACGTGGTCGCCGCCATTTCCCTGTGGGGTCCTGCCTCGCTGCTCGGGGAGCGATCCGACACCGAGGGGCAGCGGCTCGCCCTCGTCCGCGAGGTCATCGAGGCCGCCGACGCCATCAGTCAGGCGCTCGGCGCGCTCTGACGCGCACGGCGAAGGGGGCCGGTGGGGGCCGATCGGCTCCCACCGGCCCCCTTCGCGCCGGCCGTGCGGTTACGCCCCGTACGCCTTGAAGGCGATCACGTGGGCCCGCGGTGCCCCGTGCGTCGCGTCGACCACGAGCCGCAGCGCCCGGGTGCGTACGGGGCCGCCGTCCGCGGCCCTCAGCGCGTGCACACGGTGGCGGCGCCGGTTGTCCGTCTCCGTCAGGAGGGTGTGCCACGTACCGGCCGCGTCCCGGCTCTGGACGCGATAGTCGCGCACCAGCTCCGGCATGACGTCGTACGGGGTGCGGTGGCGGTGCAGGTTGTTCAGGTACTCGTCGACGTCGTCGTCGAACACCAGGCGCGTCTCGGTGAGTTCCTGCTCGTCGTGCCAGTCGAGACGGAGCCACTCCTCGGTGCCCTCCGGCGCGGAGGACCACATGTTGGGGCCGCCGTAGGGCCGCTGGTATCCGCCCACGGCCCGTTCGGGGTGGAACGCCGCGGTGTCGGGGGCCGCCCGGAAGGCGAAGGTCTGACGGCGCAGGCCGCGCGCCTGCCATTCCAGGACCAGTTGGCCGTCCTCCTCCGGGATGTCGTGGTCGACGGCCGCATCCCCCTCCGCCTTCCGGCGCAGGGCGAGGACCCCGTCGGTGCGCTCGGGGAGCAGGACCAGGGCCGTGTCCGCGCAGGCCCGGACGATGAGGACCGCGTTCCGGGGGGTGTCGGGACGGTGGCCGAGGCGGGCCGTGACCCAGTGGGGGCCGCCGGACGGGACCGTGACGGTGGTCGTGAGGAGGTGGTCGGCGGGGACCGCGTTCTCGGGGGTGCCCGTGCCCCACAGTTCCACGGTGAGTTCGCGGCCGGTGCCGTCCGGGGCGCCGTGAACGAGGAGGTCGACCGTGTCGAGGGCGGGGTCGACCGGCAGGAGGAGGGCGAGGTCGCGGGTGAGCGGGTACGGGGTGCCGGGCTCGCCCTCGGTGGGCTCGGCGGCCAGCCGGGCCAGGTGGGAGGAGGCGCTGACGCGGGCCGTGCGCGCCAGGTTGCCGGGGTCGTCGTCGGCGACACCGATCACGGAGGCGTCCTGGCGCAGCAGGGTCCGGCGCACCAGCCTCGGTCGCTCCGTGGCGAGTTGGCGCGGTGTGAGGCCCTCGGCGACGCACAGGGCGGCGGCGGTGCCCGCGGCCTCGCCGAGTGTGGCGCAGGTGGCCATGACGCGGGTGGCCCCGAAGGCGATGTGGGTGGCGGAGATGTTGCGCCCGGCGAAGTGCAGGTTCGTGACGTTCGCCGAGTAGAGGGAGCGCAGCGGGATGTGGAAGATGCCGTCGGCGTACCTCTGGCGCGCCCCCGGCTCGTCGGCGTACATGCCCTGGACGGGGTGGAGGTCCACGGACCAGCCGCCGAAGGCGACGCGGTCGGTGAACTGGCGCTGCTGGAGGATGTCCTGCTGGGTGAGGACGTGGTCGCCGAGGAAGCGGCGGTACTCTCGCTTGCCGGGGAGGCTGCCGACCCATTCCAGGGTGAGGCTCGCCGCGTCCGGGAACTCGCCGGAATTCTTGATGTGGTCCCAGATGCCCATGATGACGGCCTGGAGCTCGTCGCGGATGCGCTCGTTGTCGTGGACGGTGTCGAGTTCGCCGCCCCACTCGACCCACCAGTAGTCGCAGCCGTTGTCCCCGGTGCGCAGGATGCGGTTGCGCAGGATGGGTGTGGTCGACAGGTCCTTCGCATAGGCGGGCGGTACGAACTTCGCCGGTGCTCCCGTGTCCCTGGTGTGGAAGAGGATCGTCGAACCGAGCAGCGCCCGGTCGGCCTCCACCGGCGCCCAGGCTTCGTCGAACTCGGCCTGTGCCTCTCGCCCTATGCGGTAGTGGGCGCCGGCGAGGTGGCCGAGCAGGCCGTCTCCGGTGCAGTCGAGGAACTGGCGCGCGTGGAAGGTGATGCGGCGCTCCGAGCCCATCATCCAGCCGGTGCAGGAGTGCACCTCGCGGCTGTCGTCGGGGCCGCTCGCGTCGACCTCGCGCACGTCGGTGTTCAGGTAGAGGTCGATGTTCGGTTCCGCGCGGACGGCGTCGAGGACGACCTGGTCCCAGTAGTACGGGTTGCCCTCGGGGTTGCGGTACTGGTTCTCGGTGTAGAGCTCGCCCATGATCCCCGTCTCACGGGCCCAGCGGTGCACGCCGTGTGCGGACGCGCCGCAGACCCAGACGCGGATCTCGCTGCTGGCGTTGCCGCCCAGGACGGGCCGGTTGTTGACCAGGGCGACGCGCCGGCCGAGCCGGGCCGCGGCGATGGCCGCGCAGGTCCCCGCCAGTCCGCCGCCGATCACGGCGATGTCGTAATGGACCTCTTCTTCCCGCACGTGCGGCCTCCTCGATGTGGTGCTCGGTCACTTTCCGCCATAGCGGAACGGCCTTGAACGTACATCACATCCATATTGTGCAACCACTGTTCAGTCAGCGGGATTCGTTGTAAGTTCCGTTGCGGCCACCGGTTCGGTCACCACGCGTCGAAGCGCGTGTTCACAGCGGGTGGCGCGAGTTCGCGGGTCTGCACAGAACCGGCGATTCACCGACCAAAAGGGTTGACTCCATCGCGCGATATGGAGAACGATCCCGCATGCTGCAACTTGCATTCACTGGAGCAGGGTTGGCGTTCACACGGGCCCCGGCGCTCCCGCACCGTTCGAGAGGACTGACCCATGAGTACGGCCGCACCTCCCCAGAAGGCGCCCCCGCCCCGCCGGCGGACGGGCGGGCGGCTCTCCAACGGTGCGTTCGCCCTGCTGCTGACCGCACCCGGACTCGCCCTCTTCGCGGCGATCATCTTCTATCCGCTGCTGTCGGCACTGTTCACGGGCTTCTTCAAGCAGGACCTCCGGCTCCCGGGCCGTGAGTTCGTGGGCCTGGACAACTTCACCTACTGGCTGGACGGCGACTTCCTCACCATCCTCAAGCAGACGCTGGTCTTCACCGTCGGCGCGACGCTCGTCCCCTTCGTAGTGGGCTTCGCGCTGGCGCTCGCGCTGAACACCGGGATCCGCGGCAGCGGCTTCCTACGCGGACTGTTCCTCTTCCCCTGGGTGATCCCGGGCGTGGTGGTCTCCTTCCTCTGGATGTGGATCTTCAACGCCAACTACGGGGTGCTCAACGGCGTCCTCATGAAGGCCGGGATCATCGAGGAGTCCGTGGCGTGGCTCGGGCAGCCCGGCACCGCGATGCTCGCCGTCATCATCACCAAGACCTGGGCCAGCTTCCCCTGGATGATGGTGATGCTCCTGGCCGGACTGCAGACCGTCCCCAAGGAGCTGCACGAGGCGGCCTCGATGGACGGGGCGGGCTCGATCCGGCGCTTCTTCGACGTCACCTGGCCACAGGTCCGCGGTGTCGCCTCGATCGTGCTCCTGCTGGAGTTCATCTGGAACTTCCAGCACTTCGACACCATCTACGTCCTCACCGGCGGCGGTCCGGCCGGCACCACCGAGACCTTCGCGACCGCCGTCTACCAGACCGCGTTCAAGGGCTTCGACATCGGCCGGGCCACCGCGCTGGGCGGACTGTGGATGCTGCTCCTGCTGCTCCTCGTCGTCGCCTACCTCAGGATCACCGAGCGGAAGGGCGACGCCTGATGACCTCCACCACCTCCACCCCGCTGTCCACCGTGGACCGGTCCCGATCGTCGGCCACCCGGGCCGGAGGCAGCACCCGGCGCCGCATGCGCAAGGACCTGCTGCGCTCGCGGATCGCCGCCTGGAGTGCGGTCGTCGTCATCGGTGCCTTCGGTCTGCTGCCGGTCTACTGGCTGCTCGCCACCGCGCTGAGCACCCCTGAGTCGACCTTCCAGTTCCCGCCGAGGCTGATACCCACCGACCTCACGCTCGACAACTTCACGGCCCTGGCCGAGAACGACCAGTTGATCAAGTACATGGTCAACTCGCTCATCGTGGCCTCGATCACCGCCGTGCTGAGCGTCGTGGTCGCCACGTACATGGGCTACTCGTTCTCCAAGTTCCGCTACACGGGCCGGCGGTCGCTGATGCACCTGGTGCTGGCCTCCCAGATGTTCCCCCAGGCGCTTCTGCTGGTCACCCTGTACACGGTGTTCTCCAGCTTCGGCATGCTCAACACGTACACCGCCCTGGTGCTCTCCTTCACCACGTTCACCATGCCGCTGTGCGTCTGGATGCTGAAGGGCATTTTCGACACCATCCCGGACGCCCTGCTGGAAGCCGCGTCCATCGACGGCGCGTCCCGGTGGCGGACGCTGCACTCGATCGTGGCGCCGCTGGCCGCACCCGGGATGATCGCCGCCGGACTCTTCGCCTTCGTCCGCGGCTGGAACGACTTCATCTTCGCGTTGACCCTGGCCGACAAGGAGAAGCAGACCCTGCCTCCCGGCCTCGTCTCCACCTACATTGGCGAGTTCCAGACCGCCTGGCCCCAGTTGATGGCGGCCTCCCTCGTGGTGTCCGTCCCGGTGGTCGTCGCCTTCATGTTCCTGCAGCGCTACCTCGTCGGCGGCATGACCGCCGGTTCGGTGAAGAGCTGAACCGCGGGCCCCGCCCGCACCGTCACGTACCGCCCCTCCCGCTCACTCCCCCATGGAGAGATCATGACCACCTCTGGCATCAGCCGGCGCGGCGCGCTGCGCATGTTCGGCATCGGCGCGCTCGGTGTGGCGGGCGCCGGTGTGCTCGGCGCCTGCGCCCCGTCCGGCGCCGGTTCCGCGACCAGCGGCGACACCAAGTCCAAGGACTTCGACTTCACCTCCTGGTCGCTCAACGAGGAGGCCGCCAAGCCCTCGATCGAGAAGATCATCGCGGCCTGGGAGAAGGCCCGGGACTCCAAGATCCGCGCGGTCTCCTACCCGTACAACGAGTACCTGAGCCAGCTCACCCTCAAGCTCGGCGGCGGCCAGACGACGGGCGCCGTGCACCTCGACATCGCCTGGCTCGCCGCGATGGCGCAGATGGGCAAGCTGGCAGACCTCGGTTCGGTGGCCGGCAAGGGCGGCTACACGGACGTGGCGCTGAGCAGCGGCACGTACGACGGGAAGCAGTACGGGCTGCCGTGGAACACCGGATCGATCGGTCTGATCGCCAACTCCAAGCTCCTGGAGAAGGCCGGCATCAAGGAGCACCCCACTACCGTCGAGGATTTCGAGGCGGCGCTGCGGGAGCTGAAGGGGCTCGGCGGCGGTGTGGTGCCGTATGCCGCCGCCACCAAGGTCGCGCAGCTCAAGGACATCTTCCCGTGGATGCAGACCTTCGGCTGCACGCTGCTCGACGGAGGGAAGGTCACCATCGGCGACGACGCCTCGATCGACGCGGTCACCTGGTACAAGAAGCTGCACGACCAGAAGCTGATCGCCGCCGACGTGGACCGCTTCGACGCCCGTGCCCTGTTCGGGCAGGGCAAGGCCGCCTTCTACGACGACGCGATCATAGGCAAGGGCGTGACCTCCGCCCAGTCGAAGGACAAGACGCTGGCCGACGCCATGCAGCCGGTGGAACGCCCCGTGCTCAAGGCCGGGGACACGCCGCAGGCGCTGCTGTGGGGCGGTGTGATCGCGATCGTCAAGGGCAAGGGGCAGGACGCGGCGACCGAGTTCGCGCTGCACACCACCACGGACCTGGCCACCACCTCCCAGTACTTCGCCGAACGTGCCCTGCCGCCGTCGACGACCGCGGGTCTGGCCGCTCCCGAGGTCGCGAAGGACACCTTCTCCACGGAGTGGACGAGCAAGATCACCAAGACGGCGACCGGCAGCCCGTTCTGGCAGTTCGCGCAGAACGCCCAGATCGAGGAGGCCGTCGCCAAGCAGGTGCAGGCTGTCCTCGTCGGCACGTCGAAGCCGAAGGACGCGATGAAGCGGGCCGGCGAGGAGGCCGCCGCACTCATCAAGCGCTGAGACCTGGGGAGACACGGCCTCCAGTACCACCCTCCGGGCCCGGCGAACGCGGCACGGCCCTCGCCGGGCCCCTCCCCCATGCTCCCTCCCGCACGACGACCGCGGCGGCCCGGCCCCCGGGCCGCCGCCGTCCGCGCACTCTCCACGCCCGCACCCGCGAAGAGCAAAGGAGCTCATCATGCGACGCCCCACGGTACGCACGTGCACCGCCTCCGCCACGGCCCTGGCCGCCCTCCTCCTGGCCGTACCGGCCTCCGGGGCGGCCGACGCCCCGGAGGGCACGGCAGCCGCGGCGACGACGATCGAGAAAGTCCCGTACGCCATGGACTCGTCGAACCAGGCCGCCTGGTGGACTCCGGTGGCCACGTACAAGGGCCGCGGCCAGTACACGTACTTCGCCTTCAACGAGCCGGGATCGACGGCGGCGACGCACCGGCCCGCCATCGCCCGGCGCGACCCGGACGGGGTCTGGAGCCGGCTGCCGCTGCTGAACAGCGACGGGCAGCAGGCCGAGTTCGCCGACGACAACGGACACAACCAGCCGTCGGTCGCCCGCGACGGCAGCGGCCGGCTGCACGTCTTCACCTCCATGCACGCCAACGCCTGGCGCTACTTCCGCACCGAGGCCCCCGGCGGCCACGTCAC
Organism: Streptomyces sp. NPDC016469; assembly: GCF_040632905.1. Classification (NCBI taxonomy): domain Bacteria; kingdom Bacillati; phylum Actinomycetota; class Actinomycetes; order Kitasatosporales; family Streptomycetaceae; genus Streptomyces; species Streptomyces sp. NPDC016469. The sequence goes on from NZ_JBEYCQ010000003.1 coordinate 125,786, forward strand.
CGACCACGCGTCCGAACTGCCCGACCAGGGCGTGGGCATCACCTACCCGGTCGTCACCACCGCACCCAACGGCGACCTGTACCTGGCCGCCCGCGTGGGCGCGGGCTCCGACCAGCGGCCCGGCAAGCTGTACCGCTGGGACAACGCCAACTCCAGTTGGAGCACTGTCGCGACCTTCGCCGGCGCGCTGAACCGCTCCGTGTACCCCGACGACATCACGGTGGACGTCACCGGCCGCGTCCACCTCCTCTACGAGTGGGCGAAGGCACCGGCGACCGCGTTCCGTCACCAGCTCTCGTACCTGACCTACGACCCGTCGACCGGCGCCTTCGCGGACAGCACCGGCGCGACCCTCACCACCCCGGTCACGCCCGCGACCTCCGACGTGATCCAGAACCTCACCTCGGGCGAGGAGTGGAGCATCGACAACGCCTACACCGGTCCGGCGGTGCAGAGCGCCAAGCTCACCCTCGACCGACTGCCCCGAAGGTCGCCTACCGCTACCGCTCGGCCGACAGCGGCGGCGACTTCCGTGTGTACTACGCCTATCCGAGCGGCAGCGACTGGGTGGAGAAGCTGGTGTACGCCGGCGGTCAGACCGCGGCCGCTCTCGGCATCACCTGGGACGCGACGGACCTCAAGCGGATCTACTACGTGACCACCTCGGGCACCGACCGGGTCTACTGCGCGACGCAGTCGGCGGACGGGGCCTGGACCGCGCAGTCCGCCGCTCCCGGTGTGAGCGCGGACCGGCTCGCGGTGCAGCAGGATTCGGACGGGCACGATGTGCTCTATCTTCCGGACACCGCACACAACTCCCTCTACTACGGCGTCCGTTGACGTAATGGGCGTGCCGGTGACGCGGCGAGCCCGCGTGCCGGGCGTCGCCCGACAGGCGGGACTTTCGGAACGCGCCCTGGGAGCGCGCCGTGTGCACCGTCTCCACGGACGGTGCACACGGCGCGGGCGGTCAGGTCGCCGCCCTGCTCGCCAGGTACTCGTCCAGCCCCGCACCGGTGAGCGGGTAGTAGTCGGAGAGCAGACCGCCCTCGTCGAGGCGGCGGCGGGCGAAGGCCTCGCGGTCCTGGTGCAGGAGCGAGTCCTCGGCCAGCGGGACCGCCCGCTCCTGCGGTACGACCACGGCGCCGTCCTCGTCGGCCACGATCAGGTCCCCCGGCGTGACCAGAGTGCCCCCCACACCGACCGGCACATTGAACGCGGAAGGGAAGAGCTCCGTCTGGGAAGCGTAGTGCGGGGTGACGCCGGTGCACCAGACCGGCACGCCGAGGGCCCGGATCCGGGCCGCGTCCCGCACCCGCCCGTCCACGACGATGCCGGCGCCGCCCCGCAGCTTGAAGTAGCGCACCAGCATGTCGCCGAGACAGCCGGTGAAGTGGCTCCCCTGCGCGGCGATCACCAGCACGTCGCCGGGCCGGATCGACTCCAGCACCCCCCACAGCGGGGTCTTGCGCTCGATGTCCTCCTGTTCGGCACCGTTGAAGACGTCCTCGCGCTGCGGAAGGAACTGCAGGGTCACCGCGCCCCCGGTGACCTTGACGTCGGGCTCCCGGTGCAGCGGCACGGGCCCGTCGATGAAGGTGCGGGTGATGCCCATCTGGTGGAGCTTCGCGCAGGCGGTCGCCGCACTCACGTCCGCGAGCGCGTCCACCATCCGCCGGGTCGGCCTCCGGTAGGACGCGGTGTGCACCGGGGATCGCATCGACTCGTAGACCGGGGTCTCCCCCGCCGTGGACGTTCCGTGGTTGCTCGGGTTCATGTCCGTGCCTCTCCGCGTGCTCTTCGCACGCAACACCAGTGACACCATCGTCTATCGATGGTAGATAACCTCCTATCGATTAGTGCTGTCAAACCGTCAGGAGTCCTCTGTGCCCACTGCATCCGGCGGCTGGTTCGAGACCGCCCGCTTCGGACTGTTCGTCCACTTCGGCCTGTACAGCCTCGCCGCGCGGCACGAGTGGGTACGCAGCAGGGAGGCCATGTCCCAGGCGGAGTACGACCGTTATCTGGAGCGGTTCGACCCGGACCTCTTCGACGCGCGCCAACTCGCATGCGCCGCAAGGGAAGCGGGGATGCGTTACGCCGTCCTCACCGCCAAGCACCACGACGGCTTCTGCCTCTTCGACTCGTCGCTGACCGACTACACCTCGGTGCGCGCGGCCGGCCGGGACCTGGTGGCGGAGTTCGCGGAGGCGATGCGCGCCGAGGGCCTGCGCGTCGGTCTCTACTACTCGCTCCTCGACTGGCATCACCCCGGATTCCCGGTCGACGAGCACCATCCGCTGCGCGGCTCGGCGGGCGCGCGGGAGACCGCGGACCTGGCGGGCTACCGGACGTACATGCGGGGCCAGGTGCGCGAGTTGCTCACCTCCTACGGAGAGATCGACCTGCTTTTCTTCGACTTCACGTATCCGGGCATGGGGCCGGAGCAGTGGGGGGCGGAGGAGCTCATGGAAACGGTCCGCGAGCTGCGGCCCGGAATCCTGGTGAACGACCGGCTGGGCATACCCGGCGACTATGTGACACCCGAGCAGTACCAGCCCGACCGGCCGCTGGAGCGCGACGGAGTGCCGGTGCGATGGGAGGCGTGCCACACGCTCAACGGCTCCTGGGGCTACGACCGCGACAATCACGACTACAAGGACCCGTCCCAGTTGGTCCGCATGCTGGTCCAGTCCGTCTCGTGCGGCGGCAACCTGATTCTCAACGTCGGCCCCGACGGGCGGGGTTCGCTCGACCGGCGGGCGCGGGAGACCCTGCGGGCCATCGGGGAGTGGTGCGCCGCGCACTCCCGCGCCGTGCACGGTGCGGGGCCGTCCTCCTTCCGGGCTCCGACGAACGCCCTCTACACGCAGAGAGGCCACCGTCTCTACGTGCACCTGCTCGCCTGGCCGCTCAGGCACCTCCATCTTCCGGGCCTGGCCGGCCGTGTGCGCTACGCCCAACTGCTGCACGACGGCTCGGAGATCACCTTCCATGAGGCCGACGGCTCCCGTCACGAGCACAACAACCTGGCTCCGCCGAGCCAGCCGCCGGGCACCCTGACCCTGACCCTGCCCACCGCTCGGCCCGACGTACTGCTGCCGGTCATCGAACTCTTTCTGGCAGAGGCGGAGTTGGATTCATGACGGGTCCGGGATGCGCGACCGGGCAGCGGGACGACGGGAAGAAAGCGGTTTCGGCAGCACTCTTGAACATGCGGGATGCCGCCCCTAGCATCAACAATCGATAGGCGATTATCACCACGCCTACCGGAAGCCGCCCGCACCGTTCGGACGCGGCACCCCTCCCCTTCGCGCCGAACCCGAACGAACGCCTGCGCGGCACATCGTCTATCGATTATTCATGACTACGCAATGGAGCGTGTCCGATGAAAACCATGTGGCACCGAGCCTCCGCACTCGCCATGGCTCCGCTGGTGATGGCATCCGCTGTCGCCTGCGGAGGAAGCGGGTCCGACGAGGCCGCGGGGGGCACCACCCTCCGCATCATCGTCAACATCTCGCCGAACCTGACGGAGCAGTACTGGAAGGGCCTCTTCGCCACGTACGAGAAGAGCCATCCCGGCGTCCACGTGAAGCTGGAGCTGACCGGCACCGTCTCGGCCAACGCCAAGCTCACCCAGGACCTCGCGGCCGGAGACCCGCCCGATGTCGCCCAGCAGATCGTCCCGGCCCCCGACACGGCCAAGCTCTTCGCCGACCTGACCGACCAGCCGTGGACGAAGAAGACACCGCTGGTCGATCAGTACGCCGTCGACGGCCGCACGTACATGGTCGGCGTGGGCGAGCAGATCCAGTCGCTGGTCTTCTACAATAAGGCGGCCTTCGCGAAGGCCGGCGTGGACGCGACGGAGATCCGGACGCTGGACCAGTTCACCGCAGCCATGGGCCGTCTGAAGTCGGCGGGCTACGAGCCCTTGCAGACCGCCGGCCAGTGGGTGACGGGCGGTCAGTTCTCGATGATGGCCGACGCCGGTGTACTCACCGGGAACCCGCGGTGGATCAAGCAGCGCAACGACGGCGAGGTCTCCTTCGCCGACAGCGGCTATGTGCCGTACCTGAAGCGCTACGAGGAGTGGATCGACAAGGGGTACCTCAAGAAGAGCGCGTTGGGGCTCACGTACGCCGACGGGCAGACGTCCTTCCTCAACGGCAAGTCGGCGATGTACATGATGGGGTCCTTCTTCGTGCCTGCGGCGGACGCGGCGAAGAAGAGCGACGAGATCGGTGTCTTCACGATGCCGACCGACGGTGCCTACCCGTCCGGCCAGTTCGGCAACGTGTCGAACCCCTACACGGTGGTCAACCAGTCGCACCACAAGGCCGAGGCGATCGAGTTCGTGAAGTGGCTGGTCACCGACAAGGAGGCGATCCGCAGCCAGCTCGCCGCGGACGGCAATCTGCGCACGGGCTTCAGCTATCCGATGTCCAGCCTCGGCACCGCGGTGCAGAAGATCCTCGACGCGACGCCGTCGGTGCTGGTGAAGTCCGGCGAGAACCAGCCGGTCGCCGGGTTCAGTGACGAGCTCAACACGCAGATCCAGTCCCTGTACACCGGCACCTCAGCGGAGGATGCCGCTCGCGGATTGGACAAGTGGTGGAACTCGCAGAACTGACGCCGCGGACGCGGCGCTCCGCCGCCTCCCCGCGTGCGGACGCCGGCCGCGGACGGGCCCGCTTCCGCGAGGCGGCCGTCACGTTCGGCATGATCGGCCCGGCCGTGCTTCTGTACACGGTACTGACGATCGTGCCCGTGGGTGTGGCGGTCTACCTCAGCTTCACGGACTGGGACGGATTCTCCCCCGCGAGGCTCATCGGGTGGGAGAACTACCAGCACCTCTTCGACGACCCGAGTTCGACGGAGGCCTGGTACGTCACCGCGCTGATCACCGTGGTCGGCACCGCCCTGATGGTGGGCGCGGGCCTGGTGTACGCGCTGCTCCTCAAGGGACGGTCCCGTGCGAACTCGTTCTTCCGCGCGGTGGCCTATTTCCCGCACGTGATCAGCGCGTTGATCCTCGGCTATCTGTGGGCGGCGATCCTCGGGACGAACGGGGCGGTCAACAACACGCTCGCCGAGTTCGGCATGGAGCCCATCGGCTTCCTCTTCGACGAGCGGTTCGCGCTGTACACGCTGATCGGCGTCATCGTGTGGGCCGGATTCGGCTTCAACGTCGTCCTGTTCGTGGCCGCCCTGCAGACCGTTCCGGCCGAGCTTCTGGAAGCGGCGGCGATCGACGGCGCCACCAGGCGCCAGACCAATCTGCGCATCGTGATCCCGATGATCGCACCCGTGGTCACCGTGGCGACCGTGCTGAACCTGGTCGGCCTGCTCAGGGCGTACGACATCGTGGTCAGCCTCACCGGCGGGGGTCCGGCGGGTTCGACCCAGACCTTCACCTACCTCATTCTCGCCCGGTCCTTCGAGGGCACCAAGGTCGGCTACGCGACAGCCCAGGCGGTCTTCCTGATGGTCGTCTCCGCCGCGCTCGCCCTCGTCGTGACCGCGCTGCGCAACCGCCAAGACCAAGCTGCGAGCGGATAGGAGCCGATGGTGGTCGTCACCGAACCAAGGGCGCACGACAGGCCGCGGACCGCACCGGTCCCCGCCCCCGAGGTCTCTTCGGCGGAACGGCGGGAGTCCCGCTCGCCGCTGCGCCGGGTACTCCTCGGCCTGCTGTTCGTCGTCATGATCGTGCCGGTGTACCTGCTCGTCGTGAACGCCTTCAAGTCGCAACAGGACATCCTCGACAGCCCCTTCTCGATCCCGCTGAGCGGCCTGACCTTCGAGCACATGTCCGCCGCCCTCAGCAACCCCCAGTACAACGTCATCGGCGGCTACGGCTTCACGCTCTTCCTCGTCATCACCGTGGATGTCCTCTGCATCGCGCTGGCGGGACCGGCCGCGTACGCGATCGCGCGCAGCCTCAGGAGGCGGACGCAGCTGGTGCTGCTGTACTTCCTGGCCGGCACGTTCATCCCCGGCGCGGCCGTGATCATCCCGGTGATCTACGTACTGCGCGAGGTCGGGCTCGCCAACACCGTGACCGGCCTGGTCGCGCACGACGTGGCCTCGACGCTGCCGGTCAGCATCTTTCTCTTCGTCGGCTTCATCCGCGCGATCCCGGTGGACATCGACCATGCCGCGACGATCGACGGAGCGGGCCGCTACCGGACCTTCTGGACCATCATCTTCCCGCTGATGCGTCCGGCGGTCGTCACCGTCCTGATCCTCAACTCCATCGGGATCTGGAACGACTTCATCTCCCCGCAGATCCTGCTCAGCCCGTCGTCCGGTCACTACACGGTGACGACGGCGATCTACGCGGGCATCAGCCAGTACTCCACCGATCTGACGAAGGTGTTCCCCAACCTTCTGCTCGCCGTCGCACCCGTGATCATCTTCTTCGTCTACATGCAGCGCCACATCATCAGCGGTCTGACAGTGGGCGCGGTGAAGGGATGAGCGGGCGCATCGTTTCCCTCCGGAGAAAGAAGGACCATTCAGTGTCGAGGAGATGGTGGCCACGCCCCGGTACGGGCTCGTGGTCCGCAGCCGCCCTGCTCGCTTCCCTGGCCGTCGTGACGGCCGCTGTCCCGGCCGCCGCGCACCCGCATCCGCATCCGCACAAGTCCCGGGCGGGCGCGGTCTACTACGTCAGTCCGTCGGGCCAGGACTCCCGCACGGGCACCAGCGCGGGTCAGGCGTTCCGGCACATCCAGCGGTGTGCCGACGTCATGGGGCCCGGCGACACCTGCCTGATCCAGTCCGGTACGTACGCCGAGACGGTCGTGCCGGCCCGGTCGGGCACCGCCGCGCTGCCGATCACCTACCGGGCGGCGCCGGGGGCGGAGGTGACGCTGAGCGGAACCGCTCCGGTGCGGGGTTTCACGCCCGTCACCGGCGCGGACGTCGCCCGGATCGCCGAGAGCGATCCGTATGCCCAGGACTCGGCGTTCAGCGCCGCGGTGGCGGCCGGACACGTCTACAGCACAGCCGTCGACCTGGGCTCCGACGTGACCACCGTGCAGGTCTTCACGGACGGGGAGGCGGGCGTCGAGGCGCAGTGGCCCTACCCGGGGCCCGACCCGCTCGACCCCGCGCTCCAGTACGCGGACACGGGGAGCGCGGACGCGACGATCGCGGACGCGGCCCTGACCCGGCCCGCAGGGTACTGGGACGGCGCGCGCGCCCTGACCGGCTACTGGTACGTCTCGGCGACCGGCACAGTGAAGAGCTCCGCCATCGGCTCGGTGACGCTGGACGTGGCGCCCCCGTGCGTGCACAAGATCGTGCCGAAGGAGACACGGTACGCCCTCGCCGGGAAGATCGGTGAGCTCTCCCGCCCGGGCGAGTGGTTCTACGACCCCGCCGCCGGGCGTCTGTACCTCTACAGCGAGGACGGCCCGGACACCCACACCATCGAGGCGAAGACCCGCACCCTGGCCTTCGACCTGACAGCCACGAGTCACACGACGGTGGCGGGCATCGGGCTGTTCGCCTCCACCATCAGGACGGGACCGACCAGCAGCGGTGTGACGCTGGACGCGATCGACGGCACGTACCTGTCGCACTACACCGACATCACGCGCGGCGCGACGGACTGCGGCAGCACGGTGACGCGCGGCGTCGGCGACACCGGCATCGTCCTCGACGGGACGAACAACACGATCATGAACAGTGATCTGTCGCTGAGTGCGGGCAACGGCATCGCCCTGCGCGGCCAGAACAACACCGCCACGAACAACGTGATCCACGACGTCGACTACATGGGGACGTACGCGGCGGGCATCGCCGTACAGGGCAACAGCCAGACGGTCACCCACAACACGATCACCCGGGTCGGCCGCAGCGGCATCAACCTCCAGTGGAACACCGTGGAGGGCCTCGCCCCGGGCAAGGATCTGATCGCGTACAACGACATCTCGGGCTACGCCCGCCTCAGCCTGGACGTCGCCGCGATCTACACCTGCTGCAGCGCCTACATGATGGGGACGTCCATCGACCACAACGTGCTGCACGATCCGGAGCCGGCCACGACACTCACCGCCTTCGGGATCTCGGGCGTCTACGCCGACAACGGGCAGAGCGACCTGGTCATCGCGAACAACGTGGGCTGGGGCAACCGGGAGGGCACGGTGATGCTGAACGGTCTGGGCACCGGCTCGCACGACAACGGGGTGTACAACAACACCGGTGGGATGACCCTGTTCTACGTCAAGGAGCCGGGGCAGTCGACCGGAACGAAGATCTACAACAACGTCGGCGCCATACGCGGACTGACCGGTGCCACCGACGGCGGCCTGGTGCTCTCGAACAACCTCCCGGCGGAGTCCGATCCACTCTTCGTCGACGCGGCCGGGCACGACTTCCGGCTGACCGCCGACTCGCCCGCGCGAGGGCAGGCGATCGCGCTGCCGGGCATCAACGACGGCTCGACGGATGCGGTGCCGAGCCTCGGCGCCTACCAGTACGGGGCGCCGAAATGGGTGGCGGGGGCCACCCGTTGAGTGCGACCGCGTAAGTCCGCGTCCCCGACGCGAGAAGGCCCGAGCCGGATGTTCGGCTCGGGCCCTCGACGCGCGGGCTCAGTTGTCGGCTGCGGCCCCGCGCGGCTTCCGCTTCGTCCCACGCGCGTCCGGGACCGGTCCACGGCCGGCCGCGTGGTCGGCGAACGCCTCGGCCGCCGCCTCGGCGTCGCGGGACCGCAGCAGTCCGACGAGCCGGCCGTGCTCCTCCGCCATCGCGCTCCAGTCCCCGTCGAAGAGGGGGTCGGAGATGGCACGCAGCGTACGCAGGCTCGGTTCGACGACCTCCCACATCCGGGCCAGGAACGGGTTGCCCGCGATCCGGCTGACCAGCGTGTGGAACTCGATGTCGGCGTCGCGGAACAGGCTCACGTCGTTCGCGGCGACGGCGTCCCGCATCCGGTCGACCAACGCGTCGAGTTCGCGGAGGTGGTCGTCGGTGAGGTGTTCGGTGGCGAGCCGGGCGGCGAGCCGCTCCAGCGGTTCGCGCACCTGACGGGCGTACTCGGCGTCCTGTGCGGAGATCTCGACGACGAAGTGGCCGCGGCGCGGGACGTGCATGAGGAGCCCCTCACGGGCCAGGCGCTTGACCGCATCCCGCACCGGAGCCTGGCTCACCCCCAGACGGCGGGCGATCTCCGACTCGACCACGCGGTCGTTCGGTCCGAGGTCGCCGTCGACGACGGCCTGGCGGAGCAACTCGTAGACCTGATCCGAGATCAGGGTCTTGCGGAACCGGTCCTTGTTCGTGGCCAGCGTGGAGACGAATCCAGCCGAGGCGGTCGATGCCATGTATTCCCAATCCTGCGACGGGTGACCAGTGGTGACATGGTACGCGCGCATCGTCTATCGATGGAATCCAGGTGGAGGATGCACGAGGAACGGCCCCGGGCATCAGGCAGGGACGTCCAGCCGCTTGGCCAGCCAGTCGAGTTTCACGACCTCGTGCGTGGGGCCTCCGCCCTCATGGTCGTTGAACGGATAGGCGCGTATGTGCTTGTCCGCCTGGTCGACCCCGGCTACGGCGCCGTAGTGGTTGAACGCCGCGTACCCCGTCGAAGGCGGGCAGATGTGGTCCATGAGCCCGACCGAGAACAGGGTCGGCGCGTTCGCCCGGCGGGCCAGGATGGCGCCGTCGAAGTACGCCAGCGTGCGGGCGACCGTGCCCGCGTGCTCCCTGTGCCGCTTCACGAACTGGGCGACCTCGGCGAACGGCGGCTTGTCGGTGATCGTGGTGGCGCGCGGGAAGTGGCAGAGGAACGGCACGTCCGGCATGACGGCCGACAGGTCCGGGACCAGGCCCGCCGCGGCCAGTGCGATGCCGCCGCCCTGGCTGGTTCCGGTGACCACGACGCGCGTGGGGTCGACCGAGGGATGGGTGCGTACGGCGGCCACCGCGCGCACGGCGTCGGTGTACACCCGCCGGTAGAAGTAGCGTCGCGGGTCGAGCACCCCGCGGGTCAGGAAGCCGGGGGCCGCGATGTCGCCGGAGGCCGGGTCGGGGTCGGGTGTCTCGGCGCCCTGCCCACGGGTGTCCATCACAAAGTGCGCGTAGCCCGCACAGGCCCACAGCCGGTTCTCGTGCGGGGCCCCGCGTCCGGTGCCGTATCCGAGGTACTCCACGACGGCGGGCAGTGGTCCGGAGCGGGTCGCGGGCAGGTGCAGCCAGCCGCGTACGGGGTGCCCTCCGTAGCCGGCGAACGTCACGTCGTACGTCTCGATGGTGGCCAGCCCGTTGTGGACCGGTTCGAACGTCGCGGTGGGTGCGAAGTCCCGCTGCGCGTCCAGGGTTTCGCGCCAGAACGCGTCGAAGTCCTCGGGCTCGTCCAGAACCGGGCAGTACCGCTCCAGTTCGCCCAGGGGCAGGTCGAAGAAGGCCACGTCGTATCTCCGTTGAGGTCGGGGCCGGTGGGCCCGTGGGATGTTCATCGTCTGTCGGTCGTCGAAGGAATCGGATCGAGGGGGTCCGACGGGTGTCGGACACGGCCGAGGCCGTACACCCGGACGGCGTTGGCGTGCAGGATCCTCCGGCGCTCGTCGCCGGGGAGGCGGCCGAGCCCGAGGCAGGAGAGTTCAAGGGAGCCGGTGCGGCTGCCGCGCGGCAGGCAGATCGGCCAGTCGGAGCCGATGAGGCACCGGTCGGGCCCGACCGCGTCCACCACGCGCCCGACCAGCTCCGCGATCCGTTCGGGCGGAACGCCGTGCTGCTGGGTGAGCAGGCCGGAGACTTTGACGACCACGTTCGGCGCGGAGGCGGCCCGCTCCAGGTCCCGGATCCAGTCCCCGGGGTCCAGGCGGAGGTTCGGCGGGTTGCCGAGGTGGTCGACGACCACGGTGAGTTCCGGGTGCCGGGCGGCCACCTCGGCCGCGGCACGGAGCGCCCCGGAGCCCAGATTGAGCTCCAGGACCAGCCCGGCGGAGGCGAGTTCCGGCACCAGCGCGCGAGCGGACTCCGGGCAGTCCGCCCAGCGCGCCCCGCCCATGCGCATGCCGTTGGGCCGGGTGTCGCCCAGTTCGGCCAGCAGCTCCCGGAAGCGTCGGGGGCCGCCCTCGCCGTGGACGTGCAGGTTTCCCACGTACCCCGCGACGAGATCGGGGCGGCCGGTCCGCCATGCGCGCAGGTCGAGCGTCTCGCCGGCGTCACCGCGGGACCCCTCGACCAGGATCGCGCCGGACACCTCGGTGTCCGGCGCCGACGCCTCCAGGTCCTCGATGCGGAACGCCCGGTGATGAGGGCTTCCCGGGCGGATCCATGGGAAGCCCAGCGCCGGGTCCCACAGGTGCACATGGCAGTCGATCACGGTCGGGATCCTCCTGAGGTGCCGTTCCCGAGTATTGACAGGCCGACTCGCTCCGGTGAGTCTAACCATCGGCTATCGATGGTCGATTGTGAAGGGCGGATGTTCTTGATGTCCAGGGACCGACGGACCAGTGACTCGAACTCGGTTGACGGGGTGGGGCGATGACAGCCGTCACCGTGCCCGGTCCCCGCCTCCGAGCGACCCGCACCCTTACCCGAGCGCCGCTCTGGGCCTCGCTGCAACGAGAGTTGTTCGCTCGTCAGGACAAGGCGTGGCGGCTCTTCACCGACCGCTACACCGAGGGCGACGGCCGCCTCGTCTTCCGGGACACGCTCGGCGTGGGCCCGGACGGCCGCGACGGCGTGGACGACTTCTACGAGCCGTTCTTCAACTGGCCGACGCTGTACGTACTCGGTGGCAGCACGGATCTCCTGACGGCGGCGCGGCGGCACTGGAGCGGAGTGTCCGCGCAGCTCACGGAGATGGGCATGCTCCAGGACGGTCTGGAGCGCGGCTACGACTGGTTCCACCAGGGCGAAGGGCTGCTGCTCTTCTACGGCCTCTGCCTGGCCGACCCCGACGACCGCCGGCTGCGGCAACTGGCGCACGTTTTCGCCGACTTCTACCTGCCCGGCGGACCGAACTACGACCCGGAGCACCGAGTCGTACGCGCACCGCACAACGGCTCGGCGGGTCCGCGCGAGGGATTCGGTGACGGGGAGCCGTACTTCCCGTGGAGCCTCGCCCTGCGCCCGTACGGGCTGCCGCTCGACGCGATGGACGACGTCACGTCCTTCGACCAGCTCGCGGCCGATCCCGAGCGCGCCCGCTCCTACGGCCGCGCGATGTGGGACCGGATGGGCCGCGGTGACACGATCGTCAATCTGGCCGCGACAGGGCTGGCCACGAACGCCTTCCTCCTCAGCGGCGAGCAGCGCTACGCGGACTGGGTGTCCGAGTACGTCGGCGCCTGGCGGGAGCGGCTCGACGGACACGACGTCGTGCCCGACAACGCGGGCCTCAGCGGCAGGGTGGGCGAGTACCTGGGCGGCCGGTGGTACGGCGCGCACTACGGCTGGTCCTGGCCGCACGGCCTCTCCCCCGTGGGCAGCGCCACCCTCGTCGGAGCCTCGAACGCGTCCCTGCTGACCGGCGACCAGGGCTACCTCGACCTGGCCCGCAACCCGCTCGACGCCGTGCTGCGGCAGAGCGAGCAGCGCGGCGCCGACGGCCGGGGCACTCTGGGCGAACGCTGGGATCCGCATCTGGACGCGATGGACGCCGACCGGACGCTGATGGTCCCGCAGCGGCACAACGACTCCGGCTGGTTCGACTTCACCGTGATGCCTGGCCAACTTCCGCTCTCACTGTGGCACTTCAGCAGGGAGGACGCGGATCAGGAACGTATCGAGCGGCTGCGTGCGGGCGCCAACTGGGACTGGACCACGGTGCACACCCAGCGCATCAAGGACGAGGCCGGCCACGAGGAGCCGTGGTACGAGTTCCTGCAGGGCCGGAACCCGGGCTTCCCCGAGCGCATGCTGCGCAGCGCCCTCGACTCCTGCGCCGCACGTGTCGAGGCCATCGAGAACGACCCGGTGGACCCGGCGGTGGGCCCCGGCATCCTCGACATCCACCACTGGCAGAACCTCAACCCCGTGGTCACGGAGGCGCTGCTGCAGCTGACCACCGGATCCCCCCAGGTGCTCTACAACGGAGGGCTCACCCACATGCATCTGCGCTACTGGGACGCGGCGGGGCAGCGGCCGGGGCTTCCCGCGGACGTCGCGGCGCTCGTCTCCGACATCCGTCCCGAGCGCACCGTCGTGGACCTGGTCAACCTCGGTGGCACCGCGCGCTCGCTGGTGGTGCAGGCGGGCTCGTTCGCCGAACACACCGTGCACACCGCGCAGGTCGACGACGGGCCCGTCGAGGACGTGGGCGGCCCCCACTGCCGCGTGGAACTGCCCGGAGGCACCCAGATGAGGCTGACCCTGACGATGACCCTGCGCGGCACCCGGCCGACCTGCGGCACCCCGTTCCGGAAGGAGGGGCGATGACCGTCCGCCTGCCCTTCGACCTGCCCCGCCTGGGCATCGGAACCGCCCCACTGGGTGGCCTGTTCGAGGAGGTCTCCGAGGCTGACGCGGCGGCCACGCTGGAGGCCGCCGCCCGCGAGGGGATCACGTACTTCGACACGGCACCGCGCTACGGGCACGGCCAGGCGGAGGCCCGGCTCGGCCGCCTGCTGGCTCCGGCGGGCGTCACGGCGCCGCTGATCTCCACGAAGACGGGCTGGCTGCTGCGGCCCAAGCCCGACGGTTCGCCGGGCGAAGTCGTCACGGACTGGACCGAGGCCGGTATCCGCGCGTCCCTGGAGTCGAGCCTGGACCGCTTGGGCCGGTCGTCGGTCGACGTGCTTTATCTGCACGACCCCGACGCCTTTCCGGACGAGGTCCGGCGATCGGCCTACCCGGCGCTGCGCCGGCTGCGGGACGAGGGGCTGGTACGGGCGATCGGGTTCGGCATGAACAACACCGCGCCGCTCGCCGCGTACGTGGCGGAGTTCGACGTGGACGTCGTCCTCATTGCGGGCCGGTTCTCGCTCCTGGACCACGACGCACTGGGAACGCTGTTGCCACTGTGCCTGAGGACCGGCACCTCGGTCGTGGTCGGCGGGGTCTTCAACACTGGTCTCCTCGCCGACCCCTCCCCCGGCGCGATGTTCAACTACCGTCCCGTTCCGGAGCGGGACCTGGCCCGCGCACGACACTGCCGCGACCTGTGCGCGGAGTACGGAGTGCCGCTCGCGGCGGCCGCGATCCAGTTCCCCTTCCTGCATCCGGCCGTCGCGTCGGTCGTCGTCGGCTGCCGGTCGGCCGGTGAGGTCACCGCGAACGCGGCGGCGTCGCGGATTTCCGTGCCGGACGCGTTGTGGCGGCGGCTGAGTCAGGCGGGTTTCGTGCCGCCGGAGCTGGTGCCCGGCCTGGCGTGACGCCGGGCGCTCGGCGCCGGGCCAACTCGGCCGGCCGTCGTCACCACGTCAGCCGGTGGGCCGCGTCAGTTGCCGGCCAGGGCGAGTCCGGCCTCGCGTGCCTGCTCCTTGGCGGCGATGTGGTGCTGGTCCGCGATGTCCCGCAGCTGCTCCATGGCCGGTGTGGTGGCAGCCAGGGTCAGCTCGCGCTTGACCAGGGTGAGGTCGGCCTGCCACACGTCGCGGATGATGCGCTCGAGGTACGAGGTGGAGTGGTCCCATCCTTCGCGCGGGGCGCCGGGGCCGTAGCCGCCGCCGATGGTGGTGATCAGGGCGGTGGGCTTGCCCTTGAGCACCGGGTCGGTGGGGCCGGATCCGGCGATCACGAGGTCGACCCAGGTCTTGAAGTGCTGGGAGACCCCGAAGTTGTAGAACGGCACCGCGAGGACGACCGCGTCGGCGTCACGCAGTTCTTCCACGAGCGTGGCGGCGAGCGCCGCCGCGTCGCGCTGGGCCGGACTCCGGTCCGCCTCGGGGGTGAAGCCGGCCGTGGTTGCCAGGGCCCAGGCCTCGGAAGGGAGGGGGTCGGTGGCGATGTGCCGTCGCGTCACGGTGGCGCCGGGGTGTGCGGCAGTCCACTCGGCCTCGACCAGCGAGGCCAGTTCGGCGCTGGCCGAAGTGGTCGGAAAGATGCTCGCGTCCAGACGGAACAGGTTCACGGTGGAACTCCTCAAGGGCAGTCATGGAGAGCGGTCGGCGGGAAGGCCCGGGGTGGGCACCCTCGCCGCCGCCATAACCGGACTATACCCCGCTTAACACGGAGGGCGGTAGATTGGACAGGTGAACGGATCCCTCATCCCCTTGGGCCGGCCCCGCCCCGAACGCGCCGATGCCGTGCGCAACCGCGAACTGCTCCTCGCGACCGTCCGGGAGATGCTGGCCGACGGGGGCGCGTGCAGCGTCACGATGGACGCCCTGGCCGAACGCGCCGGCCTGGGCAAGGGCACTGTCTTCCGGCGCTTCGGCACCCGCGCCGGCATCTTCCGCGCCCTGCTCGACGCCGAAGACCGCGCCTTCCAGGAACAGGTGCTCTACGGGCCGCCCCCACTGGGTCCGGGTGCGCCGGCGCTCGACCGCATGGTCGCCTACGGGCAGGCCAGGATCGCCTTCCTGCTGAACCATCACAGCGTCGCCCGCGCCGCCCTCGACCGGAACCAGCCCGTGCCCGCCGGCCCGGCGTCGATCACGCGTGTGCACCTGCGCGTCCTGCTGGGACAGGCCGAGGTCGATCTCCCCGACCTGGACAGCCTGGCCGTCCAGCTGACCGGCGCCCTCGAAGGCCCGCTGCTGCTGTTCCTGGCCATGCCCGAGACCGACAGACCTCTCTCCTCGGCCGAAGGCCGCCCACTGGCCGACAGCTGGAGCGTCCTCGTCCACCGCCTGCTGAGCGCCCCACCCGACCGTGAAAGCGGCTGACCCCGGAAGCGGAGTCGCGGGCCCCACGGGCTGAGTGACGATGGCGTAGGAGCGTTTCATCGGGGCGTGCCGTCCGTGCGCGCCCAGTGGTCAGCCGGTCACCGACGGACTGACACGTGGGACGACCGTGACCGATGTCATCGGCGCGGACGACGACGGCCTCCTCGGCATCTGCCCGTCCGACCAAGAGCTGAACCGGGCACTGGCCCAGGCCCGCACTCCCCTCGAAGGAGGCGTCGCCCGCCTGAAGTCCTGTCGGATCTTCCGCCAAAGCGGCTGCAGCCCGGAGGTACTGTCAAAGACCGTGAACTGACCCGACAGCCCAATGGCCGGTCGATCAAGCAAGCGGCTTGCGGTAACGGACGTACTCGTTCCGCCGCCGGAACCCCACACTCTCGTAAAGGTCGTAGGACCGGTGTGGATTTGCCGTGCCCGTGAACAGCCGAGCGGTCGTTGCACCCTGCTCGCGAAGGCTCCGCAGCCCGTCCAGCAGCAGGACCCGGCCTATTCCGAGGCGTCGCTGGTCCGTCCGGACACTCAGCTCTTCCACCTCGCCCACGGTGTGGTCGTGACGGCGGATGGAGCACAGGGCGACGCCGACCATGTCCTGCCCGTTCCAGGCAGCCCTCCAGCATGCCGGGTCGGCGGTGTCGACGAAGTCCTGGAAAGGCCATCTCTGAGTGAAACCGCGGTCCGCGTACGAATCGACGACCGTCCTCCAAGCTGCACGGTAGTGGCTTGTCCCGATCGGTCCTGTCCGTATCCCGCCCGGCAGTTCGCTGACCGGCTCGGGCACCTGCTGCAGATCGCCCAGCTCCAACTCGACCAGACTGAAGACATGTCGGTAGCCGGCTGCGCGCAGAAGTGCCGTGGCGTCCTGCTCGGAGGCCATGGCGTTCGCGCCGATCACTGCCGTCCGCGCCGTTCCGTGCTGTTCGACGAGCCGGCGGATCCGCTCTTCGGCCCAGCTCAGCATGGCTGAGCCGATGCCCTGGCCGCGATGCTCGGGCAAGAGGTAGCCGCGGTGCAGGTACAGCCACGTATCGTCCCGCTCTTGCCACCACCGGATCGTCGCGTAGCCGACGACGCTCTCGTCGAGCACCACCAGGATCTGGTTCTTGGTCGGCTCCTCCGACTCGGCCGAAGCTTCGGCGATCTCGGCCGCTGTCGGGAGCCCTTCCACTACCGAATGGACATCGACCCGGTCCCGTTCAACACACCCCAGCCGCACCGCGGCCATGGCGCCGTGGTCTTCGTCGCCGCGATACGGCCGGAACCGGAGGCCGACCGGAAGGTCCTGTCCTGCTGTGCCATCCAACATGACCGGATGTTCTCGAACTTCGAGCAGGTCCGCCACCCCATTCACGCCGCCCTCGTCTGCGACCGTTCAAGGAGCTGGCCGCGTTCCTAGCGGACCCCAACGCGGACGAGGGCAGCGAGGTGGGGTGCATTCACGGCTCGCCAGCGGGCCTGGGCGGATTCGACAAGCTTGAAGACCATCGCCAGGACGACGGCCCGGGATCCGGCGCCCTTGGTGACCTTGGTCCGCAGACGGACCTCTTCCGAGCGCAGGCCGGCGTGATAGAGGGTCCGGAACATCGCATAGTCCCGGGCGGCGGGCGCGTACTTGCGGGCGGTGGCGATCCGGGCCTTGAGGAAGTCGAGAAACTCGAGACCCGCTCCGGGGTCGGGGCGGCAGCTGGGACGGGGAGTCGTCGCCGACATGCCGGGACGCGTTGAACTCATCGACTGGGCAGACCAGGCGCACGCCGGAACCAGCCTCGATCTCGACGGCCTTGCGCAACTGAAGGGACCGGTGGAAGCCCTTGAAGATCTGCACGTACTCGCGGCGGGTGGAGGCCGCCCGCCCGGCAAGAGCCAGGTCCCCAACGACACGGTCGATGTCTTCCGGGGTGACGTCCCAGGCAGGTCGGCCCAGTGCGGTGAGCGTCCGTTCCAGCAATCCGATGTCGTTCTCGACGGTCACCGGGCTGAACCCACGGGCCCGCCATGAGGCGACAAAGGCGTCAACGCAGTCGGCCTGAAACTCCCACGGATCGGCGGTCACCGGCTCCAGCAGGACGGCGCCACCCTCATTGCCCGACCCTCAGGTTCCGTCCCCACGAGTGGTCGGCGTCGATGAGTATGCGACCCGCGAGGGTCGCAACTACGGGACTATCCTCGTCGACGTTGAGAGTCGGCGGCCGGTGGATCTGCTGCCCGACCGGGAGGCATCCAGCCTTACCGCGTGGCTTGCGAAGCGGCCAGAGATCGAGGTGGTCTGCCGGGATCGCGCACCTTTCTTTGCCGAGGGCGCATGCCCTGTTCCGGTGGGCGGCAAGGCCCGTGGTGGGCGCAACGCCGGCGGCGCCACCGATCTGCTGCGAGGTGCTGACGAGGGCCGAGGCTCCTCCGGGGCGACTCCCGAGGCGGCGCAGACGAACATCGCGGGGAAGGTGACACCGCCCCCCCCTCGGACAGCGATCACCCATCGCCTACGAGAATGCCCTCCACCGCACACCAACTACGCCGGCACAAGCCGCATAACCCGTGTCCAGGATTCGAGGTAAAGGCCACCCAGCCAACGACAGATCTCCGACTCGGGTCACTGGTCACAGCCGCTGGATGGGCCGGTCCCACGCTTGAGGTTCCATGCCGAGACCAAGTCGATCCCGCCCGGCTGGTGGGCCTCGTCGGAGTCGATCCTGTCCAGGACCGGGCCCGGCTTCATCTGCCACCAATGGCCTGTCGCATCGCGGAACTGAAGCACGAACAGCGCGTCCGTGCGGACGTGCGGTTGGTGGGCGCCGAACGAGAACGAATCCTGCGTGCATGAATGCACCTCGCCAAATCGGACGTGCTGAACGGTCGCGTCGCCCACCTTGAGCCGGACCGTCACATCCATGATGCGGATCGACTGCTGGTTCTCCACCAACACCCCAGTAGGCGCCTCCCCGGTCCCAGTCCAGTAGAGGCTTACCTTCATTGCCTCTCGCACTTCATCGTCGGCCCGTTGGGTCTGATCGCGGTGCAGAGAGAACAGGGAAAGCCCCACCGCGAACACCACACCCACCGTGTTGATCCACTCGTGGACTGCGCTCGAACTGCCGCCCCTACCAGACGTGTTCATGTCCAGATATGTAGCACAGGTACGACCGCGGCGTCGCTGACACAGCGCGAGTGAAGTCAGGCATCAGAGGCGACCCGGTCGGCAACGTGGAGCCGTCCCGCGACACCGACGTCCGCGTCGTCCCCATCGCCCATGCCCATGTGAACGCCAGCGGGGGTCCGTCGAAGGTCGGGGCGGGGGCTCCGTGCTGACCCCTTCGGGTGGGCTGAAGGATCCGTGCCCCTCGTCCGGTCGCAGGGTCAACCATGGATAACCTGCTCCGGCAGACTCGGAGGGTGTAACCCTCTTCGGCGTATGCCGACGGGCAGCCCATGACCGACCGGTACTCCGGCCGCGCACCAGCCCCTCGAAGACTCCGGCAAGGACCATGTTGCGCATCGTCTCGCTGCGGCTGCGCAAGCGCGTCGGCCTCGTGCACCTTGCCGCCCTCACCGGCGTCGCGCCCTCGACCGCGCACCGAGTACTTGAGCGCTGCCGGATCAGCCGTCTGAGCCATCTCGGTCGTGCAACGGGTGATCTGGTTCGCCGGTACGAACACCCCTACCCGGGATCAATAATCCACGTCGGCGTCAAGAAGCAGATCCGGCGCCCGCGCGGCCTTGGGATGGTGCCGCGCCTCGTAGGATCGGTGCATGGTGGCCTTCGTCCCGTCGTTCGTCTGCTTGTTCCTGTTCTTTGCTGGTGTGGTGCGAGACCGCCGCCGACTGAGCAACGCGGTCCTCCTGGGCCTGTCCGCCGTGTTCGCGGTGATCGCACTGCTCCTGCACGTGGCTTCCGAGCGAGCCCAGTTGGGCCGTGACCTGGCCGTCGCCCTGCTGACCCTCGCGGGCGTGGGTGTCGTCACGCTGGCGTGGTTCCTCATCGCCAACGGGATCACCATGGTCCGCAAGGAGGGCAGGAGTCCGGCGAACCTGCTGTCCCTGGGGGCCGGCATCGCTCTGGTGGCCCTGCTCGCGCTGCTCATCACCGCGCTGGTGCTGCATACGCCCGCGCTTCTGGTGGTGGCGGCGACTTCGGTGGCCCTCGCCGGATACGTCGCCTTCCTGTTCCTCTGTTTCCTCGTCTACGGGGCTCTGTACGCGCGCCTGCGCATCCGGCGTCGGGCCGACTTCGTGGTGGTCCTCGGCTCGGGCCTGATCGGAGGCACCACTGTGCCCCCACTGCTGGCCGGACGTCTGGACCGGGCCCGACGGGAACACACCAGGCTGTCACGGAGGGGTCGGCGCCCGGTCCTGCTCACCTCTGGAGGGCAGGGACCCGACGAGAAGCTGCCGGAGTCCCACGCAATGGCCGACTACCTGGTCACCACGGGCTTCCCCGCCGACCTGATCGAACGCGAGGACCGCTCGACAACCACGGACGAGAACCTGACGTTCAGCAAAGCGCTGATGGAGCGGGCGAATCCGGACTACCGGTGCGTGATCGTCACGAACAACTACCACGTCTTCCGTGCTGCGGTCAGCGCCCGCCGCACCGGCATCCGGGGGCACGTGATCGGCGCCCCGACAGCCGCGTACTTCTGGCCGAGCGCCATGATCCGCGAGTTCGTCGCACTCTTGGTCGCCTACCGCCGCACCAACGCCGTACTCTTCCTGCTCGTCCTGCTGAGCGGCCTCTTCATCTGGTGGTTGGGGTGGCCGTCGCCGGCGGCCGGCACGTAGAAATTGAGGATCCACAGCGGTACGGCCGCCCGTCCCGGTAGAAGGACGCCGGGACCGACGAAGCACGGGTTGAGCATGTCGAGGACGACGAGGCGCGCGCCGGCCGCCTTCGGGTCGGCGGTCAGCTGTGCGGCCCGTGGCCCCGTGAGGGCGCCGGCTGCGGCGAGGAACTGGACGGCCACGAAATGAGGGTGTCCGGGGCCGACGTCCAGGATCCAGGCCAGTGGGATGCCGCTGTCAGCCAACTCAGCCTGCAGCAGAGTCGGTTCACGCCGGTCGGCGACCACCTGGGCGGGCGGGAGCGCAGGCACGCCAGCCCCGGAGCCGGCGAAGTCAGCGCCCCTCGCCTGGCCCGGTAGGGGTTCCAGTTCCCGCTGCCGGACGCTCCTCGGTGCGCGGCGGCTCGAAGGGCGGAGCCTGCGCGAGAACATTCCGTACGACGCGGGGGTCTGCGCGCCGAGGGCGCCGATCTCGCCGGCCACGGAGAGCTGCGACTCCATCTGCTCCAGCGCGTCGCGGCGCAGGTCGTCGTCGAACGCGGTGAAGAAGTGCAGCATCCCGCTCCTGGCGGCTGAAGCACGGCGCCCTGCTCGACCTCGGCCCGCGCCTCCTCGAACATCCCCCCGCCGCTGCAGCGCCAGTCGTCTCTGTACGGGCCAGCGGCGATCCGCACCGCTGGGTCGAGCTGACCTGCGAGCACGAGAACGGCGCCGTCAAGCGTCCCGCTCCGGCTGCGTGCAGCTTCCCGGAGCGAGGCCCCGGGTGAAACTGTTCGGCCTGAAGGGGAGCTGATCTGCGACACGGCCGGCTGAAACGTCGGGTCAGGCGGCGCGCTCCTTCTGCGTAGACGGCGCTGGGACCTGGTACGGGCGCACGCCGGCCTGATCGCCTGCACATAGCCTTTCGTAGCATCCCTGCGCGACTCCGTTAGGCCAGGTCAGCACACCCGTTACGAGGCGGTGTCAGGGGTGGGGTCGGTGGAGCGGCGGCGTTGTTTGAGCTCGGCTTCGAGGATGTGGTCACGGCCCTGCGCGAGCTCGTCGACCAAGCGGTGTTCAAGGTCGGCGAAGGGGTGGTAGTAGGTCTGGTTGTATGCCTCGATGATCTGGAAGGTCCAGTGGCCGGGGATGACGTTGTGTCCGAGGACCTGCCGCTCAACCAGGTCGGCTTCCGTACCGTGGCCGGCTTCCCGCAGCAGGCGCACCGCGTCGCCGACCTGGAAGTCGGCGGTCCCCGTCAGCTGGTGAAACTCGTAGAGCGCGCCCCGAGCCCGCTCCGTGGTCTCCATCGCCTTCGACAGCGCCCCCAGTGCCTCGACGCTCTTGTCGCTCATTCCCTCAGGACGCTGATGCGCGACGTCCGGAATGTCATCGTGTTCCTCACTCATGCTGACAGCCTTGCCCGCAGCTGCCCGCTTCCTACCGCCCGGGCAGGCGTACGGGGGCCACACGGAAGGCCCCCTACGCCCGACACGGCCCGCGAGGAGGAAATCGCTGTTCCCGACCACTCCCGATTCCCGGGCGCAACGAACTACGAGTGCAGCGGGAGAAC
This sequence comes from Streptomyces sp. NPDC016469, assembly GCF_040632905.1. Taxonomy (NCBI): domain Bacteria; kingdom Bacillati; phylum Actinomycetota; class Actinomycetes; order Kitasatosporales; family Streptomycetaceae; genus Streptomyces; species Streptomyces sp. NPDC016469. Next base: position 147,928 of record NZ_JBEYCQ010000003.1, read on the forward strand.
CGGGAGACATCACGAGTTACGGAGCCTCCTGATGGAGTACCGGACCGCAGCCTTGGCACCCACGGGCCGCCCGCGAATCGAGCGATCACGCAGAGCAGTACCGCCATTCCGGAGGGAGATCCCCTCCTCGCCCTCTGGATGTGCTGTCGGTCGACGTGACCGACCGGCCTTTCGCGGGTGGCGTACTCATCGACGCCGACGTCGCGTGGGGCGGGAGCTCCCGGGTCCGGCCCGTAACGCGGTGCTGCGGCTGGTCGAATCCTGCGCCCTGGCGGGGCACCTTCTGCGAGGAACGGTGTCCGATCGCGACAGCCGCCTCCCCCCCTGGTCGCTTCGCCGGCCAGGCGGCCATGCCGCAGCCCCTCCAGCCGGGGCTCCACTTCCTTCACGGGCGAACTGTCGGCCGCACCGCACTGGGGACGAATCATGTGCGGGCAGTTTGCCGAGGCCCGGGGCGCCGGGCAAACGTCACTGGGAATCGAACGTTCTCATCTGCGACGATGGCGGGTATGGATGTGCGGAGCAGGAACCATGTGAGGGTGACCGGGCGGCCCGGTGCACCGGTGGTCGTACTGGCGCACGGCTTCGGGTGCGATCAGAACATGTGGCGTCTGGTGGTGCCGGCGCTGGAGCGGGACTTCACCGTCGTCCTCTTCGATCACGTCGGCGCGGGGAACTCGGACCTCTCCGCGTGGAACCCCGAGCGGTATTCCACGCTGAACGGGTATGTCGACGACGTCCTGGAGCTGTGCCGGGAGCTGGCCCTGGGACCGGTGACGTTCGTCGGGCACTCGGTGAGCGCCATGATGGGCGTGCTGGCCGCCGCCAGGGAGCCCGAGGCGTTCGCGGGACTGGTCCTGCTGGCTCCCTCGCCGTGCTTCATCGACGATCCCGACACCGGCTACCGGGGAGGGTTCAGCGCCGCGGACATCGACGAGCTGCTGGAATCGCTCGATGCGAACTATCTGGGCTGGTCGGGTGCGATGGCCCCGGTCATCATGGGCAATCCGCAGCGGCCGGAGCTCGGGGAGGAGCTCACCAGCAGTTTCTGCCGCACCGACCCGAAGATCGCCAGGCTGTTCGCGCGGGTGACGTTCCTGTCCGACAACCGTGCCGACCTCGCCGAGGTGACGGTGCCCACGCTGGTCGCCCAGTGCTCCAGCGATGCGATCGCCCCACCCGAGGTGGGCGCCTTCGTACACGCGCAGATACCGGACAGCCGGCTCGTCACGCTGAACGCCACCGGGCACTGCCCGCAGCTCGCCGCGCCCGAGGAGACCGCCGAGGCGATCGCCGCGTTCGCGGGGGCCGCCCGATGATGTGCGAGACCAACGGCGAAGGGCGGGAGGGGCGAGAAGGGGAGGGGCCGGCGGATGACCAGGCACAGTTCTCCGCTCTGCTGGAGGACAGTGCCGAGGATCTCTACGAGCACGCGCCCTGCGGCTACCTTTCCACCCAGCTGGACGGCCGGATCGCGAAGGTGAACACCACCCTGCTGGACTGGCTCGGATACCAACGCGATGATCTCGTGGGCCGCAAGCACTTCTCCGACCTGCTCACCGTCGGCGGCCGGCTCTACCACGAGACCCACTTCGGCCCGCTGCTGCGTATGCAGGGCGAGATCAGCGGCATCGCTCTGGAGCTGAAGGCCTCCGACGGCACCCGGCTGCCGGTCCTGGTCACCTCCACGGTGAAAACGGGCAGCGACGGGCAGCCCCTGCTGATCCGCACCACCGTCTTCGACGCCCGCGACCGCCGCGCGTACGAGACGGAACTGCTGCGTGCCCGCCATGAAGCCGACCTCGAACGCGACCGCCTCCAGGTCCTGGCCACCACCTTGCAGGAGACCCTGCTGCCGCCCGTGCTGGCGAACGTGCCCGGCCTGGATGTTGCCGCGTTCTACCACATCGCTTCCGTCGACGAGGTCGGCGGCGACTTCTACGACCTCTTCCCCCTGGCCGCCGGCACCTGGGGCCTGTTCCTGGGTGACGTGTGCGGCAAGGGCGCCGCCGCCGCGGCCGTCACCTCCCTGGCCCGCTACACCCTGCGCGCCGCCGCCGTTTACGACCCGGACCCGGCCGCCGTGCTGGGCAACCTCAACACGGTCCTCAACCACGAGTACCAAGGGACCGACCCCCGCTTTTGCACCGTCGTCTTCGGCCTGCTCACCCCCGACCCTCTCCGGGGCGGCTTCCGGATCACGCTGGCCAGCGGCGGCCACCCCCCGGCCCTGCTGATGCGCGCCGACGGCACCGCCGACTACCTGCCCACTCCCGGCGGACAGCTCATCGGCGTCCTGCCCGATCCGGACATCGCCACCACCACCGTCCACCTCGCCCCCGGCGACACCCTGCTGCTGCACACCGACGGCCTCACCGAAGCCCACACTCACGCCGTCCCGGGCGGCAAGGGGCGCTACGGCGACGACGCCCTCCTCGACTTCGGCCGCCGGCTCGCCCCCAGCACCGCCTCGGACACCATCAGCGCGGTCCGCGACTTGCTCGCCACCTTCGGCACCGGCGTGGACGACGACACCGCCGTCCTGGCCGTCCACGCACCACGACCCCCCAGTGAAGAGCAGCAGTGAGCAAGCACCTGACCCTTCACACCCGCACCACCCCTGCCGGACCGGTCCTCGAGCTCATCGGAGAACTGGACCACCACACCGCGCCGGAGGTCCGCGCCGTGCTGTCCGGCCTGACTCCGAGTACGGGCCAGCAGCTCGTTCTCGACCTCGGCGGCCTCGCATTCTGCGACTCCACCGGCATCACCGTCCTGATCGCCGCCCGCAACCACGCCCTGGCCGTGAAGGCGGCCGTCGTCCTGGCCGCGGTCCCCGCCCACCTCGCCCGGATCCTCCGCATCGTCGGCCTCGACCAGGTTTTCGCCTTCCATCTCACCGCACAGGACGCCGAAACCGCCTGGCGCATCGCCTCCGACTGACCCGTCGTATCTGCCGGAGGAAGCTCTCGCCGCACAGAGAATCCAACAACCACCGTTCGCCATGCATCCCGAAGCAGGGCTCTGGCACAAGGTTGTGGTCCGTGGCTGCAGGTCACCGATCCGATATCGAACAGAATCTCCTCGTGTGGCGGGATCGTCCCCCGCGCCACCGCACTCACCATGCGTATGCCCGGTCAGCCTGCTCTCCGCCCCCTCGTGGCGTGTTCTTCCTCAGTCTTCCGGCAGGGACGGATGAGGCCTCCACGGTTCCGGCGTCGTGATGGACCAGCGTTCGTGATCACGCCAGGCCCCATCGATGTACAGGTGGGCGCGCGACAGCCCTTCGTAACGGGAGCCCATGCGCTGGGCCAGGGCCAGAGATGCCTTGTTCCCTGGCTGAATGTTGGCCTCCAGGCGGTGCAGTCGCAGGTCGGTGAAGGCGTGGTCCTTCAAGGCCGCGCCGAAGGAGCGGCCAGCGGCGTCCTTGTCCTCTGCGTCCAGGCAAGCCGCCGCGAAGGCGAGGAGGCTTCGTGTCCGCCAGTGCGGTTCACCGGCCCGCTCGAGGATCCGCACCGCCTCGGCGTGATCGGAGGCCGCCTCTCCAAGGCGGCCGGACTGCGCAGGGCCACAGCGGCGTCGGTCCGGCTCGTCGCTTCGACACCGCATGACCTGTTGACCTGCTGATCTCGGTGGAGCGCCCGGCGAACTGCAAGGCCGCCTCCGCATCGCCCTGACCGCGTGCCGCCCAGCCACGCACGTCCAGGCGCATGCGCCGGCTCTGCGAATCCAGCCCGCACGCGGCGTCCCACACCTCCGAGACGGCCTTATCAGCCTTGCCGTGCCGTCCCAACCGCACCAGGGCCTGGCCGAGACCACCGCGCACCCGGACACGAAGGGCGGACTCGCTCGGCGGCACCAACGAGGTTGCCTGCTCCAGGAGCTCTACGGCACTCGTGGCGTCGTCGGCATACACAGCTCTCGGCCGGCTGATGAAGGGCCAGCGCCTCGCCGGTCCGGTCGCCGGCCGCTGCCATCAATCCCTGAGCGGACCGTAGCGCCACGGCCGCCCCGTCCAGTGCGCCGACGCGCATGAGCGTGACGCCCAGCAGATACTGATGCGAGGCGAGCATGCGCCGGATGCCCAGTCGTTCGGCAGCGGGCAAAGTGACTTCGAGTCCGCGACACTGTTCCGCCGCACCACCACGGCGCGCGTTGGCGTCCGGGTTCCGCCTGGTTGCGGCATCCGTTTGAATGTACGGGTGGCGGAGATCATGGACATGCAACTTGCTTTCGGCGAGGGGTCCTTGAGGCGTGCTGCCGGGCCGACGTCGTTCGAGCGCGGTCAGAACTACGCGGGTGCCGTGAGCGGTCTGTACATCGCGGACGACACGATCCGCGCCACCGTGTCGGGCGCGGAGACGTACTACGTCGAACTCGTCGCGGGGCCCAGGGCCGAGGTGACGGGAACCTGTTCCTGCCCGTACGGCACCGAAGGCAACTTCTGCAAGCACTGCGTCGCCGTCGGCCTCGCGGCCCTGCGGTTCACCGCCTCGGACGCGGACGCCGTACCGGGCCCGGCGGTGGAGGCGTGTTCGCCGAAAGGGCCCAGCGGTGACGCGGCGGCCTGGCTCACGACGCTGAGCCGGGGCGCCCTGCTCGGCCTCCTGGCCGAGGAGTCGGCCGCCGACCCCGCCCTGCGCAACCGCCTGCGCATACGGGCCGAGGCCGCCCGGGCCGACCACGCGAGGATCCGCGACCTGGTCAAAGGCCTGCTCGATCCCGGGGACTGGCAGTACGACCAGGAGAACGACGACTCCGCGAACGCCGTCGCCTACGGCGAGCGGGTGGTGGAGGCGGGCGTCGTCCTGAGCGCGCTGATCGCGGCGCAACGGGCAGCGGAAGCCGTCAACGGGATCCGGTGGGCGCTGTGGCGACTGAGCGATGTCTATGAGCGCGCGCTCGGGTTCTCATGTCTGTACGAGCCCATGAGAGGTCTTGAGCATCTGCACCTGCGCGCCTGCCGGGCAGCCGGCCCGGAGCAGGAGCCTGAGCCGACGGCGCGCTGGCTCGTCGGGCACCTGCTCGGCCCGTACGGGGAGGCGACCTCGGTCGAACCCGCCGACTACCGCGACATCCTCGGCACGGCCGGCCTGGCCCATGCCTTGGAGCTGGCCACCGAGGCATGGCGGCAAGACCCCGGCAAGAAGACGGGCGGCGTGATGGAACGCCTGCTGAAGGCGCGCGGTGACATCGACGGCCTCGTCGCGTTCCTGGGCGCTGCACCCGCCCCCGACGGCAGCAGCCACCTGCGGATCGCGCGGGAACTGGAAGCGGCCGGGCGTCTGGGGGAAGCCCTCGAATGGGCCGAACGGGGCTTGCCGGCCACTGGGCAGAACCCTCAGCTCGTCGAGTGGCTCTGCGGCCGCTACGCCGCGACCGGCCGCCACGAGAAGGCCCTCGCCCTGCGCCGCGACGCCTTCCGGTCCCACATCTCCCTCGCCGCGTTCCGCGCCCTGTGCACAGCGGCCCGCGCCTGCGGTTACGGCGAGGAGGAACGCAACTCCGCGATGGCGCTCCTGGGCGACGACGCCCGAGTCCCGGTCCGCGTACGCGTCGACATCCTGCTCGACGCGGGCCAGGCCGACGCGGCGTGGGAGGCCGCCGTCGGCCACCTCGACGATCGCGAACTGCTCCCCCTCGCGGACTGCATCAGGGAGCACCGGCCCTCCGACGCACTCGCCGTCTACCTCCGCCGACTCCAACCCCTCAAACAGTCGACCGGCGACCGCACCTACCAAGAAATCGCCCGCCTCCTCCGCAGCATCCGCGCCTGCCACGAGCTTCTCGGCACCCCCGACGCCTTCACGCACTTCCTCGTCGCATTCCGCAAGGAGCTCAAACGCAAGCCGAAATTGATGGAGATCCTCACGACGAACGGGTTGTGAGCCTCCCCCTGCGCGGGCCTGTGGACGTCGTCCCGCGGGCCCCCGCGGCCAGCTCTATGCGCCGTATACGCAGGTATGTCGTCGCAGCCCCTTGCAGTGCCCAATCGCAGGGGGCGATGCAGCCGGAGCGGCCAGTCCTGAGCGGCTGATCGGTGCCCTCTTTCGGGCGGCCTCCCCAACGGTGCGTTACGTCAGGGCGGGCGCGAACCCGCTGGGCAGGCCAGGGGTGAGCAGTCCCCGCAGACCGCCGGCGTTTGAGGCGAGTGCCTCCAGTTCAGGGGGTGGCCCGGTCTTCGGCACGCCAGGTCGGCAGTTCCTTGTCCAGCCGTTCCTCGGCGGTCCTTCGCCATGATCCGAAGGATCGCTGTCGGCGACGCTGACGTCTTCGCGGACGGCTTGTCCCTGGACATCCAAGAGCCAGGGCCTAGCCGCAGGCGTTGAAGATCGCCAGTGAGCAAGCCTGGGAGGTGGGCGGTCCCACACCCACCGGACACGCCCTAGCCAGCCGCCGTCAAGCGGTGGGGAATGTCGATGGTCGTGAAACTCCAGCCGACCCGGCTCGGTCCGCTCCAGTTGATGCCGATCACGAGCCCATCCCGTGCGGCGTCGGGCAGAACGCGCTCGCACCAGGTGTCCAAGGGCATGGATTCAACGCGTAGCCCGTTCCCCCAGACCATCGCTGCTCGTCGAGCGCGGGCCGAGGTCGACCAGAACGGAAGACTTCGCGCACCGTCCGCCGCGAGGTGAGTCGGACTTCCGTCGTCGTCCTGGACAAGCCGGACCACTCGGTTCCGGCGAACATCTCGGAAGAACGCTGCCGCTTGCGAACCGCTCTGACTCATGGGCACCGAGCCTACCGGCCCCCGCCGCTCATCCGCCCCCCTGGAAGCCTGGGAGCCAAGCCCGCGCCGCGGTCACCGCGTGCCGGCGGTCTCGTGCGCCGTCCCCGTGCTGCCGCGTTCGATGAGGTCGGGCAGGGCCACCCGCACGGTGCGCGGCGGGCCGCCGTCGAGCAGGGTGGTGAGCTCCCGTGCCGCGAGCCGGCCGAAGGCGACCGGGTCGCGGGAGAGCGCGGTGAGCCATGGGGCGGTCAGCCGGCACAGCGCGGAGTCCTCCCACGACACCACCGACACATCGCCCGGGACCCGGACCCCCAGCCCGGTCGCCACGGCCACCCCGGCCGCCGCCATCACATCGTTGTCGTAGATCAGCGCGGTCGGCGGACCGGCCCGCTCCAGGACCCGGCGGGTGGCGGCGGCGCCCTCGGTGTCGGAGTAGTCGGTGGTCACCGAGTGCGCCCCGGTCAGGCCGCGCCGGTCGGCCTCCAGGCGCAGCGAGCGGATACGGCGGTCGGTGTGCGCGAGTGAGGGCAGGCCGGCGATGTGCACGATGCGCCGGTGCCCCAGCTCGTACAGACGGCCCACGATCGCCGCCATCGCGCCCGCGTCGTCGGCCCGGACCTGGGAGAGGCCGGGGTGGGGGCCGGTGTCGGTGCCGGGGAGGGCACCGATGATGACGCCGGGGAGGCCCAACTCGTCAAGGAGGGAGACGCGGGGGTCGTCCGTGCGCGGGTCCACGACGAGCACGCCGTCGACCCGGTGTTCGGCCCACCAGCGCCGGTAGACCCCGCACTCGTCCGCCACGTCGTCCACCACCTGGAAGAGCAGGCCCAGATGACGCTCGGACAGCACCTCCTGGATGCCGGAGATCAGCTGGAGGAAGAAGGAGTCCACACCGAGGTTGGCCGCCGGGCGCGCCACGACGAGGCCGACGGTGGCCGAGCCCTCGCCGGACAAGGCGCGGGCGGCGGCGCTCGGGCGCCAGCCCAGCTGTTCGGCGACGCGCCGCACCCGGGCGCGGGTGACCTCGGAAACACCCGGACGGTCGTTGAGCGCGAAGGAGACGGCGCTCTCCGAGACACCGGCCCGCTGGGCGATGTCCTTCATGGTCGGCCGCTTCGGAGCCACCCGTGCCTCACTTCCTGCCTCGCCCGGGGGTACTGACGGGCAGTCGGGCCCGGTCGCCCCGGGGCATCGTAGAGCTTTCCCGGCCGTTTGGTCGAGAGGGGACGCCGAACTGACTAATGCGCTTGAGCTGCATCAAGCTAAAGCGCATTAGCAAGCAGGTGTCAATATCACCTTGCAGGTCGTTGACCTGCACTGATGCGACGATGGGAGATTACGTTCCGGTGAATGTATTGACTTTGAGCACAGGCTCATTGCAGGGTCTGTCGGGCGAACGCGGCCCGCCGGGTCAGGGACCCCGGGGGCCACCGTCCGCGCGCCTGGTCCGAGCAAAGGAGCCGTTCACCGTGCACATCTCCCGCAGAGCAGTCGCCGCTGCCGCCGTCCTCGCCACCGTCCTGCCGCTGAGCGCGTGCGGCGGGGGATCCGGCTCGGACTCGTCCGATGCCTCGGGCAAGGTCGAAGGGAAGATCACCTTCCAGACCTGGAACCTCCAGGCGAACTTCAAGGACTACTTCAACGGCGTCATCGCGGACTTCGAGAAGAAGTACCCCGGCACCGAGGTCAAGTGGGTCGACCGCCCCGGCGAGGGCTACGCGGACAAGATCAGCGCGGACGCGGCCGGCGGCACCCTGCCCGACGTCGTCAACGTCTCACCCGACCTGGTGGCTCCGCTGGCCAAGGCCGGCCTCGCCCTCGACCTCGACAAGGCCGCGCCGAAGTACCGCAAGGAGTACCTGGACGGCGCCTGGAAGAGCCACCAGATACCCGGCACGGAGGGCACGTACGCCTTCCCCTGGTACCTCAACACGGGTCCGATGTTCTACAACAAGCGGCTGTTCAAGGACGCCGGACTCGACCCGCAGAAGCCTCCGACCACCTACGACGAGGTCTTCGCGGACGGCCTGAAGCTGGCGGAGAAGAGTCACGGCAAGGTCGCCACGCTCGCCAACGTCCCCACTATCGAGGACTTCGGCCGGTACGGCGGACAGCTGATGAACAAGGAGGGCACGGGCTTCGCGTTCAACGACGCGAAGGGCGTTGAACTCCTCACGCACTACAAGGAGTTGTACGACGCGAAGGCGCTCGACTCCCAGGCGCTGACGGCGACCCCCGAGTCGTCGGGCCACAAGTTCCTCACCGAGTCCGTGGCGATGAACCCGGGCAGCGCGCTGGACCTGGCCAACTTCAAGAAGCAGGCCCCGAGCCTCTACAAGAACATCGGGATCACCGACCAGGTCAGCAGCACCGGCAAGGCCAACATGTATGTCATGGGCGTCATGGTGAACGCGCAGAGCAAGCGCAAGCCCGCCGCCGTGGCCTTCGCCCACTTCGTGACCGACGCGACCCGCCAGATGGAGTTCGCCAAGCAGGTCGCCATCTTCCCGAGCACCGCCGGCTCGCTCGACGACCCGTACTTCACCAAGGAGGACGGGACGGACGAGACCCGTGTCCGGGTCGCTGCCGCGAAGTCCCTGAAGACGGCCGTCAACTACACCCCGGTGCTGTTCAGCGAGCAGATGAAGACCGAGCTGCGCAACCAGATCGCCAAGGCGCTGCAAGGGAAGCAGAGCCCCAAGGAAGCTCTTGACAACGCTGTCAAGGCGTGTGACCGGCTGTTGCAGCAGAGCTGAGCCCTCCCGTGAAATCCCCCTCCCCCACCGCTGCGGCGGGCCGGCCCACCAACCGGATCCGCCGCCATCTGCCCCTCAGCCCCTGGCTGTTCGCCGCACCCGGCCTGATCGTGGTCGGCGCCTTCAGCCTCTACCCGTTCTTCAGCACGCTGGTGAACTCCTTCACCGACCGGCGGACGCTGGTCCCCGGCTCGTTCGTCGGCCTGGCGAACTTCCGGGAACTGCTGCACGACGAGATGTTCTGGACCGGCCTGCGCAACAGCGTGCTGTACGTCGTCGGCGTCGTCCCCGCACTGGTCATCCTGCCGCTGCTGCTGGCGATGCTCGTCCAGCGGCACATACCCGGCATCACCTTCTTCCGGTCGGCCTTCTACACCCCGGTCGTCGCGTCCATCGTGGTCGTCGGCCTGATCTGGGTGTGGATGCTGGACGATCGCGGGCTGATCAACGCTGTCCTGGAGGCGGTCGGCATCGGCAAGGTCGGCTTCCTCAGCGACCAGTGGCTGCTGCTGGGCAGCGCGATGACGGTCACGGTCTGGAAGGGCCTCGGCTACTACATGATCATCTACCTGGCCGCCCTCGCGAACGTACCGAGGGAACTGCACGAGGCCGCGTCCGTGGACGGTGCCGGTGTCGTACGCCGCTTCTTCACGGTCACCGTGCCCGCCATCCGGTCCACGATGGTGCTCGTCGCGGCCCTCTCCTCGGTCTCCGCCTTCAAGGTGTTCTCCGAGGTCTACCTGATGGCCGGCCCGTCCGGCGGACCTGCGGGCGAGGACACCACTCTGGTGATGCTCGTCCAGCGGGTCGGCACCGGGCTGAGCGGGCGGGTCGGTTACGCCTCCGCCATCTCGGTCGTCATCTTCGTCGTCACCGTCGGCCTGATGCTGCTGGTGCTGCGCGCCGACCGCAAGGAGGACGCGTGAGCTTCCTGAAGACCACCGACGCCGAGGGCCGGCGCGTCCCCGTCTGGCAACTCGTGCTGCGGTACGTGCTGCTGCTGGCGGTCCTCGCGCTGACCGTCGGGCCGTTCCTGTGGCAGCTGTCGACCTCGCTGAAGGGCCCGAACGAGGACATCTTCAGCTCCCCGCCGAAGTTCTTCCCCAGCGATCCGACGCTGGACAACTACAGCCGGGTCGCCGACACGATCCCGGTCTGGGACTACGCGCTGAACTCCCTCAAGGTCGCCTCCGCCAACGTGGTCACCAACTGCGTCGGCTCGGCGCTCGCGGGGTACGCCCTGGCGAGGCTCCGCTACCGGGGGCGCAGGGCCGCGACGCTGGCGTTCATCCTCGCCATGCTCGTACCCGTGGAGGGCATCATCATCGCCCAGTTCACCACCATGCGTGACCTGGGGCTGAACAACACCCTGCTCGGCGTGCTGCTGCCGGGGTCGGTCGGCGCGATGAACGTCCTGCTGATGCGCAACGCGTTCCTGAACCTACCCGTGGAGATCGAGGAAGCGGCGTTCGTGGACGGGGCCAATGTCTGGCAGCGCTTCCTGCGGATCGCGCTGCCCTCCGTCAAGGGCACCCTCGCCGTCGTCGCGATCTTCGCCTTCATGGGCTCGTGGGACGACTTCCTGTGGCCGCTGATCGTCCTCAGCGACCCGGAGAACTTCACCCTGACCATCGGCCTGAACTACCTGCACGGCACCTTCGCCAACGACGAACGGCTCGTCGCGGCGGGCACGATCATCGCCGTGCTGCCGCTCATCATCCTCTTCGCGGGGCTGCAGCGCTTCTTCTTCCGGGGCGTCGGCGAAGGCGCCGTCAAGGGCTGACCCCGGCCGCCCCCCCGCACCACTAGAACCAGGACCCCTGTTCCGTATGAGCACCTCCACCCCCTTGCGATTCGGCGCCAACTACACGCCCAGCCAAGGCTGGTTCCACCACTGGCTGGACTTCGACCTCGACGCGGTACGCGCCGACCTCGACTCGATCGCCGGCCTCGGCCTCGACCACATCCGGGTCTTCCCGCTCTGGCCGCTCTTCCAGCCCAACCGCACCCTGATCCGCCCGCGCGCCGTCGAGCAGCTCGTCCAGCTCGCCGACGCCGCCGCCGAACGCGGCCTCGACGTCAACGTCGACGGGCTCCAGGGCCACCTGTCGAGCTTCGACTTCCTGCCCGCCTGGACCGGTACGTGGCACCGGCGCAACCTCTTCACCGACCCGGACGTCCTCTCCGGACAGGCCGAGTACCTGCGCACCCTGGCCGCCGCCCTCGCCGACCGGCCGCATTTCATCGGGATGACCCTGGGCAACGAGATCAACCAGTTCTCCGGCGACCCGCACCCCGACCCCGACCGCATCACGCCCGAGCAGGCGGACGCCTGGCTGACACGGATGCTGGCGGCCTGCGAGGAGGGGGCGCCGGGCAAGCTCCACCTGCACGCCGAGTACGACGCCGCCTGGTACCAGGACGACCACGCCTTCACCCCGGCGCAGGCCGCACGCAAGGGCGCCGTCACCGCCGTGCACTCCTGGGTCTTCAACGGCACCGCCCAGCGCCATGGCCGTACCGGCACCGCCACCGAGCACCACGCCGCCTACCTCATCGAGCTCTCCAAGGCGTGGGCGCTCGACCCGCACCGGCCGGTCTGGCTCCAGGAGGTCGGAGCACCCGCTCCGCTGATCCCCGCCGAGCATGCCGCCGCGTTCACCGAGGCGACCGTGGCCAACGCCCTGGACTGCGAGGATGTATGGGGCGTCACCTGGTGGTGCTCCCACGACGTGTCCCGCTCGCTGGCCGACTTCCCGGAGCTGGAGTACAGCCTCGGGCTGCTGACCAACGACCGCCGGGTCAAGCCGGCCGGCCGGACCATCGCCCGCATCGTCCAGGAGCAGCGCGACCGCGCCCACCGGCCCGCGCCCCGGACCACGGCACTCGTCGTCGACACCGGGGACGACGAGGCCGCGCCCCGCCGCTCCGTCTGCGCCCCCGGCGGCGCGGTCTTCGAAGCCTTCGCCCGGCTCACCGCCGACGGCGTCCGCCCCACCACCGTCCTCGCGAGCAGGGCGTCCGATCAGGACCACCTGGCCGCCCGGGGCATCACGAAGGTCGTCACGCCCGAAGAGGTCCGCTGACCTCGCGTCACCCTGCACCGCACCGGAATCGAACCCGCACGATACGGAGCACACCATGACCCAGTCCCCGCGGCGCCCGTCCGCACCCAGCCGCCGCACCGTGGTTCTCGCCGGAGCCGGATCCGCGGCCGCTCTGCTCACCCCCGGTCCGGCCGCGACCGCCCAGGCCGCCGCACCTGCCGCGGTTCAGCCCTGCGCCTCGTACTGGTTCCCCGACTCGCTGCCCGCCGGCACGCCCGGTGACGGCATCATCTGGCGCAGCCTGAAGGCGTGGCGCCCCGAGGCCGACCAGGACCTGCCGTTCAACACCGCGTCCGTGCCGCTCGCCGACCGCTACACCCCGGTCCCGGCCAACACGACGGCCCGGACCGACCAGGCGCGGATCACCTCCTTGGTGGCGTTCGGGGACACCGCGGGCAATCCGTCCCAGGGCTCGGCCACCGCCGACTACTACGCCCTGAACCACTGGGCGTACATCGACGAGCTGGTCTTCTGGGGCGGCTCGGCCGGCGAGGGGCTGATCCTCGCGCCGAACGCCCCGGTCGTCGACGCCGCCCACCGCCACGGGGTGCCCGTCCTCGGGACCGTGTTCCTGCCGCCCGTGCACCACGGCGGCGACCTCCGGTGGACCCGCGACCTCGTGCAGCGCGACGCGGCCGGGCGCTTCCCGCTCGCCGCGAAGCTCGTGGAGGCGGCCGTGGCGCACGGCTTCGACGGCTGGTTCCTCAATGCCGAGACCGAGGGCGGGGACGCCGCGCTCGGCGCCGAGATGCTCGCCTTCGTCACCGAGCTTCGGGCGCGCAGCGACGCGGCGGGGCTGCGCATCACCTGGTACGACGCGATGACGGTGCGGGGCGAGGTCGGCTGGCAGGGCGCGCTCAACGCCGAGAACACCGCGCTGTTCCGGGAGGCGGACTCGATGTTCGTGGACTTCCGCTGGAAGCCCGCGTCGCTCGTCTCCTCCGCCGCGAACGCCGAGGCCGCCGGCCGCAGCCGGTACGCCCTGTGGGCGGGCGTCGATGTCGAATCGACCGGCTGGAACGCCTCCGTCGACTGGGACGCGATCATCCCGGCCGACCGGCCGCACACCGTCGGCTACGGCTTCTACCGGCCGGAGTGGACCCGCAGCCATCTTCCGGGGGACCGTACGCCCGCTCAGTTCCACGCCGCCGACCAGCGGTTCTGGACCGGGCGGTCCTTGGACCCGGCCCGGCCGGACCGTACGGACAGCTGGCGCGCCCCGGCGACGGCGGTGGCCGACCGCTCGACCGTGGACCGGCTGCCGTTCGCCACCACCTTCAACACCGGCCACGGACTGCGCTGGTACGAGAACGGCCGGGTCGCCTCGGACGCGGAGTGGAACCACCTCGGGGTGCAGGACCGGCTGCCGGGCCGCCGCTGGGTCGTCCGCACCGAAGGCCGGCGCCCGTCCGTGGGCTTCGACTTCGAGGACGCCTGGCGCGGGGGCAGCAGCCTCCTGGTCGCCGGGGAGCCGGGTGCCCCGGTCACCGTCGATCTCCATCGCACCCGGCTGCCGCTGTCCCGGCGCACGGTCGTGGAGCTGACTCACCGCACCGACGCGCAGTCGGGCCCGGTCGCCGTCGAGCTTGCCGTCGCCCTGCACGAGCCGGACCGGCCGGGCGACCCGGTGGCGTACACGTACATCCCGGCGGGCGAACTCCGGGCGGGAGGCAGCGGGTGGACCACCTCCACGCTGCGGCTGAACTCCCTCTCCGGTACGGTCCGCGCGCTCGGGGTGCGCCTCACGGCGGCCGGTCCGGTGCGCTGGCGGCTCGGCGCCATGGCCGTTCGGGACCGGGCCGAGACCCCCGCAGCGCCCTCGGGGCTCCGCGTCACCGGAGCGTCCCGGGGCACCGGCGGGACGGACCTGCGCCTGCGCTGGCACCGCTCCCCCGGCGCTCCGCGCCACTACGAGCTGCACCGCGTCCTGCCCGACGGCACCCGGCGCTTCCTGGGCGCAACCGCCTCCACCGCGTTCTTCGTGCCCGGTCTGCGCCGGGAACCGGGCGAGAAAGCCGCTCGTTTCCAGGTCAGGGCTGTTGGCGAGCTGTACACGACCTCCGGCAGCGCCTCCACCGCGCACCGCTGGTAACCCCCCACCCGATCCACCACTCACAACGGAGTCCCCCTCATGCACGACGACCGCAGCCTGGTCGAAGCCCGTCTCAAGCGCGTCCTCGACGAGCGCATCCGTCCCGCTGTATACCCGGAGTCCGTCCCGCTGGATGTCGCCGTGTGGAATGCGCCGGGTGAGCCCGTCCCCGTCGCCGAGGGCCTGGCCGGGCCCACCGAGCCGATCGCCGTCGGCGACCGGTGGGGCGCTCCGTGGGGCACGTCCTGGTTCAAGGTCTCCGGCACGGTGCCGGCGGCGTGGGCGGGCCGGACCGTGGAGGCGCTGCTCGACCTCGGCTTCGACGAGAACATGCCGGGCTTCCAGTGCGAGGGCCTGGTCTACCGCCCCGACGGCACCCCGGTGAAGGGCCTCAACCCGCGCAACCAGTGGGTGCGGGTGGGCGCCCCTGTGGCGGGCGGCGAGGAGGTGCTGCTGCACATCGAAGCGGCGTCCAACCCGGTGATCCTCGACTACCACCCCTTCCTTCCGACGCAGCTGGGTGACAAGGAGACCGCCGGAAGCGAGCCGCAGTACACGCTGGCCCGGATGGACCTCGCCGTCTTCGACGAGGACGTGTGGAACCTGGTCCAGGACCTGGAAGTGCTGGGCGAGCTGATGCAGGAGCTGCCCGTGGAGGGCGCCCGCCGGTGGGACGTCCTGCGCGCCATCGGCCGGGCGCTGGACGCGGTCGACCTCCAGGACGTGGGCGGGACGGCGGCCGCGGCCCGCGCGGAGCTGGCCGAGGTCCTCGCGACGCCCGCCGTGCCCTCCGCGCACCGCATCAGCGCGGTCGGGCACGCCCACATCGACTCCGCCTGGCTGTGGCCGCTGCGCGAGACGGTCCGCAAGGTGGCCCGTACGACGTCGAACATGACGGCCCTCCTGGAGGACGAGCCGGACTTCGTCTTCGCGATGTCGCAGGCCCAGCAGTTCGCCTGGATCAAAGAGCACCGCCCCGAGGTCTACGCGAAGGTCAAGGCCGCCGTCGCGGAGGGCCGGTTCGTGCCGTCCGGCGGCATGTGGGTCGAGTCCGACACGAACATGCCCGGCTCCGAGGCGATGGCCCGGCAGTTCGTGCACGGCAAGCGGTTCTTCCTCGACGAGTTCGGCATCGAGAACGACGAGGCGTGGCTGCCCGACACCTTCGGATTCGCGGCCGGGCTGCCCCAGATCATCAAGGCCGCGGGTTCCAAGTGGCTGCTCACACAGAAGATCTCGTGGAGCCAGACCAACAAGTTCCCGCACCACACCTTCAACTGGGAGGGCATCGACGGCACGCGGATCTTCACGCACTTCCCGCCCGTCGACACGTACAACTGCTCGATGAAGGGCAGCGAGATCGCCCACGCGGCGACGAACTTCAAGGACAAGGGCGCCGCGCAGCACTCGCTGGCGCCGACCGGTTGGGGTGACGGGGGCGGCGGCACCACCCGCGAGATGATCGCCAAGGCGGCCCGGCTGCGGAGCCTGGAGGGCTCGGCGACGGTGACGTGGGAGACCCCCGCGGACTTCTTCACCAAGGCCGAGGCCGAGTACGCCAACCCTCCGGTCTGGGTCGGCGAGCTCTACCTCGAACTGCACCGCGCGACGCTCACCAGCCAGGCGAAGACGAAGCAGGGCAACCGCCGCAGCGAGCACCTGCTCCGCGAGGCCGAACTGTGGGCCGCCACCGCCGCTGTGCGCACCGGCTTCGCGTACCCGTACGAGCAGCTGGACCGGATCTGGAAGACGGTGCTGCTGCACCAGTTCCACGACATCCTGCCCGGCTCCTCGATCGCCTGGGTGCACCGCGAGGCCGAGAAGACGTACGCGGCCGTCGCCGAGGAGCTGACCGGCATCATCGACGCCGCGCAGCGCGCGCTCGCCGGTGACCCGGCGGGCGGACGGGCCCTCGTGTTCAACGCCGCGCCGCACGCCCGCGGCGGCGTCCCCGCCGGAGCGGCGGCCACCGCCGCGACGGCCGAGACCACCCGGTCCGCCCCGCGCGAGGGCGGCGGCTACGTGCTCGACAACGGCCGGCTCCGGGTGGAGATCGACGGCCGGGGCCTCGTCGTCTCCGTGTACGACGTCGCCGCGGACCGCGAGACCGTCGCTCCGGGCGCGGCCGCGAACCTGCTCCAGATCCACCCCGACTTCCCGAACATGTGGGACGCGTGGGATGTCGACGCGTTCTACCGCAACACGGTCACGGACCTGACCGCCCTCGACGAACTGACCCCGGTGACGGACGGCGTGCGGATCGTCCGCAGCTTCGGCGACTCGAAGGTGACCCAGCTGCTCACCCTGGAGCCGGGCGCCAAGCGGCTCGACATCGACACCGAGGTCGACTGGCACGAGACGGAGAAGTTCCTGAAGGCCGCGTTCCCGCTGGACGTGCATGCCGAGCGGTACGCCTCCGAGACCCAGTTCGGGCACTTCTACCGGCCGACGCACACGAACACCAGCTGGGAGGCGGCCAAGTTCGAGGCGTGCAACCACCGCTTCGTCCACCTGGAGGAGCCGGGCTGGGGCGTCGCCCTCGTCAACGACTCGACGTACGGCCACGACGTCACGCGCACCGTCCGGGACACGGACGCGGGGACGACCACCACGGTGCGGGTCTCGCTGCTGCGCGCGCCGCGCTTCCCCGACCCGGAGACCGACCAGGGCGTGCACCGCTTCCGGCACGCGCTGGTGCCCGGAGCGGCGATCGGTGACGCCGTCCGCGAGGGGTTCCGCGTGAACCTGCCGGAGCGCCGGGTCAGCGGTGAGCGCGAGGTGGCACCGCTGGTGGAGGTCGACAACGACGCCGTCGTGGTCAGCGCGGTCAAGCTGGCGGACGACGGGAGCGGCGACGTCGTCGTGCGGCTCTACGAGTCGACGGGCGGCCGTGCGAAGGTGAGCCTGGCCACCGGCTTCCGGGCCACGGGCGTCGTGGCGACCGATCTGCTGGAGCGGCCGCTGACCGATGCCCCGGTGCCCGAGAGCGATGGCGAGGGTGTGCGGTTGTCGCTGCGCCCGTTCGAGCTGGTGACGCTGCGCTTGACGCGCGGCTGACGCCGGGATGCGTGGGCTGCCGCCCCCGGTGCCGCGGGCATCGGGGGCGGCAGTGTGTCGACGGGCCACGGGGTACGAGCCCTGCCATTCGGGAGGACGGCGCCGCTTGGTGCCCGACCGGGCGGTTGCGGGTGCGGGCCGCGCGGTGCGGTGGCCGGCACCGGGCGGGGCAGCGCGCCGGGTCCGGCATGCGCGGGAGGGCGTCCCGAGCCTGCCGTATCCGTCAGCCGGCAGGCCGCCATCACCACCGAGGTTGGCGACCATACGGCGCAGAACGTTGAGGGTGGTCGCGAAGTCGGCGGCGTCGACGCCTTCGTGCACCTGCTGATGGACGCGAAGGCTGTGCTCCCTCGCCCGGAGACCCCCTCCTCCCCCGCCTTGGCCCACGTGCTGAGTCCTGCGTTCTCCGTCAGCCGGCCACGGTCGACGAGGTCCTCGACGACACCGTCGAAGTCGGTCCCAAGGTCGTCCCACTTCGTCAGCCGCTCGGGCAACGACGCACGGTTCCACCTGCCCGGCTCCCCGGCCACGTGGTTGAGCGTCCACCAGTGCGGCTGGGTGAGGTTTTCCACCGCCGACTGCTCGCGCAGGGCGTCAGGCTCATGTGCCACTCCTCGTGATCAACGGAACACGGCCGACGTAGAAGCTCAAGTACAGGTGCGGTCCGGGCTCGGGCGCCCGCCGGTTGCGCCCGGCGAGGACCCTTGTCAATATCCAGAATCCTGTTTACTGTTCCCTATGTGAACGCCTTTGATGAGCGCTTCCTTACGCGCAACGGACTGGCCGCCCGCCAGCTCGCGGTCCTCCTGCTCAACCATGAGCCGGACACGCGACTGCCCCGGGTGCGGGACTACGCGGAGGAGCTGGGCTGCGGAAACGGCACGGTCCAGGCGGCCCTGCAGCTACTGGAGGAGTCCGGCGCCATCAGGACGACCGCCCGGGGGCACCTCGGCACCTTCCTCGCCCACTCGGACCGCTCCATACTCTGGCGGCTCTCCGGGCTCGGGACGCTGCTGGCCGCGATGCCCCTCCCGTACTCCCGCCGGTACGAGGGCCTGGCCACCGGACTGCGCGGCGCCTTCGAGAAGGCGGGCGCACCCTTCGCGATCACGTTCATGCGAGGCGCCGGGGCCCGTACCGCCGCCCTGCTCGAAGGCAAGGTCGACCTCGTCGTCCTGTCCCGCTTCGCCGCCGACGAGCTGATCGCCGAGCATCCGGTGGAGCTGGTTGCGGACCTGGGGCCGGCCACCTACGTCGGGGCGCACGGCATGCTGCTGCGCCACGGCGTGGACCTGGACACCCCGGGGCTGCGGGTCGCGGTCGACCACGCGTCGGAGGATCTGCGCATGCTGGTCGACCTGGTCTTCGCCGGGCGCCCGGACGTCCAGCGCCTGGAGGCTTCGTACATGCAGTTGCCCGACCTCTTCGCCCGCGAAGAGGTCGACGCCACCGTCTGGAACCTGGACGAGGTGCAGGACCGGCTCGGATTCGGTGTCGACGTGCTTCCGCTGGGGGACGAGGTCACCCGCGAGCTGTCGCTGCGCAACTCGAGCGCGGCCGTCATCGGGCGGACCGAGGGGGCCAAGGCCCTGGCCGCCGTCCGGGACTCCCTCGACCTCTCACTGATCACCTCGCTCCAGCGCGAGGTGCTTGAGGGCACGCGCCTGCCCTCGTACTGAGCCCCGGCCGACGCGACGGCCGGAACAGGTCGAAGGTCCTGTCACGACGGGACCTTCGGCCTCGGCAAAATACAAAATCCTGGTTACTGTCGACTTTAGGAGGACCGTCATGGACGACCAGCTGGCCCTGCGGATTCAGCTCTTCCGCGAAGGCGGACAGGTCAAGCCCGAGGTGGCCGATTTCGTCACGGCCGAGCTGGCCGCCCTGGAGGCTGAGGGCGACACCGTGACCGAGGCGACCGCGGGCATGCTCACCAGCCACCTGATGATGGCGCTCACCCGGCTCCTGAACGGCGAGGCCATCGAGCAGTTCCTCACCGACGACCAGGTCGCCGCCGAACTGGCCGGACACCCCGAGGCCGTCAGCCGCGCCCGTGCCGTCGCCGAACGCGCCCGGCGCGAACTCGGGACCGCCCTCCCGGAGTCCGAGGTGAACTTCCTCGGCATGCACCTCGCGGTACTGGCGCAGCAGACACCCGCCGCCCCCTCCTCCTGAACCACCCCGTCCCCGGACCGGCTCGGCCGGTCCGAACCATTTGGAAAGAAGCAGGACATGACGAAGATCCTCGCCGGCGGCGTCGGCAAGACCGAGGTCACCCAGACCATCAAGCAGCTCGGCATCGAGGGCCTGGAGGTCACCGCCTCCAGCGACATGGACGCCGCGATGAAGCTGCGCGTCGGCCAGGCCGGCTATTACCTGGGCACCTGCCACACGGGCGCCGGTGCCTCGCTCGGCGTCCTCGTCGGCCTGATGGGCAGCGCCGTCTGCCACACCTTCGGCCGCAGCGTCCCCACCGAGGAGCAGATCACCGCCTTGCTGGACGAGGGCAAGAAGGTCTTCGGCTTCTCGATGGACCAGATCGACACCATCGCCCCCCTCATGGCGCGCGCCATCGCCGCCCGCGGCTGACTCCAGCCACCGCTCTGATCATCCCGGGCACGAAGGAGTGACCCCGTGAGTACGACACTCGCAGCCGGTACGAGCCTCGACTTCTCGCTGGCCCAACAACTGACCGTCATAGCCCTCTGTGCGCTGACCGCGTACATCTCCCACATGGCTCTGGCCGTCTTCAACGACGGCGTACGGCCGTTTCTCCTGGACTTCATCCAGGGGCGCACCACGCGCAGCGCGACGACGGCGGTCTCGTTCGGCCTCTCGGCCGGGTTCATCTTCGGGCTCGGCGCCCCGATGGCTCTGTCCACCGGTGTGCTGAACCCGTGGCTCCTCTTTCTGCCCACCGACATCCTCGGCATGCTGTCGCCGAAGAAGTGGCTCGCGCCGATCCTCGGCGGCGCCTGGGGCGCGGTCGTCGTTTTCGGACTCAACGGCGCCAACAACGTGGCCCATGACCTGCCGGTCGACTTCATCACCGCCATGCAGCAGATGTCGACCCCGATCCTCTTCCTCTTCACGCTGTTCCCGGTGCTGGCCATCACCAAGCAGTTCGGGCGCAAGTGGGGCGGCATCGCGGGGCTGCTGGAGTTCGCCCTGGTCGTCATGACTATGAAGCTGTGGCCCAACATGTTCGCCGGCGCGCTGGCGATGGCTGTCGGTGTGCTGATGCTCATCGGTCTCGCCGTCGCCAAGGACCTCGCTCAGCGCAAGGCGGACAGGGCCGCGGGCGTGAGCGAACCCGTCATCGAGGGTGACGACCCCATGGCCTCCCTCTTCAGCGCCAGTGCGGCCCGCCTGCGCACGTACCTGCCGCTGTTCATGGTGCTGGGCGCCGGAGTCTGTGTGCTCGCCCAGATGCACATATTCGGCGGCGGCGAGGCGACCAGCTTCCTGATCGCGAAGGGGCAGTACTCCGAGGCGGCGCAGGTCGACTTCTACCGCGTCTTCGGTTTCATCCCGCTGATCGCGACCACCGCGCTGGCCTCCGGTGCGTACGGCATCGCGGGCTTCACGCTCGTGTACCCCATCGGGTATTTGATGCCGAACCCGTTCCTCGCCGCGATCGTCGGCGCCCTGGTCTTCGCGGCCGAGGTGCTGGCCCTGTCCTACATCGGCAAGCTCCTGGGGCGGCTGCCCAGCGTCCGCGACTCCTCCGAGCACCTGCGCAGTGCGATCAGCGAGACGCTCCAGCTGGCGATCCTCTTCGGCTCGCTGATGGCGGCCAACGCCATGGGCGGCGGCCTGGGCATCCTCGTCGTCGGCGGGCTCTACCTGCTGAACGAGGCGATGGGCCGGCCGGTCGTCCGGATGGCCGCGGCACCGGCCGCGGTGATCGTCGGCGGCATCCTCCTCAACCTCCTGTACTGGATGGACCTGTTCACACCGATCAAGGGATAGCTCCGCTCCCCGGATCACGCAGGCCACCCAGGAAGGACCCCCCACGATGAACAGCTCCGCCCCCGTGCTTCGTACCGTCCTCGGAGACATCGTCCCCGACGCGGTACGCGGCCCCGCCCTGGCCCATGAACACCTCGTCCTCGACCTCGACCACCGGGGTGACGGCGGTGCCGTGCTCGCCGCCGGCCGGCACACCGCCGCCGTGACCGCCGAACTGACCGCACTCCGCGAGGAGTACGGGCTCGCCCTGGTCGTCGAGCTGACCTGTCGCGGCATGGGCCGCGACGTGCGCACCCTGGCCCGGATCTCCCGGGACGCCCAGGTCGCCGTCGTCGCCGCGACCGGCTGGTACTACGAGCCGTTCCACACCCCCGAGATCGACCGCGGCAGCGTCGGGGACCTCACCGCCACCCTCGTCCGCGAGATCGAGGACGGCATCGGCACCACGGGCGTCCGCCCCGGAGTCCTGGGCGAGATCGGCAGCCACGGGGACATCCCGACGCCACCCGAGAGCAAGGTGCTCCGCGCCTCGGCGCGGGCCGCCCTCGCCACCGGGCTCTCCGTCGCCACCCATGCCCAGCTCGGTCGCGGCGGCCTCGGCCAGCTGGAACTGCTCACCGGCGAGGGGCTGCCCCCGCACCGCATCGCGATCGGCCATCAGGATCTGCTGAACGACCCGGCGGTGCACCGGGAGCTGGCCGCGAGCGGCGCGTACGTCGCCTTCGACACCGTCGGCAAGGACGGCTACCAGAGCGACGACACCCGGCTGCGGCTCCTGCTCGCCCTCCTGGAAGCGGGGCACGCCGACCGGGCCCTGCTCAGCTGCGACATCTCCCGCCACGGCTACCTCGCCTCCGAGGGGGGCCAGGGTTACGGCCACCTCTTCGGGAGCTTCCTGCCCAAAGCCCGTGCGGCAGGCGTGGACGACGACCTCATCGACCTGCTGACCCGCCGCAATCCGCTGCGCTTCCTGAGCGGCGCGCACGTGGAAGAGAGCTGACCATGCACCCCGTACTCCCCCAGACGTTCCCGCTGCCGACCGTGGCCCCGGCGGACGCCGTCGCCCGGCAGTTCCGGCTCATCGAGGCCACCGCCCGCCACTTCGAGGGCCCGCAGCTGTTCGCCTCCGACGCCGGGGTCGTGCCCGGTCTCGGACGCCCCGCCACGACCGCCCGCGTCGAGTCCGTCCTGGCCGACTTCTTCGGCACCGAGGACGCCGCCTTCGTCCAGGGCGCGGGCACCGGCGCGATCCGGGCCGCCCTCACAGCCGCCGTCCGGCCGGGCGACCCCCTCCTCATCCACCGGGCGCCCGTCTACCGAACGACCGAGGTGACACTGCGCGGCCTCGGGGCCCGGACCGTCGAGGCCGACTTCAACGACCCCGATGAGCTACGCGAGGCGCTGGAGTCGGGCCGGTTCCGCTGGGCCTACGTCCAGCACACCCGGCAGCGGCTCGCCGACTCGTACGACCCCGGCGCGGTCCTCTCCGCCTGCCGGGCCGCCGGCGTCCGTACCGTCGTCGACGACAACTACGCCGTGATGCGCACTCCGGCCGCCGGGGTCGAACTGGGCGCCGACGCCTCCTGCTTTTCCCTGTTCAAGCTGCACGGCCCGGAGGGCGTCGGCATCGTCGTCGGCGCCCGGGACCTGGTCGAGCACATCCGCCGCGACAACTACTCGGGGGGCGGCCAGGTCCAGGGCCACCAGGCACTCGACGCGCTGCGCGCGCTCACCCACGTACCGCTCATGTGGTCCGTGCAGTCCCAGGTCGGCGCCGAGGTCGCCGAGCGGCTGACCGCGGGCGAGGTGCCCGGCGTCGCCGAGGTCCGGCTCGCCAACGCGCAGGACCGGTGCCTGCTCGTCCGGCTCGACCGGCCCGTCGCCAGGGAACTGCCCGCCGTCGCCGCCCGCTTCGGCGCGGCCCCGTACCCCGTCGGTTCCAACTCCCGCTACGAGATCACGCCGCTCTTCTACCGGATGTCCAGCTCCGCCCTGGACGACACCCCCGAACTGGCCGACTGGACCGTGCGCATCAACCCGATGCGGGCGGGCGCGGACCTCGTCATCGAGATCCTGCGCCGCTCACTGGCCGCGCTGAACGATCCGAAGGGCCACTGACCGTGTTTCTCGACACCGTACTGACCCGTAATCCCGGGCTCGTCGAGGCCGCGGCCGCACTCCACGACGAGGGCGCCATCCCGCCGGACACCTATGTGATGGACCTGGACGCCGTTGAGGCCAACGCCGCGCTGCTGGCCGCCGAGGCAGAACGGCTGGGCGTCTCCCTCTGGTTCGTCGTCAAGCAGCTCGGCCGCAACCCGGAACTGATCCGGGCCGTCGCCCGGCACATTCCCCGGTACGCCGCCATCGACCCGCCGGAGGCGCGCACCCTGCACGCCTCCGGCGCCCGTGCCGGCAACCTCGGCCACCTCGTCCAGATCCCGCGCCGCGCCCTGCCCGAGCTGCTGGCGTGGCGTCCCGAGACCGTCACCGTCTACGACCTGGACAACGCCCGCGCGGTCTCCGACGCCGCGAGGCGGCTGGGGTTCGTCCAGGACATCCTGATCCGTCTCGAAGGCGCCGAGGGAAGCATCTACCCCGGCCAGGAGGGCGGCGTCCCGCTCAACCGGCTCGACGCCTTCGCCGAGGCCGCCGAACGGCTTCCCGGCGTCCGGATCGCGGGGGTCACCGCCTTCCCGTGCGTGCTGTGCGACCCGGCCTCCGGTGCCCCGTACGCCACGCCCAACTTCGCCCTCGCCCTGAAGGCCCGCGACACGCTCGCCGGCCGCGGCCACGCGAATCTCAGGCTGAGCGCCCCCAGCGCCACCTCGATGGCCTCCCTGCCGCTGCTCGCCGGCCTCGGCGCCACCCACGGCGAGCCGGGCCACGCCCTGACCGGCACGACTCCGCTGCACGCCCTCGACCCGGCGCAGCCCGAGACCCCCGCCTACGTGTACGTCACCGAGGTCGCCCACACCCTGGACGACGGCCGCCCCGCCGTCTTCGGCGGCGGGTTCTACGCCCGCTCCCACATCAGGAGCGCCCTGCTGCCGCGCACCGGGGCACGTCTGAACGTGCTGGACGCACCCGCCGAGAACATCGACTACTACCGGCTGCTCGACGCGCCCGCCCCCGGACAGGACGTCCGCATCGGCGACACCGCGCTGCTCGCCTTCCGCACCCAGATCTTCGTCACCCGCTCGACCGTCGCCGTCGTCTCCGGAATCTCATCCGGGACGCCCCGTCTCAACGGTCTGTACGACGCCCAGGGCCGGTCCCTGAGCTGAGGAGGCACCCCATGGCCAAGACCGTCATCGTCGTGATCGACGGATTCGGCATCGGCGCCATGCCCGACGCGGGCACCGCGCGTCCCGGCGATCCGACCGCCGACACCTGCGGACATGTGCTGGACCACTGCCGGGAGACGTTCGGCCGGCCGTTGCGGCTGCCCGTGCTGGGTTCGCTCGGCCTCGGGCTCGTCCACCCCCACCCCGATCTCGCCCGGCGCACCCATCTGCCCGTCGCCGCCGGCCGGGCCGCCCTCGGCTATCCGGGCGCCGACACCTTCGCCGGCCACCAGACCATGATGGGGGCCGACTTCAGCCGGGTGACCGTCGCCCGGCTCGCCGACCACCTCGACGAGGTGACCGCCGCCCTCGAAGCGGCCGGTCACCGGGTCGGCCGGCTGGACGGCAGGCCGCTCCTGGTCATCGACGGCTCGGTGCTGGTCCACGACAACCTGGAGGCCGACCCGGGCATCAACTGGAACGCCTCCGGGAGGCTGGAGGACCTGCCATTCGACGGGCCGGGCGGCATTCTCGCCGTGGCCCGCACGGTGCGCGCCGCCGCTCCCGTGGCACGGGTCATCGCGGTGGGCGGACACGCGGACGGCCCGCTGGAGCGCTTCGTACGGGCCGGCGAAGAGGGCACGGTCGGCCTCGACACCCCCGCCACCGGCTTCTATCGCAACGGCGGCCTCGAAGTGCAGCACCTGGGCGCCCGGATCGACCACACCCGCCAGCTTCCCGACCTGGCGGCCCGCGCGGGCATCCCGGTCACCCTGGTGGGGAAGGCCGCCGACATCCTGGCCTGCGAGACTGCGGCCCGGCACGCGGCCGTGGACACCGCCGACGTCCTCACGCACACCCTCGAAGCGGTACGCGCCTGCGGCGACGGCCTGGTGATCTCCAACATCCAGGAGACGGACCTGGCCGGGCACCAGCAGGACACGGAGCGCTACGGACGCCTCCTGGAACAGACCGACGCGGGTCTGGCCGCGCTCGTCGCCCTGCTCGACGCGCCGGGCGACCGCCTCATCGTGACCGGCGACCACGGCAACGACCCGACGGCCGGGCACGCCTTCCACACCCGTGAGTACGTCCCCGTGCTCATCCACCGGCCCGGCGCGGACGGCGTGGAGCTGCTGCCTGACGCGGAGAGCCTCGCGGATGTCGGCGCGACGGCCGCCGTGTCCCTGGGGCTGGACCCGGAGAGCCTGGCAAACGGCCGGGAGTTGCGGACGGGCCGAGGGGCCGCAGCCTAGGGACGGCCCCGGCTCGTTCGCGCCGGCCCGGCTTCCCACACCACCGAGGAGGCCACGATGCGTCAGGGAGGGATCCGCGATCCCTGGATAACCGCGGCCTTCATCCGGCCTTCGGGCCGGGCGATCGTTGAGGGGCAGGCGGCGACGGACCGGCCGGTCCGCCCGCACCCCGAACCGAATGGAGTCACCATGACCCGCATCGCCCTGATCACCGGCGCCAACCGGGGCCTCGGCCGCAGCACCGCCCTGCACCTCGCCGAGGCCGGTACCGACCTGATCCTCACCTACCGCTCGCACGCCGACGAGGCCGAGGCCGTCGCGGAGGCGGCCAGGAAGCTGGGCCGCACGGTGATCGCCCTGCGGCTGGACACCGGGGACACCGCCGAGATCCCCGCCTTCACCGCGCAGGTGCGTCAGGCCCTGGACCGGGAGTGGCGCCGCGACGACCTCGACATCCTCGTCAACAACGCCGGCCACGGAGTGCACGCGCCGTTCGAGGAGACCACCGAGGAACAGTTCGACGGGCTGATGGATGTCCACGTCAAGGGCGTCTTCTTCCTCACCCAGGCCCTGCTGCCCCTGATCAAGGACGGTGGCCGCATCCTCAACGTCTCCACCGGCCTGACCCGCTTCATCGCCGCCCCGACCGCCGCGTACGCCGCAGCCAAGGGTGCCGTGGAGGTCCTGACCCGCTACCTTGCCAAGGAGCTGGGGCCGCGCGGCATCGCGGTCAACGCCCTCGCACCGGGTGCCACGGGCACCGACTTCGGTGGCGGTGGGGTCCGTGACGATGACGGTATGCGCTCCATGCTGAGTGGTGTCACCGCGATGGGCCGGCCCGGCGAGCCCGACGACATCGGCGCCGCCGCTGCCGCACTGCTCACCGAAGGCACCTCCTGGATCACCGGGCAGCGCATCGAGGCGTCGGGCGGCATGCTGCTCTGAGGGCCCCGGCCCGCCCTGGCCGACCCGCAACCCGCACTACCGCGCCCCGGACGTCAGGCACCAGGGCGGCAAGGAGACAGGAACAGTGGACCGAGCTCAACTCGCGGACTTCCTGCGCACCCGGCGCGAAGCCCTGCAACCGGAGGACGTCGGACTGCCCCGCGGGCCGCGCCGCCGCACCCGTGGCCTGCGCCGGGAGGAGGCGGCGACGCTGAGCGGTATGTCGACCGACTACTACAGCCGGCTGGAGCAGCAGCGCGGGCCTCAGCCCTCGGAGCCGATGCTCGCCGCCATCGCCCGCGGTTTGCGCCTCTCCCTCGCCGAGCGCGACCACCTGTTCCGTATCGCCGGCCACAACACCCCCTCCCGCCCCAGTAACCTGCGCTCCGACCACATCACGCCCGGCCTGATGCGCATCCTCGGGCGGTTGGACGACACCCCGGCGCAGGTCGTCAGCGATGTAGCGGAGACCCTCGCCCAGACACCGGCGGCCACCGCGCTCCTCGGCGACCAGACACAATTCACCGGCCCTGAACGCAGTCTCACCTATCGGTGGTTCACCGATCCCGCCGCCCGGCTGGTGTATCCGGAGGAGGACCACCCGCTGCACAGCCGTTTCTTCACCTCCGGTCTGCGCGCCGCCTACTCACGGCAGGGCCCGGGCGGCCGTGCCGAGCACCTGCGCGACCTCCTGTTGGAGCGCAGCGCGGAGTTCGCGGGCCTGTGGAGCGCACACGAGATCGACGTACCGCGCGTGGACCCCAAGCTGGTACGCCACCCCGAGCTAGGAGTTCTCACCCTCCAGTGCCAGGTCCTGCTGGACCCGGAGCAGAACCAGACCTTGCTGGTGTACACCGCCACCCCGGGTTCGGCGGACGACGAGAAGCTGCGGCTGCTGCCGGTGCTGGGAGCGCGGACGGCGGGCACCTGACAGCGCCCGGGAGGCGCCATATCCTCCGTCGACTACGTCGATGTGCACCGGACCCCACTCTCGGCTCCGACACCTGCGGTGGCTGCACAGGTGTAGCAGCTCCGGTCCGGGGCCAACGTGGTGGTGTCCGCGGCCCGGGGCTCGGTGTCGTCGACGGTGCGCCCGCGGTTGTCGCACAGGGGTGCAGAGGCGGAAACTTGGCGTACGCCTTCGCCGGCAGCCGTACGCCGACCAGTGCCTCGGGACCGGAAGGTCTCCCGCAGTGCGCACGAGCGCACTGGATGGCGCGCCTTTCCCGGGCGGGCAGTGCAACACCAAGACCGGCACCACCAGGCGAAGCGGCGGCCTCCGCGGAACGACTGCTGGACCTTTTGCGCTCGTTGTGAATCCGGCACGACATCTGGCGAACGGCGTCTCTACTCTGGTCGCAGCGAGAATGCGCGCGTTCCCGCAGGTTGCGGTGCCGTGGCAGAGCGGCCCATTGCGATCGCCGTGGGCGAGGTCCCTCCCACGGCGACTGACGGAGCCGGGGCGGGCCTGCCCCCATCTGTCCGCGGGTTCGAATCCCGTCGGCACCGCAACCGACCCGCACATGGTCCGGTGCCCGGCTCCACAGCGTCGCGACAGGTCCACAAACGTTGGATCGGAACCAGCTCCGCTCCAAGAGGTGCCCCTCCGTACGGTCGGCATCGGCCGCCGGGCCGGAAGACGAGCTCCACCTGCCGCTCGGACACGAGCGAGTCCTCGACGGGCCCGATCCCGTCCGAGCCGCGCACCGGCGACTACCCCCTGGGCGGCTGCGGAATTGAGGGGGCGCGATTCGCTCAGTGCACGTCGAAGTCGTAGCCGTGCCGGATGTCGGCCGAGCAGCTGAAGACTCGCAGGTCGCCCCATCTGCCTACCGTGATGCCTGTGGTGGCGTCACTGGCGACAGTGAACAGGAGCGTCATCTCCGCACCGCACTGCCGGCAGAGAATGGTGTAGGGCTCGGTCAGGTGCCAGGTCGGCCAACCGCCGAACTTGCATCCCGCGACACGCGTGATGATGTCTTCCCCGCCCTCCTCCCCGCCGGTCTCCTCGACCAACCGACGCACGTCTTCCCGAAGGCCCCCCGGAAGTTCCTGCGGATAGGGAAAGTCCGTCAGGGGGATCGGTGTCAGCAGGCACGGGAGCGGGGTGAAGCCGTAGTCGTCGTCCTCCTGGCGCACAGGTGCCGGGGGCCGGAAAGGCGCTGGCGTCAGGTCCGCCGCCCGCCGCCAGCGAATCTCCACCACCGGACTCGCATCGGCCTGCGGGAACGGAGGGTCCCAGTGCGTGTTCGGGCACCACAGCAACTGGAACACGTCGGCGCCCTCGGGCCACCATTGCCCCGGTGCGTCCCGCCGGAACACCTGCACCACAGGCAACATCGCGGCAGGAGGCAGTCCGGTCGGGGCCCGCTCGTCCGGTACGGAACAGTGCGGCCAGGGTTCGTCCCCCGGCCAGAGCAACGGCCCGGCGACCGAACTGTCGTACGGGCCAGGCATTCCGGGCGTCGGGTGGAGCACTATCGCAGGCCGCCCGTAGGGCGCAAGGCCGGGTACGGACTGGAGTATCGCTTCCGTGGACGGCCGGTTCGAGTACGGCAGCATGCCCCGATCCTAGGACGCCACCTCCTTCGACGAGCTTGCGCTCCCGGCACGTGGTGCACATTCGACTGCAGAACGGCACACCGGCTATGCCAGTCAGGTCGTCGCCACCTGTGGCTTCCCGCACCGATGGTCCGCCGCACTCGCCTGCTCGACCTGGTCAACGCCATGGACACGAGTTCGCCGCCGCTGTCTTCGGCTTGGATGCCGATGCCACCGTGATCTGTCGGTCCGACCGCATGGGAGCGATTCGCTTGTCGGAGGGGGCGCCGGCCGACGCCTGATCACTGATCAGAGTGCGTACGGGCAGAGAGCGATCTGCTCGCGCTCCACGAAGAGCTCGACCCACGTACCGGCAACACCCCCGGGCAGCGGATCAGCAAGGTCCAGCGGAATCTGCGAGCCATCGAAGTCCAGCATGGCGGCGCCGTCCACGGTGAGGTCCAGCCGCCCGCGTAGGACAACGCAGTGCCCGCCAGGTCGGACCTCCGGTCCGACGCCGACAGCCGGTTTCGCGTTCCGCCCCCAGGCGATGTCTTCATCGACCGTCCACTCAACGTGGTACGGGCCCGGCTTCGCGGCCGGGTCACCGCACCAGCGGACCGCTGTCGAGCCGAACGGCGTCCGAACCTGGGCCAGCCAGGGGCTCCAGGGAAACTTTGCGACCTTCACCAGTTCGACCAGCATCGTTCGATGATGCAGCATCCGTGTTCCAGCCGGAACTCCTGAGGTGTCGGCGCTGCCTGGAACAGGTTCGCCGGCACACAAGCCGGCAACCGGCTGCCAGCACTTCGAGCCGGAAGGCTCACGGGATTCAACAGCGTGCGGCGCCCGGCACAGCACGATCAAGGCCCCGCTTACCAGCTGGTTGCCAGAGACGGTTACGCCGTGGGCCGCCGGGCGTACACCTCTATCTCGATCTTCATCCGGGGATCGGCGAGGCCGCACATGAGCATGGTGGCGGCCGGCCGAACATCGCCGAACGTGCGCCGCAGCACCGGCCAGCAGGGTTCGAAGTCGGCGCGGTCGGGGAGCAGGTACCGGACCCTCACCACGTCGGCGAAGGTGCACCCCGCCTCGGCCAGGGCGGCCTCGATGTTACGCAGGCACTGGTCGGCCTGCTCCACCACGTCGTCGGAAATCGTCATGGTGGTGTAGTCGAAGCCGGTCGTCCCGGAGACGTGAACCCAGTCGCCGTCGATCACCGCTCGGGCGTAGCCGATCTGTTCCTCGAACGTCGAGCCGCTGAGAAGAGAACGTCGCTCTGTCATGCGCCGAACGCTAAGCGACCAGGAGTGATACGTCTAATACGCCATCAGGCGCGGAGTGATACTTCTAGGCGTATGGAGCGCCCCGAACTACCCCTGCCGCAGCTGTACGCCTTCGCCGTGCTCGCCGAAGAACTCCACTTCGGCCGTGCAGCCGCCCGCCTGGGCATCGCCCAGCCCCCGCTGAGCCAGCAGATCCGCCGCCTGGAGGACAAGGTCGGCTACGCACTGTTCAGCCGCGAGCCCGGACGCGTCAGCCTCACCCCGGCGGGACGAGAACTCCTCCCCGCCGCCCGGTATGCCCTCGCCCACCTCGCCGAGGGGCTGACCGCAGCCCGGGAAGTCGGCAGTGGCAGGGCCGGCCGGCTGCGCATCGGATTCGCTGCCTCCCTCGCTCTCACCGTCCTCCCCAGCCTGCTGCGCACCTTCCGGGAACGGTCTCCGGCTGTGCATCTGGACATCCAGGAGATGACCACCACGCCGCAGCTGGCCGCCCTGCGGGAACGGACGATCGACATCGGCCTGTTGCGGGAGCCACCTGCCCATGACCCGGAGCTCGCGTTCAAGACCGTACTGGCCGAACCATTCGTGGCAGTCCTGCCCGCCTCGCACCCGCTCGCGGCACAACGAACCGTCCGAGTGGCGCAGCTGGCGCCTTGTCCGTTCGTGCTCCTTCCTCGTGCCGCCGGTCCGCCGCTGTACGACCAGATCGCCGGTCTCTGCATCGCTGCGGGGTTCACCCCCCAGGTGACTCAGCACGCTGTGGAATGGCAGACCGTGTGCGCCTTGGTGGAAACCGGTCTGGGCGTGTCACTGGCCCCGCAGAGCATCCGCCGGATCCGTCTCAAGGGCGTCGCCTTCCGCAGGATCGATGCCGGTGCCGCGCGCACACGTGTCGCCGTTGCGTGGCGCAAAGATGACTCCAGCCCTCTGATCCCAGGCATCATGGCGGCCCTTGACCAAGGTCTCCCGAGGGAGCGCTGACGACTTCCGGCAGAGTGGCAGGCAGTCGCGGTAACCGCTTCACTCCCCAGGGCACCTTCAGCCGACCATCGAGTGGCTGGCTCTGCCTCACCGACGAACCCGTCCCCGGTGGCTTGCGCGCCGCCGTCGACGACCCGGGCACCGACGAGCGCGCGCACGCCATGGACGCCCTGCCCTGAATGGCCGCTGCCGACGGATCCGGCGAAGCGGGACTGCACCGCTGCGCACAGGAGATGCTCCACCTCGCCCAGCCCGATCCTGGGCAGTGACCGAACGGCCAGGCGAGCACGTATCAGGATCGCCCGTCCCAAGCCGGAAGTCCGGCGGCGGTGACGATGCTGCGGACGCCCGGATCCGCCCGCCGGGCCGGGAGCGTCTGGTCAACGACGACCGAGCAGCCGGCCCACTGCCCGCCGCACTCCTCGACCATCGAGCGCACCGCCGACGCCTGCGGATCTTCCCCGGTGAGAAGACCACCCGGCGCAGCGCCCCCGACTACCTGGGCACATGCCAGGAACCGCGCCTTCAGTGGCAGAGGCTCTACGGTAGCCACGGCGGCGCCACGCTACGCCGTAGTCGAGAGTGCTTCCGCGGTGGCGCGGGCGAAGCCTTCCGGGTTGTCCAGCATGATGTTGTGCCCGCAGTCCGGGACAGAGACCACGCTCACGCCGGCTTCGACGAGCGCCGCCGTGCCGGGAAGCGGGCCGTCGGCCTCGGGTAGCAGGTAGGTCCGAGGAATTCTCAGGTCCAACAACTGCTCGCGCATGATGGGATCGGTCCCGCGGGCGAGGTGGACCGCGCTGCGATGCAGGGCCTCTCGGTCCGCCAGGCGCATCGTGGTCCACCAGTGGGCACCGGCCCGGTCCCGGATCTCCCTCCAGCCGTCCGCCAGGAAGTCCTTTTCCGAGTAGGCGGCGATGCCGCTGCTGCCCACCGCGCCGGGTTCGGGCGGAATCGGGTCGAGATTGGCGTCGACCAGGACCAGACGGGCGACCAGGTGGGGGTACCGGACGGCGAGAACGATGGCCACCGAGCCCCCCATACTGTGCGCGATCACCTCGGCACATGTGACGTCAGCGTTGATCAGGGCTGCGGCGAGGGCGTCGGGGTGCGCCTCCAGGGTGTATGCGAAGTGCGCAGGCCGGTCACTGAGGCCGTGTCCGAGCAGGTCGATCAGAAGCGAACGACGTCCGGCCAGCAACGGATGAACGGCAACTTCCGAGAAGTAGACCGGCGACGTGGCGCCCAACCGTGATCGTCCACCGCCACGACCACCCGGCTGCGGGCGGCCACCTGGCCGAGATGGCTTCGATGCTCAGCAGCCTGGCGACCTCGTCATCGGTGGCCGCCGCGCCCAACGGCCCTCTGCGCTTCCGTCTGTTGATCACGCAGGGACCGCTGCCCCACGCAGCATGCCGACCGGATCCGCTTGGCCCTCTTCCCACGCATGGCGGCAAGACCGTGACAGGTTCGGTCCGCCCGGTCCTGGCCTGGCGTCCCGGCCCGGAGGTGCGACTCAGAGGTCGCTGTCGATGCCGGTGACCGCAGGCGGGCCAAGAGGGGCGTCGGATTCTTCGATTCCTGCCTTCTTCAAGGCTGCGGAAAGAATCCTGCTGGCGTTCAATTCTGCCTCATACCGATCCGGGGCTTCGACTTCCAGCCGGACGGAGAAGGTGCCGTCTTCGTTGACGGAAGCAGATCCAAGCCCTCGCTCTCGCTCACGTCCGTGTGCTGTGAAGCCAGAGCACTTTCCAGGGCGGACCGTGTGGAGTCAGTGATATCAACACCGAACGTGCCGGGAACGGTGATGACAAAGCTAGTCATGGTGGCTCCTCGATGGCGTGAGGTATGTGGGCCAGTACAAGGGGTGAGGTGCTTCGTTCGCCATGCCTCCGGGCCGGCTGCTTACTGGTCCCTCTCCTCGAAGACCCGCCGCGCTACAGCTGCCTCATCATCCACCAAGCCCGGCTTTTCGGGCAGTCCCAGTACGGCACCGCAGTTCTCGCACAGTTTTTCTTCGCCGGCAGGCCTGCCGCACGCCTTGCAGAACCGTTGAGCTTGCCGGCCTTCTTCTCCTACTGCCATGACGTTTCCGTCCTCTGTCGCATGCGAATGAGTACACAGCACGGGTACCCATTCGCAGTCTTCTGATGCGCAGGGCGGCGCGGCCGATTCCGGCGTTTGTGGCCGTACGTTCACTGTGCGTCTCGACCCTCGCGGGGAAACGCCTCATACAGGGCATCGGCATGCACCGCGTCCCACTGGCTGATGAGCAGGCGCTCCACGCCACCACCGTACCGGCGCAATTCGTTTTCCTGTCCTTTGTCAAGCTCGACCCGGACATGTGGATTCGCGCGTACGGCTTCGGCCTCGCCGCGCACCATTTCGAACCAGATACCGCGTACGGCGTACCGCAGGTCGTTGCCCCGTCCGATCCGCCCGGGATACGTGAGTCTCGTCCCGCCCGACACCGAGGTGCACTTCCACTACGACACCACGCCCTGCCGGCACCTCTACGCCCACTTCATGTTGCCTGGCGATGGCGAGCGGCGGCACGTTCCGGCGGTGCAGGATGCGGGCGCTGACGCCGCGCTGCTCAACGGCCTGCTGCGGCAGACAGTCGCGGCCTCAACAAGACCTGCCGGAAGGAACTGGGCTCCTCACCCCGCGCGGTCAGACAGTCGGCACGGGAATCGCCGTCAGCACATCGGTCCCGGCCGGCCTCCTGAACCTTCGGGCTGCTCGTGCAGGCCGCCATGTCGGTCCAGCTCGGTAGCGGCGCGGGCGACGGTGATGCGTTCGGCGACGGACCAGCTGGGCCCGTGGGCGAGGCACGAGTCTTCCGCCCGGCCGCGGACGGCCGGGCGGAAGGCCCTTCTCAGGAGGTGGGGCGGTCCAGCTGTCGCTTCAGCCGGACCTCGGTCACGCTCACGCCCTGCGGTGCGCCGAACGCCTGGACCATGACGCCGTGGCCGATGTCGGTGACCTCCAGGGCCAGGTGGTCGGCCCCCACCCGCAGGTCGAGTCTCGACACGGGCTTGCCCGCGAAGTCCGGCATGCGGTGGATTCGCGCTCCGGGGTACCTCAGGGCCGTCAGCCCGGTCAGCATCTGCTCGTAGGTAACCGTTTCCGCCCCGGAGAACGCCTTGCTGATCCGCAACTGGTGCCTCTGGGCGGCACACTCCTCCGCCGGAGTCAGGGCCACCGGGTCAGCTGCGAAGGGCTGGGTGGGGCCAGGAGTCGGTGCAGAGGTCACATGGCCGTCGGCTCTGTAGACCTTCGGTTCGCAGCTCTGCGCGATGAGATCGGCCAGCTCCAGGAATTGCGCCTCGGCCTCGCCGGCGCGCGTCACGGCAGTGGCCTCCCTGGCAGTCCGCGCGATGGAAGCGCGGGAGGTGGTGTGGATGACGGAGGTGCGGGCTGAGGGGGTGGAGGCTGCGGTGGTGGCAGAGGTGCGGGCGGTGGCGTGGGCGTTCGGGGTGCCGATGGCGGTGAGAACGACGGCGCTGCCGAGTACGGCGGTGAGCAGGGGCTTCGGAAGACGAATCGATTGCATGTGGGTACCTTGCGGGCCACTCGTTACGAGGCACCTGAGTATGCGTACTCATTCCGCCCGGTGCGTGTGGTCACGGCGGGCGTCCCCCGGCTCGCCGTGACCCTGGTGCGACGCCGGATGGGTGGGCAGTGGCCGAGTCAGCGCTGCCGCCGGGGGTAGACGCGAGACATAGACGCCGGAACGGTGAAGGGAACACCATGGGGGAATCGCTGCGCGCAGTGGGTTGGGCGCGGTCACTGCCTCTCCACAGTGAAGTCAGGAACGCGCGGGAATGGGCACGTGGGCATTTGGAGACGCTGCCGTGGGCCGACGGCGCCTCAGAGGTGATCGACGACGTACTGCTGACCGTCTCGGAGCTGGTCACCAATGCCCACGTACACGCCGACAGCAGCGCACAGTTGGTGATGACGTGGGACGAGCGCTGTCTGCACGTCGCCGTCCACGACTCCTCGACCACGCTGCCCACGCCGCGGCCACCGAGCCCGGACCGGCCGGGCGGTCGGGGCATGTTCCTCGTCGACGCCCTGGCCGACTGCTGGGAGACCCGCCCCTGCAATGACGGCAAAATGGTGATCGCGTGCTTCCGCCCGCCCCTGGCGGGCCATGACGAGGATTGATCCAGGACGCCGGGCTGCGTAATGAGGGCTTGGAACCCATACGCCGGGGTGGTGGGCTAGGGGCTGGAAAATCCAGCCGGCCGGACATGAACGAACTGGCCACCATTGTCTGTGAGTACGCTCCCCACCCGGCCTGGGGGTTGTGCTCATGGTCGGCCAGAGCTTCGAGGTCCGCAGAGAGCCGGTCGGCAAACGGCTGACCGCGGGGCGGGGCGTCCCATGGCCGTCAGGCTCGCCGGCCGGGGCCCGTAGCGCACTGTCAGAGGTGCGGGCCGGACTCGTTGCCCGGGGCGAAGAAGTCGGCCAAGGCTTCGGAGAGAGGGCCGGGGGCCTGCTCGGCCACGTGGTGGCCGGCGTCGATGCCGTGTCCCCGGACATCATCGGCCCAGTCGCGCCAGATGGCGCGCGGGTCGCCGTACAGGTCTTCCAGGTCGTCCCGCAGCGACCACAGGACCAGGGTGGGGCACTCGATGCGTGCACCGCGAGCCCGGTCCGCCTCCTCGTGCCGCCGGTCGACGGTCAGCCCGGCGCGATAGTCCTCCAGCATGGCGCGGACGACCTCCGGGTTCCTGGTGGCCGCCCGCCACTCGTCGTGATTCGCCTGCCCCATGACCGAGGGGTCGCCGCGGTACCAGGCGTCGGGGTCGGCGTTGATGACGCGTTCCGGGATCTCCGGCTGAGCGAAGAAGAACCAGTGCCACCACGCGGTGGCGAAGCGGGCATCCGCGCGCGCCAGGTGCTCGCTCAGGGGCAGGCCGTCCAGGAATGCCACCCGGGTCACCGCAGACGGGTGGTCCAGCACCAGCCGGAGCGCCACGGCCGCTCCGCGGTCATGGCCCGCGAGCCCGAAGCGCTGATGTCCCAGCACTCGCATGACCTCGACCAGGTCCCCGGCCACGGCCCGCTTGGAGTGCGGGACGTGGTCAGGAGCAGGCGCCGGGCCGCGGGAGCGCCCGTAACCCCGTAGGTCGGGACAGATGACCGTGAAGCCGCGGCGAACGAGGAGGGGCGCGACCTTGTGCCAGGTCGCCGACGTGCGCGGATGGCCGTGCAGCAGCAGAAGCGGCGGGCCCTCTCCCCCGAAACGGACGAAGATGGAAGCCTCACCGATGTCCACCGTCCTGGTGGCGAAATCATCGAACACACCTTCCTCGTTCCCGCTCCGGGGCACCGCACACGGTCAGAGCTCGGCTGCGTCCGGCAGCCGAAGCCCTGATTGTGGCCTCGGAGGCATGTACACCGTGAGCGTCACGTGACGGGGCTTTCTGCCTGCTGAGCACGTTGCCGGGGTCTGGTCTCGGGAACGACGGGACGGGCTGGGCTATCCTCCGCGCATGCGTGAACAGTTCACCGGCTGGCCGGAGCAGGCCATGGACGTCCTGTGGCAGCTCCAGGGTGAACCGACGAGAGAGACCAGGGAACGGTGTCGTGCGGACCGGGAGCGTCTGGTCCGGCAGCCGATGATCGCCCTGCTCAACGAGGTGGCGGACGCCGATCCCCGGTACGAGGACTTCTCCGTCTGGCATTACCGTACCGGCTCCTGGTGGTGGCAACACCAGAGCGGCGTGATCAGGCTCGGCCGCAAGGTCGAGATCAATGTGCGGTTCTCCCTGGACGGTCTGTGGGTCCAGGGTGCCTGGTGGTATCCGGACCCCGGGCAGGTCGACGGGTTCCGCAGGGCCGTGGCCTCCGAAGGGAGCGGCCGCGAACTGGCGGCCATCGTCGAGGAAGTGCGGCATAAGGGCTACGACATCTCCGGGGACATGATGAAGCGTCCCCCGCGTGGCCATCCGGCGGACCACCCTCGTGCGGACCTGCTGCGCCACCGTTCACTGATCGCCGCCCGTTCCCTCGGCCGCGAGGAGTGGCTGCACACTCCCGAAGCCGTCGAGCGGGTGCTTGCGGCCGCCACCGATCTGGACGCCTTGCTGAAGTGGCTGACCCGCCACGTCAACCGCACCGCCTGACGTCGCTTTCGGGCCGGTGGAGGGCCCGCGCGTCAGGGCGCCGGGCACATGGACGGGCGCTTGTGTACGGGGCCCTCCCGGTGAGTGACCGGGAGGGCCCGTCGCGTCCCGGGTTCCCGCCTACGCGGCCTGGGCGAGTTCGACGCGTCCGAACAGCAGGGCGTAGCCGGAGGGGAGTTGGCGGAGGATGCGGGTGATCAGGTCAGGGCCCGCGCATGCGGCGACGGCCGCGAAGACGGATCCGGTGTCCCAGCGGGTGGGAGCCAGGGCGGCGCCGGAGCGGGTGGCCAGGTCCTTGACGAATGCCCAGCCGGTCAGCGGCTGGGTGCTGGGCACCTGCGCGGTCATGACCCGTGCGGCCTCGATGGGGAGGCAGGCGGCCAGGTCGACGCGCTCGTCTCCGGTCAGTTGGCGTCCCAGGCCCGCGAGGACCAGGCGGACGGCTTCGTCGGCCCGCTCGCGGGTGGGGTAGGCGCCTTCGTAGCGCACTTTCTCCAGCAGCTGTTCGTACGCCGTCCCGTACCGCTGCTGGTGGCCGAGCGGTGCGCGTACGTCGATGGTCACTGCGGTCTATGCCTTTCTCGCAGCCGAAGTGGAGTGGTGTGGTGTGGGTCGTAGCCGGCGGGGAGCTGGAGCAGGGTCTCCAGGAACGCGGAGGGCGGTGGCCGGCGGTTCAGGTGCCCGCCCTCCGCTCGTGCCCGGCCGGCCTCAGCCGGAGATCTCCTGGTGTCCGGAGCCGACGCCGACCGAGATCTTGCGGGGCTTGGCACGCTCGGCGATCGGGATCCGCAGGGTGAGAACACCTGCGTCGTAGTGGGCCTGGATGCGCTCGGTGTCGAGGGTGTCGGCGAGCACGATCTGGCGCGAGAAGACTCCCAGCGGCCGCTCGGACAGCTCGATCTGCACGTCGTCGGACTTGGCCACCGGCCGACGCTCGGCCTTGACGGTGAGCATGTTCCGCTCGACATCGACATCGATCGCGTCCGGGGCGACGCCGGGCAGGTCGAAAGCCACCACATACTCGTCGCCCTCGCGATAGGCGTCCATCGGCATCACCGACGGCCTCGACCAGGTGCCCGGGCTCGTCATCTGCTGTGCCAGCCGGTCCAGCTCACGGAAGGGGTCAGTGCGCATCAACATGGGGAAACACCTCCAGCGGGTTCAGGCAGTTGCTGCCAATGCGCCTCACTGACACCGTTGTAACATGTCATCCATTGGATGACAAACTTCATCGTCATCCAATGGATGACACACGTGAAGGAGGGGCCCATGGCCTCGGCCGATCAGCCGTCCTCGCCCAGCACCGGCACTCACAGCCCGGTGTCGTTCCTCGCCGCCGCCGCGGCTCTGCAAACCATCGACGACGCCCTGCGCGAAGCCCGGCACGGGGCTCCCGACGCGCCGGCTCCCGGCCCCGAGCAGGCACTCGCCTCGTTGTCGCTGCTGCGACAGGTGCGCGAGCAACTGGCCGGATGGGAGACCGGCCTGATCGAAACCGCCCGCGACGCGGGGGCGAGCTGGGCGGATCTCGCCTCCCCCCTGGGTGTCGCCAGCCGGCAGGCCGCCGAGCGCCGCTACCTGCGGGGCCGCCCCGGACCGGCAGGTACGACCGGCGAGCAGCGCGTCCAGGCCACCCGCCAGGCCCGGGCGGCCGACCGCGACACCGCCGTCTGGGCCCGGCGCAACGCGGCCGACCTGCGCCGTCTCGCCGGTCAGATCATCGCGCTCACCGACCTTCCGCCCGCAGCCCATCGGCCTGTCGGTGAGCTCCGCGCAGCCCTCGCCCACGACGACCCCGCCGACCTGATCGCCCCGTTGGCCGCCACCCGGCACCACCTGACCGGTACCCACCGCGACCTGGCCGCCCAGACGGACGACCTCACACCCCCCTGACGACAGCGTCCCCCCGCCCGCCCCGATGCGATGCTCCGGCGGGCCGACGCGCGGGTCAGCGGTACCGGCAACTCGGTGTTCGGCAACTCGGCGTTCGGCGGCGCGCGTTGCGGCTGCCGGGGCCGCTGCCCGTGCAACGCGAGGCGGTCGATGTGCTCGGGCCCGGCACCGTACGAGGCCGCACGCTGGGGCCGTTGACGGCTACTCCTCGGGCTCCCAGGCGATCAGCTGCTCGGAACACCCGTGTATCGCCCTCGGTCTTCAGGTCGTTCAGCGCGAGGCGGCCCCAGACGAAGAGGAGCAGTCGCTCTGCGGTGCCGGTGGCCGAAGTGGAGGCGGGCGGGGCGTCGTCCGTCAGGGGTGCGGGCCAGGCGCCGGTGCCGTCCGGCGTGAGGAGCCAGGAGCGGCATGGGCCGCACGGCGCCGCGGCGAGCTGGGCGTCGTAGGGGTGCACCAGCACCTCGCGCACCCGGCGCCGGGCAACACCCCACGCAGCGGCGGGCGACACGCCGGCGCTCCATCACGTCCGGCACGCGCGCTCCGGGCCGGCCTCGCGCGGCGCACTCAGCAGCAGCTCGTTCGACTCGGCGTACCGGGCCGGCAGCGCCCCGGGCTCGTCCGGCGCCTGTACGGCGCCCTTGGCCGGCGGAGCCTCGGCCGGGCCCGCAGCGACGATCGCGGCCCGCCAGCGCCGGCCCGTACCCAGGTGCCGCACCAGATCGAGCACCGTCCACCCCGGGCAGGACGGGACCGGCACGTCGAGTCCGGGCGCGGCGGCGGCCGCACTCCGGAACGCGGCCGAGCGCTCGTCGACCATGTGCAGCAGGGCGGAAAACTCAAGGGTGTCTGTCACATCGCCGGCTATCACCCGGCCCGGGCCAACCGCACCCCATGGCCGCGGTCGTTGCCCGGAAAATTGTGTCGGCGGCGAGGCGGGCGACGGAGCCGATCACCGCGCCCGCGGCGGACACGATCGCGACGGTGCCGAGGGCGCGGATGAGCTCGGTGACGGCATACCGACCGCCACCGGTGAACGTGACGACGCCCGCCTCACCGCGCAGGGCCGGGAGCGGGCCCGTCCCACCGGCTGCGTGCAGCCGGGGCCCACTGCGGGAGAGTTGTCCCGCAGCCGCCGGCTCCGGACCTCGGAGAGTGCAACCGCCGGGCGGGCGGCGTTCCCGGATACGGCTGTCAAGGGGCTGCCAGGACCTCCACACCGAGTGTCCTGAGCCGCTCGAGGGCCGGGTCGTGAGGGTCGGCGTCGGTGATCAGGCCGGTGATCTTCTCCCACGGCAGGACGCGATACGGGGACGCCGTACCGATCTTCTCGCAGGAGGCGAGGATGTACGTGTCCGCGGCCCGCGCGGACAGGGCGCGCTTCATCGCCGCCTCGTCGGCGTCCCCCGTGGTGAGTCCGGCCTCGGGGTGGACGCCGGTGACACCGAGCAGGCACAGGTCGGCGGAGACGTTCTGCGCGGCCTCGACCGCGGCTGCGCCGCAGGTGACCGCAGAGTGCTTGAAGACCCGTCCCCCGAGCAGGAAGAGCTCCGCCCGCGGGTGTTCGATCAGCGCCGTGGCGATCGTCGGGCTGTGGGTGATCACCGTGCAGGCGAGGTCCCTCGGAAGTGCCCTCGCCACGGCGAGGGCGGTGGTCCCACCGTCCAGGATCACCGAGCCGCCCGGCCGCACCAGTGCGGCTGCCGCCGAGGCGACCTTCCGCTTGCCGTCCGGGGCCACCGCCTGCCGGGCGTCGTAGTCCACCACTGCGGGGGAGGCGGGCAGCGCACCCCCGTACACCCTCTGGCACAACCCCTCGGCGGCGAGATCGCGCAGGTCCCGCCGCACGCTGTCCTCGGAAATGCCCAGTTCGGCGGCGACGTCCTTGGCCACGATCTTTCCGGTACGGGCGAGCAGATCGAGCAGGTGCTCGCGTCGTTCAGCGGCCAGCATTTACATTCCTTCCTGTTCTTGCACGTTTCTGCGTGTATTGTAGCCGCTATGACCGACAAGCCCTTGCTCATCCTCATCGCAGGCCCCTACCGTTCCGGTACCGGCGGAGACCCGCGGGCCATGGCCGCCAACCTCGACCGCCTGGAATCCGCGGCCTGGCCCGTCTTCGCGGCCGGACACCTCCCCGTGATCGGCGAGTGGGTCGCCCTGCCCGTCCTCCGCTCCGCCGGCGCGGGCCCCACCGACGCC
Organism: Streptomyces sp. NPDC016469; assembly: GCF_040632905.1. Lineage (NCBI taxonomy): Bacteria > Bacillati > Actinomycetota > Actinomycetes > Kitasatosporales > Streptomycetaceae > Streptomyces > Streptomyces sp. NPDC016469. Next base: position 190,173 of record NZ_JBEYCQ010000003.1, read on the forward strand.
CTGGCCGACCAGGTGCTCTACCCGGCCGCCGAACGGCTGCTCGCCCGTTGCGACGCCGTGCTGCGCCTGCCGGGCGCGTCCGCCGGCGCCGACCAGGACGTCGCCACCGCCCGCCGCCGCGGCCTGCCCGTCTTCCACGACATCTCCGAGATTCCGCGCCGCGCCCCGCAGGAGACCAGGTGACGGGCATCCCGGGCGTCGACGCCCCCGATCACCGCGGACGCACCGGTCTCCACCTCGCGGGACGCGACCTCGACCGCAATCCCGACGTCCGGATACGCGACGTCGAACTCACCTCCCAGGGGTGGCACGTCCTGCGCCGTACCACCTTCGACTACAGGCGCCGCGACGGACGGTGGGAGACCCAGCAGCGCGAGACCTACGACCGCGGCAACGGCGCCGTCGTCCTGCCCTACGACGCGGAACGCGGCCGCGTCCTGCTCACCCGCCAGTTCCGCTACCCCGCCTACGTGAACGGCCACCCCGACGGGATGCTGATCGAGGCAGCGGCCGGACTGCTCGACGAGCGGGACCCGTACACCGCGATCCGCCGGGAGAGCGCCGAGGAACTCGGCATCGGCCTCGGTCCGCTCACCCACCTACTCGACGCCTACATGAGCCCGGGCTCCGTCACCGAGCGCCTCCACTTTTTCGCCGCCCCCTACACCCCGGCCGACCGGACCGGCGCGGGCGGAGGACTGGAGGAAGAGGGCGAGGACATCGAAGTCCTCGAACTTCCCTTTGACGAAGCCCTCGCCATGACCCGCGACGGCCGCATCAGGGACGGCAAGACCATCATGCTCCTGCAATGGGCAGCCCTGTCGGGGCCGTTCGCCCATGAGCGCCACATCTGAAGAACGAACGCCCCAAGCCGGGGGGAAGCCGCGCGCGGGCGCGGAACATGACCGCCGCACGGCCCGTCGGCGGCGTACGCCTCACCCCTCGCGATCCCGCCGGCCGCTCGTCATCCGGCGAACCCCTCACCACGTCGCGGGAAGCCGCCACCCGCAGCCGCAGCCAGAAGAGGCGAAGCCCCTCCACCGCCCGACATCCGTTCCTGTGATCGAATCCGCTCCCGGCCACCGGGAGCAGGACAGGAGGAGGGGACCATGTCGCAGTTCTCCAGACGGTCGCTGCTGGGGTACACGGGAACGGCCGCGGCCGGCGCTGTGTTCGCGACCGCCGGTACGTCCGAGGCCGCGGGCCGGGACGAGCCCGCCACGGCCGCGGAGGCCACCACGACGTCGACGTCCGCCACGAATCCCGTCGAGTTCGTGGACGGCACCGAATTCCGGGCCGACCAGTCCATGTCCGAGAGCGACCTGATGATGGAGATGAGCTTCAAGGTCCGCGTCGACAAGCCGAACGGCTGTCCGTCCGCCCAGGACATCACCCCTCTGGAGGTGGCAGAGGCGCTGTCCGCACTCGCCCAGTCCAAGGGCTGGCCGCCGCTCACCTTCTACGGCACGCCGGCCCCCGCACCACTGAACTCATGCGGGCGCGCCGGGGCAGAAACCCCTCGGCGCTGCGGCCGGTGCACGGCCATCACCAGGGACCGCCGCTCCGGACGGCCAGGCGTCCTGACCCGCTCTGCCAGGGCCCGGCAGAGCGGGCCGATGTGTGAACAGAACCCCGCAGGACTTCTCCGGATGCAAGCGGCTCCGTGTCGTCCCCGGCACCGGCGAACGCGTCCGACAAGCTCCCTCTCCGCCCGATTCTCCAGGACCTAGGCTGGTACGGAGATCGATCAAGGAGCGGGGCAGTGCGAATAGAGCGTCACCAGGTTGGCCGGGCAGCCGTGTCGGCCGCACGCGAGGACTTCACGAACCGGATCGGGGGCCGGGTCCGGTCCATGTCGAAGGCCGGCCGGATGACCACCTACGAATGGGGGGCGATCGCCGACGAGTTCCTGGACTACCTCGGCGCGCTCTCCGTCGGCACCCCCGGCCTCGACACGCCGGAGGCCCAGGCGGCCCTCAAGGACGCCTCGGAGGCTGCGGCCGGCGCCGTCGCCTACGCCGCCTACCATCCGCACTGCGGCTTCCGGGTGTTCCTGGATTACGTGAACTTCGGGATGAGCTACGACCCGGGTGAGGACGCCCCCGTGGAGAGCGTCACGGCCCCCGAGTGGATCGACGCGCTCTGCCTGGCCGTCCTCAGGGACAAGGCCCAGTGGCATGGCGAGGCATTCCACTTCGCCCGGCAGAAGTTCGTCGAGCCGGCGCAGGGCACGCCTGCCGGCGAACTCGCCACCGGGTTGTCGGCCGTGGTCCTGGACGACACCGGCGACGACGAGGAGTACCCACCGAGCACGCGGGCCAAGCTCGCCGCCATCGACGCGGCCCTGGACCGTCTCCGCACCCGTGCCGCGGAGACCGGGCACCCGCTCCTGGACCGGCCGGACAGTGCGGCGCTCCGCGCGTTGCGCGCCCTGGTCCTCGCGGACCGGGACGCCTTCGACACCGCACTCGCCGGCCTGCTGACCGGGCACGCCGCCCTGCAGAGCCCCGCCGCGGCTCCGAGCACCCTGCTCCCCCTGGTCCCCCTCGCTCTGGCCGCGCTCGCGTACCGGACGCTGGGCTGGACGCCTGCCGTCAGCACCGACTACCTCCCGCACGCGCTGGTCACCGGCTTCGAGACCCGGGGCCCGAGAGTCGGAGCGTTCGGCCGGGACCGGCGGCAGGACGCGGTCGCCGCGCTCGCCGCCGGTCCGCTGGTGGTGGAGCGGCCCGTCTGTGAGCACGAAGGGCTTGCGCGGATCGAGGCCAGGTACGAGGAGCACCTCCGGGAGGCGTTCACCGCCGATCCCGGAAAGCCCTTGGCCGTCTGGCGTCTCGGCCACGCGATGAACGATCAGGAGCGCCTGTTCAAGTGGCGGGCGGGCAATCCCGGCGCCGACACGAGCGCCCAGTTCGCAAGCCTTCGTCTGGCCTCCCAGATGGGGGCGGCGCTGTTCCGCATCGCACTGGCGGAGCCGGGCACCGAGGCCGAGGTCGTCATCGGCGGGCGAACACTGCGCTACCCGGCCGAGCGGGGCGAGCAGGCGAGTGCGGGCAACTGGCAGACGGCTGCCGCCTTCGCGCTGATCACCGGGGTACGGGAGGATCTTGCCCCGCTGGTCCTCACCGGCCCCGCCTTCGCACGCCCGGACGGCTCCGCGTGTGCCGCGTACCGCAGGGCCCTCCACGCCTACCTGAAGGGGACCGACCCCGAAACGGCCGCGCAGCTTGCGTGGGAGGAGGCGGAGAAGGCCAAGGACTGGGGCTTCGCGATGCCGCCCGCCGTGCTGCTGTCGCAACTCGTCGAGGGTGACGAAGGGAGCTTCAACCTCGCCCTGGCCGACGCGCTCGAAGCCCACCGCGCCTACTACCAGGTCGCCGACCGCGCCGACGGCCCCGATGCTTCCGTGAACCTGGACATCCTCGCCCTGGCCTGCCACGCCCGGCGCCGGGGCTGGGCCGTCCGCGTGGAATCCCCTTACCTTTCGCCGGACCTGCTGCTGGCCGCCGAACCCTTCTAGGGTGCCTTGGCCGGGGCCACGCGCTGCCCTCGTCATCGAGGCCGTCGGCCCGCACCGGCCGTGGCGCGTGCGGGCGGGGCCGGTGCGGATGCGGCTGGGGCGGTTCCGGCAAGCCGCCCCGGAAACACCGCGGGGATGCCCGCTCAGGACCCGGCGGACGAAGCGCTGAGCGGAGCAGTACCGAAGGTAACGGGGCTGATGTCGGCTGCGAGGAGCAGCAGGCGCAGCGGCTGGGGCCGCAGTCCGGTGACGGTGACGCTGCGCCCCGGGGCGCCTCTCCGCGCACGGGGAGAAAGGAGGAGGTGGAGACCGGCGACGTCCATGAAGGGTGCGTCGTGCAGATCCCACTGCACGTCGGTCACGTGCGGCGGGAGCGCGTCGGTCGCCGCGCGCAGCGGGGCAAGGGTGTCGGAGTCGATCTCCCCGATCGGGGAGATCCGTGCGGACGTGCCGTTGATGACGGTGGTGATGTCCATTCTGGGCGCGCCCCCTTCCGGGGTCGTTGAGCCCAAAGGCGAAGCACCCGTGGTGAGGGGCCGCGACGATGTCAGGGGGCAGGATGCCCGGGATGGGGGCAACGCCCGGCTCCCCGAAAGACCGTCATCCGTGCCGGGGTGGCGGTCGGTCTCATGTCGGCCCACCGTCGCACACACATGCCCGTTCCGGCGAGTCCCGCCGGCTTCTCGGTGCGTGCACACCCGCCACCGACCCCGTACCTCTCCGTTGCGGGCGGCGCCCATGCAGGACGGCCGAAGATTCCCTTGGGGGAGGTCATGGTTCCCGAGGAAATCTCCGGCCGTCTTTCCCTACTGCCCCGTAACGCTTTCCTCATGCCTGACCGCGCCGACATCGGGGACGGCGTACGCCGACGTGCGGGTGGGCCGCAACGACGAATCGTTGCGGCCCACCCGCACGTCATGCAAAGCCTGCCCGCCCGGCGGGCATCACCACCGGTACCAACGGCCCCGCTTTCCATTCGCCGTCGGCCGGATAATGAATCCGAGCAGCCAAACCACCAGCACGATGACCGCTATCCACCAAAGCGCCTTCAGTGCGAAACCGGCACCGAAGAGAAGCAGAGCCAGCAGAAGAACAAGAATGATGGGAACCATGATTATCAACCTCCGAGACATCCTCTGCCCCAAGGTCACGGATTCACTCCCGTGGCCTTAAGGGAATTTTATCTCGCGCCCGGCCAGGCGGCGCCGGGGCAGGTCGGCCCATGCCTGCCCCTTCGAGCACCTACGGCATCGGGGATGGCAGCCTCTCCCCCATGGACACCTTCGCGGATCGGCTGGACGCCGGGTGGAGATGGTGGGACGCCGCCGTCGAAGAGGCACAGGAGGGGCGGTGGGTCCCTGATGCCGTGGAACGGCAGGTGATGCTGGACATCGCTGCGGCGACCAACCCTCTTCATGGTGGGCGGCCGGCCCCCTTCACAGAGGAGTCGTGGCACGTGCGCCTGGGAAGGATCGCGAACTGGGCCGGAGTGCTGCGGCTCGCGTCCCGGGCAGGCGGCTGGGTACTCCAACCGGTCGCCGGGCGGAACCCGCCGCCCCATGCGGGCATGGCCGAGTTGCTCTCCGGCATCTACGCGATCGCTGAGCAGGGAGAGATCTGGATGGGTCGGCTCCTCAGGGGCGAAACGCCTCCGGAGGACGAGGTTTCGAGAGCGGAGGCATTCTTCACCGGACCCGGGTCCATCGAGGACCTCGAGCTCTTCTTCTACGACTGACAGGCCGCAGGTATCGCTACGGCCATCCGTACCGGACGCTCGGTCCCGGTATCCCGGAATTCAGTCGACGGTCGAGCTCTCGTCGGGCGGAACCGATATCCGGCCACGCCCGACGAGTCCGGTTCATATGCCTGGCGGGCCGGCAGCGTGCCAAAAGGCGCAGTGGTGCGCATCATAGGTGTCGCCGACGTGGACCGCCCCGGGTCCGGGGGCCAGCGACAGTACGGGGCCCGTGGCGCTCAGGGCCGGCCAGCGCGGGGCGCCGGGTGTGTTCGGATTCCCGGTGCGGGCGAAGGACGCCCAGTAGTCGATCATGCGGTCGGACAAGGTGCTCTGCGCGTCGGTCAGGGGCCGTTCCGTGGGCACCGAGGAGAAGAGATAGGGCAGTTCGAAGCCGTGTGCCGCCCCGTAGGGGAGGTCGGGGTGCGCGGGCAGGCCGGACAGGACGGGGGCGTCCGGATCGCTGAACTCGTAGCCGTAGAGCGGGATCCGCGGCGCCTGCGCGGTGATCGTGCGGGACGCTTCCAGTGTGGTGCATGCCAGGGAGCGGTCGGTCAGCACGGCGGACCAGGCCAGTGCCGGCGTCGGATAGCGCGCCGCCGGATAGTGCGAGGCCACGGCGGAGGCGGCGGGCCCGAAGGCGTCGTCGAGACGGGCGCGATAGTCCTCGTCGGTCCGGATGGGGTACGCGGCGAGTGGCTGGCCGACGAACATCCGCATCTCGTCGTGGTTGGTGCCCTGGAGGAGCGGCACCCGAAGGAAGCGGCCTGTGGCGAGGGCCTTGCCCGGTGCCGTGGGCAGCAGTGCGTTGCCGAAGGCGGGGCGGTTGAAGGCCTGCATCAGCGGGGCGGTGGCGAGACGTTCTGTGGTCTGCCCGCGCAGGCAGGCCAGTACCCGGGCACCCTCGTTCCCGGCGCAGCCCAGTTGCCGCGCGGCCCGGGCGCCGCTGCCCTGGACATCGCGCTCGGCGGCAAAGGGCTCGTACGCCGGCGTTCCGGGGCCGAGGGCGCCGGGCGGGAACGCCATGAGGCAGGAACCGCTCTGCAGCACCGCCCTTCGGAAGAGCCCGGCCGCACGCGGGGAGGTGAGGTGCGCGCAGACGCTCAGGGCCCCCGCGGACTCGCCGAACAGAGTGACGGCGTCCGGGTCGCCGCCGAAGCGGTCCGCGTTCGCCCGTACCCAGCGCAGGGCGGCCTGCTGGTCGGCGAGGCCGAACGGCGGAGCGGAGCCCAGGGCCGGATGACCGAAGTAACCGAACACACCGAGACGGTAGTTGACCGTGACGACGAGGGTGTCGCCGCGAACCGCCAGCCGCTCGGCCCCGTAGTCGCTGCCGGACCCGCCGAGGAACGCCCCGCCGTGCAGCCACACCAGTACCGGGCGCCGTTCCCCGGCCGGCGGAGGCGCCGACGGCACGGTGACGTTGAGGTAGAGGCAGTCCTCGGAGCCGTTCACGCCGTCCACGCCGGGCATGGGCATCTGTATGCAGCGCGGGGCCGGGGCCGTGGCGTCCCGCACTCCCCGCCAGGCCGGGGCCGGCGAGGGCTCCCGCCAGCGCAGACGGCCGGTGGGCGGCGCGGCGTAGGGGATGCCGTCGAAGGTGACGTACGCATCGTGGGCGGCGCCGCGGATCAGGCCGTGATCGGTCCGTACGACGACTCCCGTACGCATTCCGTCCTCCCGCGGCGGTTCGGCGGCCGCGGTCGCGGCGGACACGGCCGTGACGGCGAGCAGGACGACAAGGCGCAGCAGGCGGACGCTCTGCGCCCGCAGGCCGATTCGCCTGCGCGGGCGTGATGGTGGGATCGCGGACATGCGTGCTCCCGTGTCTCGATGGGCCGGACCGGAGGCGGCCGGTGCTCAGTACGCTAGAAGCTCCCGCGCGCTGGAGGTTCAAGGGTCTGTGACGCACCGCACATGGAGCATCGGTGAACTCGCCGCCGGGACGGGCATCTCGGTGAAGACCCTGCGCTACTACTCGGACAGCGGTCTGCTGCCGGTCGCGGAGCGCAGCAGCGGGGGCCACCGGCGCTACGGCCCCGAGGCGTGGGAGCGGATCGGGCTCATCAGGCGCTTGCGCGCGCTCGAGACCCCTATCGCGACCATCGGCCGGGTCGCGAGCGGGGAGCAGGCTCTCGGCGATCTCGTAGCGGCCGAACTCGCCGCCGTTCAGGAGCAGCTGACGCAGTTGCGATGGCGGGAGGCGACCCTTCGCGCCCTCGACGACTGCGCGGAGGGCGAGCGGCTGCGGCGCCTGGAGGTTCTCGCCCGGGTGCAGCGGCTTCCCCAGGCACGGCGGAGCCTTACCGATCACTGGTACCGCGAACTGCCCGCGGAGATGCCGAAGCGGCGGCTCGACCTCATGGTCGCCATGTTGTCGCCCGAGCCCTCGCACGCCCCCTCCCCCGCCGCGGCACTGGCCTACGCCGAGATCCACGTTCTGGTTTCCACGCCCGGCTTCACTCGCTGGACCGGGGATCACGCGGAGGAGATGCGGGACGCGCCCGCCTTCTACGGCGAGATAGACGAGGCGGCCGCCCTGACGGCCGCTGCGGTGAGGGAGGGGCTGCCGCCGGGCCCCGGGGAGGCGGTCGACGCGTTCGTATCCGCTCACGCGCGGGCGCGCGGGGAGTCGGACAACCGGGCCTTCCGTCGCTTCCTGCACACACTGGTCTCCAGGTCGTCGGGGTTCGACCCACGTCTGCGCCGCTATTGGGGCCTGCTGGACACCGTCACCGGCGGACGCTCCTTGAACATGACCGCGGCCCACGCCTGGCTGACCGAGGGGTTGGGACGCTCGATCGCCGACGGCCCTTCGCTGGAACAGCAGATCGATGGGCAGCGGCACGAGTGAGGTGCCCTCGTGCACTGGTGCTCCCCATGACGGTTCGGTGAGTGCCGAACCGTCCGGCCGATAGCGTGCCGAGTCCAGCGCGGGAGGTGCCCGCGCCGGCATACGCAGCGGAGGCGGCCCGATGTCCGAACCAGATCTGAAGCAGCAGCTCGCCGAGCGGTTCCGCGAGGTCAACGGCGACCACCCGATGACCGACGCCGATGATCTCTATGTCAGCGCGCAGTTCATCTCCCTGGAGGAGCTGTGCGCGGTCCACGGCCGCGATGTCGACGCGGTCCGGCGGCTGATGCTGGAGCAGCGTCTGCCGCTTCCGGGGTATCTGCGCTCCGACGGTGCTGAGATGGTGCCGACCGACCTGTTCGCACTCGCCGAAGAAGCCGGCGGCGTAGAGCTGCTCGAAGCGTGGTTCACCGCTCACTGGGCCGACCCGATCACCGGGAAGGCGGAGTGGAACGCGTATCTCAGCGGACAGTACGTGTGCCTGCACTCGGTGACCCCGGCCACCATTCAGCGCAAGGATTACCTGACGACCGCGATCAGTGCCTCGGAGGACGAGCCGGACGCGGGCTCAGCGCAGTGGTGTGAGCGGCTGCACCGAATGGTCGACGAACTCGACTCGTTGGAACCGGCGTTCACGGCCTATGACCGCCTTCGGTTCGACGGACCGACCTCCCGGGACACCTGCATCGACGCCACGCGCGCCCGCTTCTCGCGCCCGTGACCCAAAGTCAGCGATGGGGTGCCGAGGGCGCCCGCGCGAAGGGCGCGTTCCCGTTGGAGGCGGGAGCGGCCGGCGTCGGTGAGGCTCAGCAGGAGCTTGCGGCCGTCGTCGGGGTGCTGCTCGCTGCGGACCAGTAGGTCAGCATGTCCGGGTACGGGGACGCCTTCAGCGCGGTGGGCTTCGACATCCGGGTTCATGGAACCTGGCACGCGGTCATCCACCCGGACGTTCCGCGCATCCCCAACATCGGACTCGTGGTGGACGAGACTCTCTTCCACCCCGGTGACGCCCTGCTGCTGCCCGTGCACGCCCCCTGGTCCACCGTCGGCGATCTGATCGACTACGTGCGGGAGGCCGCTTCCCGCGATGCCTACGCTGTGCACGACGGCGCCCTCAACGATGTCGGCACGGTGGTGATCGAGGGCTTCCTCGGCGATCGGGGGCCAAGCCTCCCGGCCCGCTTCCGCCGGCTGGCCCCGGGCGCGAGCGTCCGGATCGGCTGAGCACCCGGCCTCGACAACGGGAGCGCCGGCCTCCTCGACACCACCTCGCAGCCTCAACGAGCCGAGCCACCGCGTCGGGCTGCTTGGGCGATCGGAGGCGGCCGGCACCTGTTCGCGGACATGGCGGTGGCCATCCTGCGCCGTGAAGCCGGCCGCGAAAGGCTGTACGGAGCCCGCCCGCTTTCCGAATGGGGGGCGGCGCAGGTCGGTCAGGGCCGGCGGCCGGCGGTCCGAGGGGTGTCACATGTCGGGCGATCCGCTGTGACCAGCCACGACGTGCTGCGCAGCCGGACCGTGCCGTCCGCTGCCTCGTGGGCACGCAAGTGGTCGGTCAGCGCGCGGAGGGCGCGAGCCCGTGTGGTCGTGTCGGCCTGCTCCATCAGGTAACGGCCGGGGCCGGTTCCCAGCAGGAACTCCGCCGCGTCTCCGGCTCCGCTCCCCCACGCGCCGTACGCCTGCACCTGGTTGATGGTGAGGTCGGCGAATCCGGCCGCGGTGAGCACATCGCGGATGCGGTCCGGTGAGGCCAGGGAGAACATGCCGGGCACCCCCGGCTGCCCGAAGTCGCCGACCGGCAGTAGGTCGCGCAGCGATGCCACTGCCGTAACCCAGTCGTTGAGCGCGGCCTCGGCCGGACAGATGAACGCCAGGCGCCCGCCGGGGCTCAGCGCGCGGCCGATGTTGCCGAATGCGGCTACGGGGTCGGCGAAGAACATCACCCCGTAGCGGCTGATCGCCGCGTCGAAGGCGCCCGCCCCAAGGGGGTGCACCTGCGCGTCGCCTTGGGTGAAGGAAACGTTGCCGATCCTCTCCCGCTCGGCACAGGCTCGGGCTGCGGCCAGCATCGGGGCCGACAGGTCGACGCCCAGCGCGTGCCCTCCGGGTGCCCGCAGCGCCGCGAGGCGTGTGGTCTGCCCCGAGCCGCAGCCGAGGTCGAGGGTCCGGTGGTTTCCCGTGATCCCCGCGGCGTCCAGGAGCGGCTCGTTGAAACCCTCGTTCACGGCGTTCCAGCGGTCTTGGTTGCGGGCCCAGTGGGCTCCTTCGGAGCTGTTCCATGCTCGTGCCTGTTCGGTGTTGGCGATGTCCGGCACGGGGTGCCTCCAATGGTGGACGACGAAGAATGGGCGTGCGCCCAAACCATATGGGCGTGTACCCAAACTGGCAATCCCCGTTACCATCGGAGCGGTTGTGCTCTTTGAGGGCGGCAGAGCCGGAACGGAGGGAGGGGCCCATGTCACCACGCGGAGTAGCGACGCCGGATGTTCGCGAGCGGCTGTTCGCGGCCGCCGAGCGCGTTGTGGAGAGGGATGGCCCCGGCGCACTCACCAGCCGGTCGATCACGACCGAAGCGGGCTGCGCCAAGGGCCTGCTGCATACGCACTTCGCAGGGCTCGACGAGTTCGTGGCCGCGCTCTGTCTCGACCGGTTCGCGCGGACGGCGGCGAAGGCGCAGGCACTGTCGAGGCTCGTCGGGCATGGCACGGTGGCGCAGAACCTCGAAGCCGTCGCCTTCGCGCTGTTCGACTCGGGCGGTCCCGCCATCTCGGGGCTGGCCATGACCCGTCCCGCCGCCGCGCTGCGCATCCGCGAGTCCCTCGAGGGCGGGGCGCCCGGCTTCACCGCGTTTCAGGAGGCCATCACCGGCTATCTGAAGACCGAGCAAGGGCTCGGCCGGGTGGCCGAGTCCATCGCCCCGGACACTGTGGCCCTCGCCATCGTCGGCACTGCCCACCATCTCCTCATGACCGGCTGGCCCGACACACCGGATCCCCGGCCGGCCATGGCGCGCCTGGTGGCCGCGATGGTGAACGGCTAGTCAGGTAGCACCTTCTGCCATCGACCGGCTCATCGACGTCATCCTGCGCGGCCTGCGTCCGAACGCCTGGCCCCGCAGCCGGCCGTGCCCCGCAGCCGGCCGTGCCCCGCATCACTCACGGGGCCCGGCGCCGAGGCCCCAGGGCCGCCGACTGCCCGGATGCCGCAGTCGAGTACGGAACTGGCCGGTAACGGCACGTCTTGCCGCGCTCGGCCCTTCGCGGTCACCGCGACCCGGCTGCGTCCGTCGGCGAGTTCAATGGCATCCGAGGGCGGCCATGCGGCGCATGACGGCGATCGGGATGAGCGGGTTGTGGGCGGCATGTCCGGCGCTGTGTGCGTCGAGCAGGAGTTTCACGAGCGCGTCCGGCGGAAGGGACGGGTTCTGCCAGGCACGCCGGCGCACGGCCTGGTCCGGATCGGCGGCGAGGCGGCGCAAGGAGCCCGGCGAGAGCCGGCGGTTCTCACCGGCGGCCATGCGAACGAACGGGTCTGCGTCCAGGCTTAGTTGCTCGATCAGGGAATCCGTGGCCGTAGGGACGTCGAGTGCGAGAGCCCGGAGGCGCGGGTTCGGGCCGGTTGCGTAGCGCAGCAGGCCGTCGCGCGGGAAGTTCGGGTGACTGCGCGGCCGGCCGGGGAAGGAGAGGCTGCCGTCCCACCAGGATGCGACCTCGAGAAGCATCTCCGGCGGCGCGTCATCACAGGACTCGGCGAGGAACAGCCGTACAACGCGGTCCTCATCCCGGGCGAGCAAGCCGACCACGTCCTCGGGGAGGCGGGGTGCCCGTGCGACGCTGCGGCGCACGAGCAGTTTCGGCGAGGCCGCGAGACGGCGCATGGCTTCGGCGTCGTCGTGGAGGGCGCCGGCCCACCAGAGCCCGGTCGTTTGACGGTAGGGATCGACATCGGGTGCTTCAGCGGCTGCGGCCTCGATCTCGTCGGGTGTCGCAGGCGGTGTGGCATCGGGGTACGGAGCGCGCCCGATGCCGGGGCCGCCACGCGCGAGCCGTCGTGCCGACCGCTCCTGTTCCGCGAATTCCGTGAGCAGTTCTCGCTCGTGCGGACTCTGCGCACTGGCGATCAGCCGCCGCCACTGCTTCTCGGAGAGGTGTCCGCATTCGGCAGCTGTGGCGCGCACCCGTCTCGAAGTGTGTACGACTGCCGCATCCAGAACGTCGGGGGACAGGTCCGCACGCCATTAATGCCCGGGTTCGCCGGCATCCAGGAGGTCAAGGAGCACATGCACTGGTGCCGCACGGTTGAAGCAGAGACCGGACAGCCACGAAAGCCGGACTCCACGCTCGACGCCGCCGGTCGAAGTGAGCGCGCGCCAGGGGCCGGGTGCGCCAACGGAAGTGTCTGTCACCGGCGTGACTAACGCCCGTGCGGTCCTTCCGGCGCCGCCGAGTCGGCCCGCACCGGAGGACGCCGTCCAGGGCGGGAAGCCCGTTGGGGGCTCCCCGCACTGCGGTGGCCATCGCCCGCCGTCACTGCACGCAACGGCTCCGGCGGGCGTTACCCGTGGTAGGTGATGTAGCCGTTACCGTCGCGATCGTTGGACTTCTTGGTGTAGGCGTGCACGTCGGCACGGGCGCCGGAAGGCTTGTAGAGGTAGATGGTGTCCTTGTCGTTGTTCCATATGAAGTTGCAGTTCTGGCGGTAGACGACGTTCTTGGCGTCGGAGTCGGTGCCGCGGTTCCCGCGAAGCTTGACGTAGTCGCCGGGCTGCAGCGTGTGGGACTTGGTGAACGTGAACTTGTTCCCGGTGGCGTCCTTGACGACGTAGCCCTTGAGGTTGACCGTCGTGGTGCGCGAGTAGTTCTTGATCGTCAGGTACTCGCTTGCGGCGTTGCCGCCCGAGCACTTGTTGGAGTCACGGCCCGGAGCGTCGTACTGAACGCCCTTGATCTTCAGGACCGAGGAGTACTCGGCCGCGTGGGCCGGTGCCCCGACGACGAGACCGAGCGAAACGACCGAAGCGCCGGTTACGGCAGCGGTCAGGGCATGACGAATACGCATGAGGCCCCCCTCTGTGGTGCGGATGTGCGGATGCAGCGCCCCGGAGCCTACCGACACATATGACTATCAGGTGAAGATGTCCGGGGGAAATCATGTGCGACATGGCCGCGTGAAGCCGCCCCGAGCGCTCCGCGGCGGAAACCACGGGATGCGTATGCCCGGGCCCCGGCCACCGGCATCCGGGTCGAGGAGGCGACAATCCGGGGGAGACATGGCTGGTGGAGGTCGGGGCAAGGCGGCGGGCACCGTCACGATGGATCGGTCGAACCCGTTGTGGACATGTCGTTCTGTGTGCGCACCGCCGCGACGACGAGGACTGTGAGCGTGCTGCCCGGGCGCAGTTGGACGACGATGCGGCGAACAGCCGTTACGTGACTGCCCAGTTCGCTGCGCGGGGTTCGATGTGGCGTGCGGGGGGGACCACATCGAACCCCGCGTTTCAGATCAGGAGCCGTCGATCAGTTTCTGCACCTCGGACGGGACCTCATCACCCGAGCGAACGGCGAAAAGCGCCGCTGTCTCCGGTGTGTCCCCAATGGCGATGGCCACCTTGGGAGAGATGCCGTCTATTGCGTAAGCATTCTCCGTCCGAACCTCCGCCTCGCTCTCATCCTGGCCGCCGGTGTCGTCGCACGGGGTTTGGGTCGCGCTGCCGAGCTTGTTCCCGAGTGTGAACTTCACGTGCGGAGCCACGTCCAGATACGACCTGTCCTGGTAGGTGTACAGATTGGCGCAGGATGCCTCCCCCTCGCCCCCGCCGCCGGCCGTACACGCGGCCACTGACATCACCATGACCGCCGCCACCAGCAAGCCCGCGGATCGCCTGGTCCAGCTCATCATTCCCCCCTCAGTGGATGCCGCGAAGAAGAGAGGTGCCTCTTCTTCGCCGAGTGACCTCGCCATCGCTGGACACGGGAATGAGACCGTGCCCATGGTGAGGCCCTTGTGTTCCGCCGTTCGACGTAAGCGACCCGGATTGCGTTCCCTTGGTGCGCGTTCCTTCCGAGCGGTGCGCGCATCCGATGCGGCGGGGTTACCCTCGGGTACGTCTCATCGGCGGGCGCGTGTCTCGCCAGGGCGCGTGTCTCGGGCGATCCCGCCGTCGGAACCACAGCCACGGCAGCCGAGCCGACGAGGGGCAGGCCATCTCCCCCCGAGGGAGGGAACAGCTACTCGTCGCTGTAGCCAAACTCGGCTTCCAGACCAACCTCATGGCCCGCAACATCCGTATACGGCCTAGCGCCAGGGGTCGAGGGCGTGCTTGCCCCGGGTGGTACCCGCTTCGAGGTCCCGTAGCACTCCCGGCCCATCGGCCAGGGGGTGCAGCTGAGGGGCGCCCGGTGGATAGACACCGTTGGCGATGAGGGCCTCGAGCTCGGTGAGCAGGCCTCGGTAGACAGCCGGGACCGCGGCTGCCAGCGCCCCGATGTGCAAGCCCTTGACCTGCACCCGGTGGGTGAAGACCAGATCGTGGGTGGTCAGGACGGCCTCACCGGAAGCGGCGCCGAAGACGACCACCCGTCCGATGAACGGCTTGGTGACCGCCAGGCTGACCGGGAAGGTGGCCTGCCCCACGGACTCCAGCACCACGTCCACTCCGCCGGTCAGCCGAGTGATCTCCGCGGCGAGGTCAGGACGCGCGCTGTCCAGGACCGCGTCGGCGCCGAGCGCGGCGACGGTGTCGTGTTTGGCCGCTGAGGCCGTGGCGATCACCCGCGCTCCGTAGTGGCGGGCGAGACGGACCGCGGCCTGACCCACACCGCCGGCCGCGGCATGGATGAGAACCGTCTCACCCGCCTCGGCCTCGCCCAACGGCTTCAACGCCGCGAGCGCCGTAGCCCAGTTCAGCACCAGCCCGAGGGCTTGTGCGTCCGACCAGCCGGGCGGGACGGGAAGTACCTGCGCGGCCGGCATCGTCATGTACTGCGCGAAGGCGCCCGGCCCGGCTCCGACCACGTGGCTGCCGAGAACAAGGGGTTCCGCAACGCCCTGTCCGGCTGCCACGATCTCCCCGGTGGCTTCGAACCCTGCCGGGTACGGTGCCTGCGGCCCGCTGCCGTAGGTTCCCCGGGTCTGCAGCACGTCAGCGAAGTTGATTCCGGCGGCGCCGACTCGGATCAGGTACTCGCCCGGGCCCGGGGTGGGACGGCGGCTCTCAGCGGTGAGGCGCAGGTCCCTCGGGCCATCGTGGGAGTGCTGAATCAGAGCCCGCATCGTGGGTTCGGCGGTGTGCTGCTGCTCATTGATCTCCATGCCCGGAAACGTAGAAGCTTCACACACACGTCAAGGTCAAGCAGCGGTCGTCAACCGGGGCGGCGGGCCTCCCGCAGGTACGCGTCGAGCGCGGACCGCTGAGCGCTGAGATCGGCGATGCGGCCCGCGAGCCGATCGCGGTAGCTCTGCACCTCGCGTACGAACTCCGCGCGCGGCACCCCCGAGTCGCCGTCGGCGCCATCCGTGAGGTGGGGCAGGAACTCTCTGATCAACCGCACGGGCAGTCCGGAATCCAGCAGCGAGCGGATGACCAGAACCCGGTCGATGGTCGACTGGCAGTAGTCGCGGTATCCGTTGCTGATCCGCCCGGGGACGATCAGGCCCTCGTCCTCGTAGTACCGCAACGACCTCGCGCTCACGCCGCTGGCACCGGCTGCTTCGCTGATCCTCATACCTGACGGCAACGTCCGGGGGCGCCCGAAGCTTCCGGGCGTCAACGGCCCTCTCGGCGCGGCTTTCGGTGCCGTCGATGATGCGGGTCCAGTTGTCACCGCCGTGTCCGTCCTCGATCGCGCGCCGGTCATGGGCCTGCACGGCCAGGGGGAGCGCGAGGTCGAGGCCGAGTGACGTGCTGGTTTCGACGATGTGGTCGGCCGTCGCGCCCATCATGGTGACCGTGCTCAGGTCACCGGGGTGCTCTCCGGAATCCAGCGCCGCGCCGGGATTCGCCGCACCAGCCCTGAGCATGGCGTCGATCGAGTCGGCGAACAGGAGCAACTCCGGCAATGCCTCCTCGGCCCTCATTCCCGCGGTGCCCAGCATCGCGATGGCGTGCATCAGCGAGGACAGGGTGGTGAGGAATACCGCGAGCTGGGCTTGGTACATCATCTGCGCGAGACCTGGATCCTCGCCGAGATACCTCGGTGTGCCGAGCAGTGCCAAAGTCGGCCGGTGGCTCTCCATGACCTCGCCGGGGCCGCTGTAATAGACAGGGGCCGCCTCCGTGCCGACCATCGGGGCCGGGACCATGACACCACCGGCGAGGAATGCGGCGTCGTGGCCCGCTGCCCAGGATGCTGCCTCACGTGTGCGGTCGGGAGTGTCGGAGCTCAGATTGACCAGCGCCCGGCCGGCGGGCGTTGCGGTGGCGCGGTCGAGGATGTCGTACATGGCCCGGTTACCCCCGGCGACTCTTGACCGCACGAGCGTGATCCCACGGTCCGGTCACGACGAATCGTTCCTGCCTGCCACCCAGTCACGTAAACGATGCCTTCTGCTTGGGGCGGCTCATCGGAGACCGGGTCGAGTCGGGCCGGGAAAACGTTTCCCCTCGCCGCCATTCACGGGCGCAGCCGACAGGTGATCGTTGGTCCAGAGCGGTCGCAGCCCGAGCGGGTACCGAATCTCCTCGAACTGGTCCGGGTGCGGAATGTGCCCGCTTTCTGCGTGGGTGCTCGACGTCGGAGCGGACCGAGCCCCTCTCTCGATTTCCTCCATGCGTCGACCGAAGTCGACACGCAGCTCGTCCATGGTGTCGAAGAAGCTCTCCAGCAGCGCGCGCATTGCGTACCTCCTACAGCCGCGACACCCCCGGCCCCCACCGTTCTGTTGCGACGGATGTGTAGGGCGTTGCGCAGGGGTGGCCGGCGCAGTGCTCGATCGTGATCGTTTCGGGATTCCAGATTTCCCAACGACTTTCACCATCGAAGGGAATGCTCCATTCGGGTGGTGCGACCCACCGAGCCGCCCTCCCCCGCATCGGCGTCCTCATTCCCCCGGAGTCAGGCACAGGGTCAGGATCTGGAACGGGCGCAGGGACAGCTGCACGTCCCGGCCCTCCACCCCCGGCGCGGGCTCGTCCGTCAGTTCGCGTTCGAGGAGGTCCGTGATGTGCGCGGAGGCCAGGGGGAAGCCGGTCCGCAGTGTGGTCCTGGCGCGTCCGCCGCCGGCTTCGTAGAGGCGGACGATGACGCGGCCCGAGCGGTCGTCTGCGAGCTTGACCGTCTCGATGACGACGTCGGCCGTGGTCTCGTCGAGCAGCCGGACCAGAGGTTCGACCGGCGCTCCGCCGGGTACGACGCGCTCGGGGAGGTTGAAGTGGTATCCCTCGCGGACCGCGTCCTGTAGCCCGGCGCCGATGACCAGTCCGTAGCGCAGGCGGTGCTCGCCCCGGTCGCAGTCGGGGTCCGGGAAGAGGGGCGCGCGCAGGAGTGAGAGCCGTGCGGTCGTGGTGGTTCCGCCGTCGGGGCGCATGTCCCTCGTGACGTCGTGGCCGTAGCTGGAATCGTTCACGAGGACCGCCCCCCAGCCGGGCTCCTCGATGTGCAGGTAGCGGTGGGCGCAGATCTCGAATCGGGCGCTGTCCCACGAGGTGTTGGTGTGGGTGGGGCGGCGGACATGGCCGAAGGGGATCTCGGCGATGGACTCCGCCGCCCGGAGGTCGAGCGGGAAGGCGGCCTTGAGGATCTTCTCGCACTCCTGCCAGTCGACGTCGGTCTCGATGTCGAGGCGGCGGCTGTCCTCGCCGAGGCGCAGCACCTGGGTGATGCGCGAGGCGTTGAACCTTCGTACCACCCGGATGCCTCCGGGGACGGCGACGACCTCGTCCGCCTCGGTCAGGTCGCGGACAGTGTTGCGGTAGAAGGCGTCGACGTCCCAGGCGTCCCACTGGTTCGGGAAGTCCTGGTGCAGTTGGAGGAGGTTTCCGACCATGCCGGGAGCGAGCGCCTCACGTCCGGCGGTCAGGTCGTACGCGGAGGTGACCAGCCCGCGGGTGTCCACCGTGACGCGTACGAGACCGTTGTCCAGGACGAGTCCGCCGTCCTGGACGGGGCTGGGCTCGACCGGGCGCGCGGCCCGCGCGCGGGGGGACGCGCCGAGCGCGGGTATGCCGTCGCGGGTGTGCGGTGCGGCGTTGAACACGGTTTCGCCGGCCGTCCCCTCCGCACCGGCTGCCGCGAGGGTGCGTTGGGCGGAGTCGATGACCTCGCCGAGTTCCCGGGCGATCTCGGCGTAGACCGTCTCGGCCTCGCGGTGCACCCAGGCGATCGAGGTGCCGGGAAGGATGTCGTGGAACTGGTGGAGCAGTACCGCCTTCCACACCCGGTCGAGCAGTTCGTACGGATAGGGCAGGCCGGTTCGCAGTGTTGCCGTCGCGGACCACAACTCGGCTTCCCTGAGGAGGTGTTCGCTGCGCCGGTTTCCCTGCTTGGTGGCGAGCTGGCTGGTGAGGGTGCCCCGGTGCAGTTCCAGGTACAGCTCGCCCACCCACACGGGCGCCTCGGGGTACTCCCCCTGGGCCTTGGTGAAGAACTCCGCCGGCCCCTCCATCGTGATGCGGGCCGAGCCCTCCAGGTCCTCCAGCCTCCGGGCCCGCGCCAGCATCTCGCGGGTGGGGCCGCCGCCCCCGTCTCCGTACCCGAAGGGGACGAGGGAGCGGTTGGCCGCGCCCTTGTCCCGGAAGTTGCGCTCGGTGTGTCCGATGTCGGCGCCGGAGAGGTCTCCGTTGTAGGAGTCGACGGGCGGGAAGTGGCTGAAGACGCGGGTTCCGTCGATGCCCTCCCACCAGAAGGTGTGGTGCGGGAAGGGGTTGGTGGCGTTCCAGGAGATCTTCTGGGTGAGGAACCACTTGATGCCGGCCAGCTTCATGAGCTGCGGCAGGGCCGCGTTGTAACCGAACGTGTCGGGCAGCCACATGTCCTCGGTCTCGACACCGAATTCCTCGAGGTAGAAACGCTTTCCATGGACGAACTGGCGCACAAGGGACTCGCCGCCGGAGAGGTTGGTGTCGGGTTCGATCCAGAGGCTGCCCGTGGGGATGAACTGCCCCGTGCGCACCTTCTCGACGACACGGGCGAACACCTCGGGCCGCTGTTCCTTGAGCCAGGCGAGTTGCTGGGCCTGGGACATGACGAAGCGGAACCCGGGGTGATCGTCCATCAGCGCGGTGACGTTGGCGACGGTTCTGGCCGCCTTGCGGACGGTCTCCCGTACGGGCCAGAGCCAGGCGGTGTCGATGTGCGCGTGGCCCACGGCGGAGACGCGGTGCGCCCCCGCGTGCGCGGGGGCGGCGAGTGCGGGGGCGAGCACCTCGCGTGCCCGCGCGGCCGTTCCTCCGATGTCCTGGAGGTCGATCGCGTCCAGGGCGCGGTCCACGGTGTGCACCAGCTGCCAGCGTCGGGTGGAGTCCTCGGGCAGTTGGTGCATCAGCCCGGACAGGACGTCCAGGTCCTGTACGAGTTCCCAGACGGTGGAGTCGAAGACGGCGAGGTCCATCCGGCTGAGGCGGTAAAGCGGTGTGTCCGGCGTGGTGTCGCCGCTCATCCACGGGGGGACTCCGCCGGCCCGGGTGGGCACGAAGGGGTCGCCCCCGCTTCCCGAGTCGAAGATGACCGGGTTCGCCGCCGCCTCGATGTAGTAGACGAATTTCTCGCCGCCATCAGCCCGTTCGGCGATGGGCAGCCACGCGTTGCGGGGGTTGAGTGCCTTGACCGGGCTTCCGTCGGGGCGGTACACGAGGCCCTCGGCGGAGAAGCCGGGCTGGGTGGAGCCGAAACCGAGGTCGAGGACCGCTTCGACGCGCTGCCCGGCCCATCCGGTGGGCACGGTGCCGCTGATCCGGAACCAGGTGGTGGACCAGGCGGGCCCCCACGGGTCGCCCACGCGCACCGGTGCGTAGGGCGCGTCGATTCCCTCGGACACGGGCACGGGTTCACCGGTGACCCTCCAGGCCGCGATGTCGAGAGGAAGGCTCTCGCGGTACACGGCGGGCCGCAGGCGCAGGTCGAGTACACGGGCGAGCCTGCGTTCGGTGACGGTTCGGTCGTGGTGCATGAGTGCTCCGGAGGGGAGGGCGGGGCGAGAGGGCAGACCGGTGCCGTGGAGGTGGCGGCGGGGTCCGGGTCAGCGCGTCCCGTAGCGGATGACGTGGGTGGGTACGACGGTCCGGCGCGCCGGGATCGGCTCGGCGGACGGGCCGTGGATCCGGTCGATCAGCATCTGACCCGCCCGCCGGCCGATCTCGTCGGCGTCGTACGAGACGATCGTCAGGGGCAGGCCGAGGACGTCGGCCAGGTCGAAGTCGTCGAAGCCGGCGAGCGCGACCGGGCGGCCGAGTCCATGCACGGCGCGGATGGCGCCCTGCGTCAGCCGGTTGTTGGTGCAGAAGAGCGCCGTCGGCGCGTCGGGGGCGTCGAGGAGCGCGCGTGCGGCGGCCTCGGCGGTGGGTACGTCGGTGAGGCCACGCCGTACGTGAGTCTCGGTGGGTTCGATCCCGGCCGCTTCGTGGGCCGCCCAGTAGCCGCGGAACCGCTCCGCTCCGGTGTAGAGGGCGGGCGGATTGCCGAGGAAGCCGATGCGGCGGTGGCCGTCCGCGATCAGCTGTTCCACGGCCTGTTCGGCGCCGCCGAAGTCGTCGACCAGCACGCAGTCGGCGTCCATTCCGGCGGGGGGCCGGGAGGCCAGGACGATCGGCATGCCGCGCAGCGCCACGGGTCCGAGGTGCCGGTGGCTGCTGCCCGCCGGGACCACGATCATGCCGTCGACTTGACGGGCCGCCAGGTCCTCGACGAGCCCGCGCTCCTTGTCGACCTGCTCGGCGGTGTTGCTGAGCAGCACTCGCAGGCCGTGCTCGGACGCCACTTCCTGCACGCCGAGCGCCAGGCGCGAGTAGAACGGGTTGGCGAGGTTGGTGACGACCAGGCCGATCATCCCGCTTCCGCCCAGCCGCAGGCTGCGTGCCGTCTCGTTGCGCCGGTAGCCGAGTGCCTCGACGGCGGACAGGACGCGTTCCCGTGTGCTGTCGCTGACCCGGGCGTCGTCCTTGAGCACGCGGGAGACGGTCATGGCACTGACGCCGGCGCTCGCGGCCACGTCGCGCATCGTCGGGGCGCCGGTGTCGCCCGCGCGGTGCTGTGCCATGTGCGGTTCTCCTGCGGGTTCGTGAAGGGGCCTGTGGATCGGGAACGCGGTCATTCTAGGTCCGCACCGAAAGGGCGCCGGCCGCCCTGTGCAGGGCCCAGTGAGCGGCGCCGAGCAGAGGGGCGTCGGCCGGGCGCAGCGCCGTCACGGCCGGGGGCGCCGACCCCGGGGCCCACGACTCGAAGCCCTCGCGGACTGCGGGCCCGACGAGGTCCCAGGAGCCGGCCATCGATCCGCCGACGACCATCAGGTCCGGGCGGAACCGCTCGCACCAGGGCGCGAGGGCCCGTCCCAAGGCGCCGAAGCAATGCCGGATCGTGTGCCGGGCGGGCGCGTCGCCGGCCCGGGCCGCGTCGGCGATCTCGTGCACGTCGGGGAGACGACCGTCGTCGGGCAGGTCCGCGGCGTCGGCGTGGAACCTGCGGATCGCCCGTCGCGAGACCACCTCCTCCAGAGGGAGTCCGTCGATGGTGAGCCGGTGGGCGCGGCCGCCGGGCGGTACGTCGGGGCCGTCGGCCACCGGCCGTCCGCCGTCCAGGAACGAGGAGCCGACACCGGTCCCCAGCGTGATGCACAGGACCCGGCGCCGCCCTGCCGCCGCGCCCGCCCGGTACTCGCCCAGGGCGAACGCGTCCGCGTCATTGACGAAGCTGATGCGGCGCGGGGCTCCTGGGAGCCGGACGAGCAGTCCGGCTCCCACGTCGACGCCGTCCAGCGACTCGAACTTGCCGATGCCGCGGAAGCGGCCGATCCCGGTTTCGTAGTCGAAGGGGCCGGGTATCGCCACGCCCCAGTGGGCCTCCCTCGGAGCCTTGACGCGGGCGCCGACGGCGGCGATCGCGTCGAGGAGCTCACCGGCCGGTGCGTCGGCGGGGACCGGCTCCCGAACCACGGCCAGGGGGGCGGGCCGCGCGGCGGCCGTGTCGATGACGGCGGCCGTCACGTGGGTGCCGCCGATCTCCAGTACGGGGACGCGGCTCATGCCGGGGTCACCAGGGACTTCACCACATGCACGGGGTCGCTTCCCACGGGGTGCAGCCGGTAACCGCCCACGCTCGCGGGGATGGTGAGGGTTTCGGCGAAGGCCAGGTCGTGCCGGTCTCCACGGTCGGTCTCCACGACGACGCCGCCGCCCGAGGAGACGTTGAGGACGTGGAAGCGGCCGTCGGTGTCGCTCTCGGCGGGCTCGGGCCCCTCGATCACGAAGCGGTGCACCGCGTAGAACATCTCGGGCAGTGCGCCGATGACCTCCTCGCGCCAGCCCTGGCCCTCGTGCAAGGTCCTCGGCTCCTGCACGAGTTCCTTGAGGACGTCGTCGCCGCGCCGTGCGGTGTCGAGGTTGGCGAACGCGTGGCCGGAGGAGAGGGGCCTCGGCGCGCCGGAGACGCCCTTGCGCAGCCAGTCGTAGAAGCGCAGGGAGTAGAGGTAGGGGGTGGCGCTGATCTCCAGGACCAGGTTGCCCTCACCGGAGGCGTGCGGGGTGCCGGCCGGGATCATGTAGAGCTGCCCGGTGTCCGCCGGGTGCACCATGACATGGTCTTCGACGCGCAGCGGGGTTCCCTCCGCGGCGGCCGCCTCGACCTCCTCACGCATGACTGTCACGTCCGTACTGTCCCGCAGCCCGAGATAGACCTGCGCGCCGGGGTCGCACGCCGTGACGTAGTACGTCTCGTGCTGGGTGTAGGGCCACCCGAAGGTCTCCCGCATGTACTGCTCCCGGGGGTGCAGGTGCAGGGAGAGGTTGCCGCCGCCGACGGTGTCGAGGTAGTCGAAGCGGATCGGGAAGGACGTGCCGAAGCGGTGGTGGACGTCCGGGCCGAGGAACGTCTCGGGGTGGAGTTCGCAGAGCAGTTGGAAGGGCAGTTCCACCTGGGCCGTCTCGTCCCGGCCGACCAGGATTCCGGCTTCGGGGGCGATCAGCTCGTAGCCGAGGGCCGTGTTGCCGTTGCGGGGCTCGAAGCCGAGCTCGCGGGCCGCCCATTGGCCGCCCCACGGGGTGGAGTTGAAGAACGGGCGGGTGCGGACGGGGCCCGCCGCGAGGGCGGCCAGCGTCGCCCGGACAGCCGTACCGTCCAGCGAGGCGGGGCCGTTCTCGCCCTGGAGGTCGATCCAACGGTCGATGCGGGACGCCAGGCGGTCGCGGTGGCGGTCGCCGACGGGCCAGTCGGTGTAGAAGAGGCTGCGCAGCTCACCGGGGATGCCGGGGCGGCCCAGGTTGACGCCGAGCGGCAGCTCCCCGCGGGTGACGGCCTCTTCCGCGTACCGCTTGGGCAGGTCGGCCCACCACAGCAGGTCGGGCTCGCTGAGCGCGGCGCCGGGGCCGAAGACGAGCAGGACACCGGTTTCCGGACGCGGCTGGACGGGGGGCGTCTCGAACAGGTCGTCCATGGAGAAGCCGGCGAGCGGCAGGAAGAACGGGTCGGCGTCCGCGCCGGGGACGCAGAGCCGCTGGACCGCCTCGGCCGACCAGAGGTCGCGCACGTCGCACAGCGCGACCCGCGTGCCCCGTGCGCGCAGAGCGGCGGCGAGGGAGCCGGCGGCCTGCTCCCAGTCGAGTGCGGCGGGGCCGTCGAGGGCGAGGACGGTGCCCGCCGTGGGCACGTCCGTGACGGCGGCGGCCCAGCCGGTGACGACTGCGCCGCCGGTGGCGGCGTACCGCGGGTTGCGTTCATAGGGACGGGGCTGGTGCACAGAAGCTCCTGGGGAAGGGACCGGCAAGCAGTCCGCATGGTATCGATAACACGCAGGCTGATCAAGACGCGCACTCCTGGCCCCTACATATCCACTGCTTGACAGCAGTTTTCCGAGCTCTCTGCAGCCAGGCTCTTGTTTCAGCCTCATGGTGTCGTTAACATCCTCGCAGCCCGGAAGGCGACGACGCACGTCGTAGGCGCTTCCGGCGGCCTCCCCACCGCATACCGGAGCCAGGGATCCCCCGCCGGGGTCCAGAGGGAAGTGAGCCCATGAGATCAACCGGCGAGACGACAGAGCGGTCGTCTCACCCGCTCCGCCGGCGCACCGTGCTGGCCGGCCTCGGCGCCGGCGCGGCCGCCGCGCTGGCAGGCGGCTGCGCGCGGGGCGACAGCACCGCCGCGAAACCGGGGACGACGTCCCTGGCCAACGACAACGCGACCTGGGACGACGGCTACGTGGCCGCCGGGCGTGAGCTGAAGAAGCTCACCGGCTACGCGCTGCGCCCGCTGTCCAACCCGAACCCGACCGCGTACACCCAGGTCACGCAGATCTCCCTGCAGACGACCAAAGCGACCGACCTGATCAAGTGGCAGTCGGGCTACAACCTGAAGCAGCTCGCCCGCACCGGCAGCCTCAGCGACCTGACGGGGCTGTGGGAGGCGTACGAGCGCAAGGGCTGGGTGACGAAGTCCCTGCGCGACGCGATGTCCTACCGGGGCGCGGTGTACGGGATGCCCCTCTATCAGTCGTACTACGTGCTCTTCTACAACACGCACGTGTTCGACAAGTACGGCCTGCGGGCGCCGGAGACCTGGGACGAGCTGCTGCACACCGCGGAGGTGCTCAAGAAGTCCGGTGTCGTTCCGTTCGTCGCCACGCAGAGCGGCAACTGGCCCGCCTACGAGTGGTTCGAGGAGCTGATCAGCAAGGTCGATCCGGTGTTCTACGCGGATCTGATCGCGGGCCGGGCTCGGTACACCGATCCACAGGCGCACAAGGCCATGCAGATCTGGCAGGACTTCATGAAGAAGGGCTGGATGACACCGGCCGACTTCGACCAGAACAACGGTCCGGCCGCGCTGAAGACGGGCAAGGTCGGCATGTTCCTGCACGGTTCCTGGCAGTCGCAGGGACTGGCGGCGGCGGGGATGAAGCCCGGCGAGGACTTCGACGCCTTCGTCCTGCCTCCCGTCGACACCTCCACGCGGCGGTCCGTGATCACCGAGGCGGGCGTGCTCGCCGTACCGGAGAAGGCCGTGTCGCACGATGCCGCCATGGCCAACGCGGGCCACTGGCTGCACCCCGCGGTCCAGCGAGTGTGGACCGACTTCCTCCAGGACGGCTCCGCCAACCCGAAGGCGGTCACCTCCAATCCGGTGCTCGCCCGGCTCAGGAAGCGGGCGCTGGACGAGCACTGGACCGAGCTGCCCCGCTACGGCCAGTCGGGACCGCCCAATCTCATGCAGGGAAACACCGATGACCTCGGAGCCTTCATGACGCACGCCATGTCGCCCGAGGCGACGCTACGCAGCATGGCGAGCCGTGCCACCAAGGAGTGGGCCGCGTGGAACAAGGACGAGTCATGACATCGGCACTCGACGCCCGCCGCACCCGGGCCGACACCTCCACCGCCCCCGCGCCCGCTCCCCCGGCCCGTGCGTCTTCGCGCGGGCTCAGGGACCGGTTCGCCTCGGCGGGCTTCCTGGCCCCGGCCGTCCTGCTCGTCGCCGGCCTGCTGCTCACGCCGTTCGTGATGACGCTGTACCGCGGCTTCTTCAGCGACGGACGGGTCTCCGGCTTCACCTGGTTCACCAACTACGGGCTGTTCCTCAGCGACCCGGTTCTGGCGAAGTCCGTGGAGAACACCCTGATGTGGGTGGTCGGCACGGTGGTCCTGCCGCTGGTCCTGGGGCTCGGCATCGCGGTGATGACGAATGGCTCCGGGTGGTCCCGGGTCGCCCGGCTCCTGGTGGTCCTGCCGTACGCGATCTCCGGATCGGCCGTGGCCGTCGTCTGGAACTTCCTCCTGACCACGGACGGGGCGGCCAACCAGGCGCTCGACGCGCTGGGGCTGGGATCGCTGGCCCAGGGCTGGCTGCTCGAGTGGCCGGGCAACACCCTCGTCATGATCGTCGCCAATACCTGGCAGGCCACCGGGGTGGCCGTGATCCTCTTCCTGGTCGGTCTGCAGACCATCCCTCCGGAGACGCTGGAGGCCGCGTCGCTCGACGGAGCCGACGGGCTGCGCAAGTTCTGGTACGTGGTCCTGCCGCAGCTGCGGACCGTATCCGTGATCGTCGTCGGCAGCAGTCTGGTGAACGGGCTGAAGTCGTTCGACCTGATCTGGGTCCTCACCCAGGGCGGTCCGGGCCGCAGCTCCGAGACGCTCGCCGTCTCCATGTACCAGGAGACCTTCCTCGCGCTGCGCCCCGGCGCCGGAGCGGCCGTCGCCGTCGTCCTCACCGTCATCGTGCTGCTGGCCTCCTGGCTGTATCTGCGGCGCCAGCTCACTCCGAAAGGCGCCTGAGCATGTCCCTACGCCGCGTCTCCGCAGGCACCGCCGTCCGCAACACGGTCCTGGTGCTCGTCTCGCTCCTCTGGGCCGTCCCGACCTGGCTGCTGCTGGTCAACGCTCTGGTGCCGGCCGCCGAATACGGCGGCGCGCCGCACTGGCTGCCGCACGGAGGGTTCGGTCTGTTCGACAACATGTCCGAGGCTTGGTCCCGGGCCAGGCTCGGTCCCGCGATGGGCAACAGCCTGCTGTACGCGGTGACCAGCTCGGCCGCGGCCATCGTGGTGGCCACGACCGCCGCGTTCGCCACGGTGATCATGCCCGTCAAGCGCAAGACCCTGTGGTTCTGGCTGATCTACTCGGGCACTCTCCTGCCCCTCCAGGTCTTCCTTCGGCCGCTCTTCCTCGCGTACGCGAACACCGGCCTGTACGACGCGCAGATCGGGCTGTTCCTCATCTACGTAGCGGTGGCGATCCCGTTCGCGTACTTCATCATGCGCAACTTCGCGCAGACGCTGCCCGCCGAGGTGATCGAGGCGGCGCGGCTGGACGGCGCCTCCTGGTGGCGGGTCTTCTGGCAGATCCATGTGCCGCTGTCCCGGTCCGCGATGATCGCCGCCTTCGTCTTCCAGTTCGTCGCTGTCTGGAACGACCTGCTCTTCGGCATCACCTTGTCCACGAGCCGCAACATCCGGCCGGTGATGGCCGCGCTCGCCGAACTCCAGGGCAACTACTCCAACGTCGGGCCCCCGGTCGTCCTCGGCGGAGCCCTGCTGGTCTCGCTGCCGACCGTCGTCCTCTTCTTCGCGGCGCAGCGGTTCTTCGTCAGCAGCCTCAAGCTCGGCTGAGGCACGCCGCACCGACGCCATATCGCGTGCGGATATCCCGCGCGAACGCCCCGAGCCGCTTCCCGAAAGGCATCCCGGTGAAACTCTCTGCCCGTACCGCCCTCGCCCTGGCCGCGGCGCCGCTGCTCTGCGCCGCCCTGAGCCCTTCCCCCGCCCTCGCGGCCTCACACCCGGCGACGGGCCCCTGGAAGGCCCGGGCCGTGCAGACGTACGACGCGCTCCAGCACCACCTGTACCAGGGCGCGGACGACCACGGCCTTTACCAGGAGGCGACACCGCACCGCAGTGCCGACAACGCCCACTCCTACCTCTGGCCGATGCGGGAGGCGGCGGCCGCGACGGTCGACATGGCCGGCCTTCCCGGATCGGGCAGGCGCTACACGGCGGACGCGGCGGAACGCTTCACCACCCTGGAGCTGTACTTCGAGCCCAGTGACGGCAGGCCCGGATACGACTCGTACCTGCCGGCACCGCTCGGGCAGGGCGGCGACGTCTTCTACGACGACAACTCCGTCGTCGGGCTGACCCTGCTGGACCAGTACGAGGCCACGGGTGACGCCACCTACCTGCGCCGGGCCGAGCTGACCTTCGACATCGTCAGCCGCGGCTGGGACGACGACCCGGCCAAGGAGTGCCCCGGCGGGATGGACTGGGTCGATTCCCCGGCCAACACCATGCGGGCCGCCAACGTCACGGGCCTGGCCGCGGAGCTGGCGGCCCGGCTCCACCAGGAGACGCACGAGAGTCGCTACCTGACGAGTGCGCAGCGGTGGTACGAGTGGAACTGGTCCTGTCTGCGCCAGTCCCCCGGGCTGTACCGCAACAGCCTCGGCGACGACGGATCCGTCAACTCCACTCTGTGGACGTACAACTCCGGGGCCATGGTAGGCACCGCGGCCACGCTCTACCGGGCCACCGGGGACCGCACCTATCTCCGGCGCGCCGTACAGGACGCCGAGGGGTCGCTCGCGTACTGGAAGCAGGGCGAGCGCCTGCACGACCAGCCGGCGATCTTCAACGCGATCTACTTCGACAACCTCCGGATGCTGGACGGGATCCGCCACGACCCGGCGTACCGGCAGGCGGAGAGCGCCTACGCGGAGCGCGTCTGGAAGGAGAACCGCGATCCGTCCACCGGCCTCTTCCGCTTCCAGCCCTCGGGCGGTGGCGACTACGAGCCGGACGCCTCCGCCGAAACCCTCGAACAGTCCGCGATGGTCCAGATCTTCGCGGGCCTCGCCACCGACGCCTCCTGACTCCCGCACGTCCCCGCACACTCCCCGCCCGCCCCACCGCACCGAACCGGCACCTGCCAGAGCGGAGAACCCTCTCCATGCCCCGCCCCGATCTGTCCCGCCCCTCCTGGTGGGACTCCGACATCGCCCGCGACATCCTGCGCGACCGCGGCGTGACCGCCACAGGTGTCCTCGGCGGACACCCCGTCCGGCTCTCCTGCGAGCCGCTGCTTCGCCACGACGGCGACGGCGGGCTCCTGCAGTCCGTGCGGATACAGGCCGGCCGCCCCCTCACCCGGGCCGTGGTCACCACCCTGTCCGGCACCTCGGTGCGCAGCGAGCTGATACCCGGGCCGGCGGGCGAGACCCGGCTGCTGGTCCCCGAGGTGGACGCTCCGCTGCCGGTGCTGGTCGAGCTGCCCGACCTGGCCCCGGGCGAACACGTCGAGGTGCTGCTGACCCCGCAGCGCCACTGGACCCTGCACCTGGTGCAGCACGCCCATCTCGACATCGGCTACACCGACCCCCAGGGCACTGTGCTCGCCGAGGGCCGCAAGTACCTCGACTCCCTGCTGGAACTGTGCCGTACGACGGACGACCGCCCCGACGCGTCGAAGTTCCGCTGGGCCGTGGAGGGTTTCTTCAGCTTCGAGAACTGGGCGGCGAACCGCCCGCCGGAGCAGGTCGCCCAGTTCCTGGAGCGGGTGCGCCAGGGCCGTATCGAGCTGACCGCGATGCCCTTCAACCTGCACACGGAAACCTGCTCGACGGACGAACTGCACGAGCTGCTGCGACCGGTGCGCGAACTGCGCGAGCGGCACGGCATCGACATCACCACGGCCATGCAGACGGATGTCCCCGGTCAGGTCGTGGGCCTGCCCGACGTGCTCGCCGACAGCGGCATCCGCTATCTCTCGGTCGCCCACAACTGGGCGGGGCGGGCAGTGCCGCACCACACCGGCGGCGGGGCGCTGCCCCGGCTGTTCCGGTGGCGGGCGCCGGGCGGGCGCAGCGTGCTGGTGTGGCGCACCGACACCCCGCACGGACTGGCGTACATGGAGGGGTCGATCCTGGGCTTCGACGAGTCGTACGCCCGGGTGGACGATCTGCTGCCGCACTACCTGTCGGCGCTGGCCACCCGGCAGTACCCGCACGAGGGACGCGGTATTCCCGGTTTCCCGGTTCTGGACGAGGAGTTCAAGGGCGACCCGTACCCGTGGGACATCCTGCACCTGCGAGTGCTGGGCAAGTTCGCGGACAACGGCCCCCCGCGCCGGATCATCGCGGACACCGTACGGCGGTGGAACGAGGAGTGGGCCTTCCCCGTCCTGCGGACCTCACGCAACGAGGACTTCTTCGTCGACGCGGAGGCCCGTTACGGGGACCGGCTGGAGACGTTCGAGGGCGACTGGAGCGACTGGTGGGTGGACGGGGTGGGTGCCGGCGCGGTCCCGCTGGCGGCCACCCGGGACGGTCAGGCGGCGCTGGCCGACGCCCAGACGGTCGCCGGGCACGCGGAGGTCCTGGGCGCTGCGGGTTCGGGCACCACGGCGTCGGCCCCCGACGTCTACCGGGCGGCCTCCCTGTTCAACGAGCACACCTGGGGCGGGGGCGATCCCTGGACGCACGGCGATCACGGGCACGCGTCCGGTGAGCGTCAGTGGCACTGGAAGTACGCCCAGGCGCTGCGGGCGCACGACGACGCGAAGACGCTCCTGGACGGTGCGGGCGCGGCCCTCGGCAGCCGGCTCTCCCCGCGCGAGGGGACGCTCGCCGGGTTCTACGTGACCAATACGTGCGGCTGGCCGCGGTCGGAGTCGGTCCGGCTGTTCCTTCCCGAGAGCACGGTCGCGCTGGAGGACCCGGTCCGGGTGCTCGACGCGCGCGACGGCTCGGTGCTGGAGCACACCGAGGAGGCGCAGTCCAACGAGCTGCACCGGGCCGCGGGCCGCTTCCTCCTGTTCCGGCTCGCGGAGGTGCCGGCGCAGGGCGCGGTACGGGTGGACATCGTCCCGGGGCGGGAGCCCTCGGCGGTCCCCGGGGACCCTTCCGGGGAGCCGACGGTCCTGGAGAACGAGTTCCTGCGGGTGAGCGTGGACCTGCGGGCGGCGTGGATCGGCTCGGTCGTCGACAAGCGCACCGGCCGGGAGCTGGTGCGACAGGACGCCACCGTCGGGCTCAACGCCTACGTGTACGACGAGTACGCCACGGCCGGCGGCTTCAACCACCAGTCGAGCAAGACCACGGCGAACGCGTCGATGCATCTCCTCGCGTCCCGCACGGCGGCGCCTCCGGCCGCGTTGGTGGACCGGTTCCGCGACGCCACGGGTGAGACGCTGGTCTACGAGTGCGCCCCGGCCGGCACCGAACGGCTGCGGGTTCGTGTGCACCTGCCGCACGGGCGGGCCCGGATCGACCTGGAGAACCGGATCGTTAAGCCCGCGACGCTCACCAAGGAGAGTGCGTTCTTCGCGTTCCCCTTCGCGATGCGGCAGCCGGCTGTCCGCATGGAGGCGACCGGCGGCATGACGGGCACCGGTCTGCCGGTCGTACCGGGTTCCGCGCAGCACATGCGCGCGGTACGGCGCTGGGTGAGCTTCGAGGAGGACGCGGTGGTCGCGGCCGTCGCCACACAGGACGCGCCGCTCGTCCAGGTGGGCGGGATCGCCGTCCCGTACGCGCCCTATCCGCAGTCGCTCGCCCAGGACGAGCCCGGCACGCTCTTCTCCTGGGTCCACAACAACATCTGGGACACCAACTTCCCCTCCGAGCAGGCGTTCGACCATGTGTTCCGCTACAGCGTGGCCTTCGGGCAGGCCCCGCACACCAGCGGGCCCGTCCTGGGCATGCGCACCGCTGCGGCGGGCAGCCGTCCGCTGCTTGCCGTCCGCGCGCTGGGCGCGGAGAGCGCGGCCCCGGCGGCGTCGTACGCGTTGCTGACGGTCGGTGACCGGCGCGTGCGCGTCGTGGGGCTCACCGTACCGGCCCCCGGTCAGGTGCTCGTCCGGCTCCAGTCCTTCGCCGAGGAGCCGGTCGCCTGCCGGATCACCCCCGGCTTCCCCGTCACCGAGGCCCGCACGGCCGACTACCTCGGCGCCGCCGGTGACCTCCTGACGCCGGACGACGAGGGCGTCCTGACCGTCGACGTGCCCGTGCTGGGCACGTGTGCGGTGCTGTTGCGGCTGTAGACCGCCGTGCGGCCCCGGAGCGCCGACGGCTCCGGGGCTCCGGCGTTATGCCGGCGGGCTCCGTGCCGGCCGGTGTGGATGACGCATCACGAGGCGGCGTCACCGGGAGTTCACCTCCCCCACGCTCCCGTTCCATGTGGCGCCCCCCGACTCCTTACTCCAAGATCACACGATGCACTCCGCGTGTCCCCTACATGATGGAGTCCCTGCATGCTCGCCCCTCGTAGGTCCCTGGTCGTCCTCGCCACCGCTGTCGCCGCGCTCGCCGTGGCTGCCACGGGCCCGGTGCAGGCCGCCGGTCCCCTGCCCGCCGTCACCCCGCGCGCCGAGACAGCCGCCCTGCACGACGACGAGGCGGGAGGCGACGCGGACGCCGACGATCCGGCGATCTGGCGCAACCCGGCCGACCCCGACCGCAGTCTCGTCGTCGCGACGGCGAAGCAGGGCGGACTGCGCGTGTACGACCTGGATGCCCGCGAGGTGCAGTCGATCCCGGCGCCCGCCGGACCCGGAGCGGACGACGCGCCGGGCCGCTTCAACAACGTCGACCTCGTGCACAGTGCGCGTCTGGGCGACCTGGCCGTCGCCACGGACCGGGGCAACGACCGGCTTCGGATCTACCGGATCGACCGTGACCGCGCCAACGGTCCGCTGGCCGACGTGACCGACCGTACGGTGCCGGCCGTCTTCTCCGCGTCGCAGGACGAGATCAACGAACAGCGCACCGCCTACGGCCTCGCCACCTTCACCGACCCGGCGACCGGGCGTTCCTTCGCGCTGGTCAGCCGGCGCGAGCGTACGCGTCTCGCTCTTCTGGAGCTGACCTCCCGGGCGGACGGCTCCGTGGGCTACCGCGAGGTCCGCACGCTCGACCTCCCGCACAGCTTCCGTCTCCCGGACGGGACTTCGTGGTCGCCGTGCGGCGAGCCGGGCGAACTCCCGCAGGTGGAGGGCATGGTGGTGGACCCGGCGAACGGCATGCTGTACGCGGGCCAGGAGGACGTGGGGATCTGGCGTCTCAAGGCCGACCTGACCGGCACCCCGAAGCTGATCGACAAGGTCCGCGAGTACGGCGTGCCCGGCACCTACGACGAGGCCACCGAGGAGTGTGCGGCGGGCGCCGACCCCGGGTTCGGAGGCAGGAAGCTCACCGCGGACGTCGAGGGCCTGACCCTGGTGAAGGAGGACGACGGGGACGGCCTGCTGCTCGCCTCCAGCCAGGGCGACAACACCTTCGCCGCCTACGACCGCGAGGTCTCCGAAGCCAACGAGTACGAGGGCGGCTTCCGTGTCGCCGCCGCCTCCGCGACGCTCGACGGCTCCGAGGAGTGCGACGGTGCCGCCGCGCTGAACGAGCCGCTGGGCCGCCGCTACCCGAACGGCCTCCTGGTCGTCCAGGACGGACACGACGCCCCCGGCGACGGTGACCGTCCGTCCACGAACTTCAAGTTCGTGGACCTCGGCAAGGTCACCGACGCCATCGACGACTGACCCGTGCGGGCGGAGCGTGGGACGATCAGCCCTCAGGGTCTCGCACAGCAAGGCAACTGCAGAACGCAGGAGCAGACCGTTTCAGACGTATCGCTCACGCCTCGCCATGCGAGACACCGAGGGGCGTTTCCGTCTTTGGGAGCGCTCACACCAAGGGGGGCGCCCCGGTCAGGGAAGGACCGGGGCGCCTCACTGTGGTGAGTACCGGTCGGACGCCGCCTGGACGGCTCTCCGGCAGGCGCGGGTCTCCGCGCCTGGGCCGTTCACCCGTTCTGGGGGAAGCCGAGATCGATGCCGCCGTGGCTGGGGTCGGCCCACCGGGAGGTGACCACCTTCCCACGGGTGAAGAAGTGGACCCCCTCGGTGCCGTGCGCGTGAGTGTCTCCGAACAGGCTGTTCTTCCAGCCGCCGAAGGAGAAGTAGGAGACGGGCACGGGTATCGGCACGTTGATGCCGACCATGCCGACCTCGACCTCGTTCTGGAAGCGCCGGGCCGCTCCGCCGTCGTTGGTGTAGATCGCCGTGCCGTTGCCGTAGGGATTGGCGTTGATGAGGGCCAGGCCGTCGTCGTAGGAGGGCACACGGACCACGCACAGGACGGGGCCGAAGATCTCGTCCGTGTAGACCGGCATGTCGGCGCCGACGTGGTCGAAGAGCGTCGGAGCCAGGAAGAAGCCGTCCCCGTCGGCGTCGATGGCACCCTCGCGGCCGTCGACGAGCAGGGTGGCGCCGGCCTTGACGCCGGCGTCGAGGTACGAGGCGACCTTGTCCCGGTGTTCCCGGGTGACCAGGGGGCCCATGTCGCAGTCGCGGGTTCCGTCGCCGGTACGCAGGCGGCGCATCCGTTCGACGATCCGTGCCACGAGCGCGTCGGCGACCGGTTCGACGGCGACGAGCACGGAGATCGCCATGCACCGTTCACCGGCCGAGCCGAAGCCCGCGTTGATGGCGGCGTCCGCGGCGAGGCCGAGATCGGCGTCGGGCAGCACCAGCATGTGGTTCTTCGCGCCGCCCAGGGCCTGGACCCGCTTTCCGCGGGCGGTCGCCTGCTCGTACACGTACCTCGCGATGGGTGTCGAGCCGACGAATGACACGGCCTTGACGTCGTCGTGGTGGAGGAGTGCGTCGACGGCCTCCTTGTCGCCGTTGACGACCTGGAGCAGGCCATCGGGCAGACCGGCTTCCTTCCACAGGGCGGCCAGGGCGAGGGCGGCGCTGGGGTCCTTCTCGCTCGGCTTGAGCACCACCGCGTTGCCGCAGGCCAGCGCGATCGGGACGAACCACATCGGCACCATGGCGGGGAAGTTGAAGGGGGAGATCACCGCGACGACGCCGAGGCTCTGCCGGACGGAGTGGACATCCACCCGGGTCGAGGCGTTCTCGGCGTAGTCCCCCTTGAGCAACTGCGGGATCCCGCAGGCGAACTCGGCGACTTCGAGGCCCCGGGTGACCTCTCCGAGGGCGTCCGACAGCACCTTGCCGTGCTCGGCGGTGATCAGGGAGGCGATCTCCCGCTTGTGCGCGTTGAGCAGTTCCCGGAAGGCGAAGAGCACCCGCACCCGCTTGGCGAGGGACTGCGCGCGCCAGTCCCGCCAAGCCGCCTCCGCGGAGGCGACGGCGGTGCCGACGAGTTCGGCCGAGGCCAGGTCCACGGTCGCGGTCAGCTCCCCGGTGGCGGGATTGTGGACCGGGCCGGTGCGTCCGGCCGGACCGTCCCAGGGGCGGCCGTCGATGAAATGGGTGATGCGCGGCAGGCTCACGGCGAGCTCCTTCTGCGAGGTGGTCAGGGCTGGTTCCCGGGGCGCGCGGCGGGAGCGCCACTCCGCTCCCGGTCGGCCGCGGGGGCGAACAAGGGCCGCTGGGCCTTCTTGTGGTCCGTGTAGGAAGCGTGGGCTTCCTGCGTCGAGCCGAGCCGGGAGACCTCGCTGACGGGGACGTCCCACCAGCTGTCGCTGTCGGGGGCGAAGACGTGCGGGTCGGTCTGGACGTGGATGACGAAAGGGCCGCCGTCCGCCGGCCACGCCTTGGCCCGTGCGATGGCTGCCGCCAATGCGCTGCGGGAACGCACCTCGACGACGTGGGCCCCGAGGCTGCGGGCGTTGCCGGCCAGGTCGGTGGGCAGGTTCGGGCCGTCCAGGCGTCCGTCGGCGGAGCGGTAGCGGTACCGGGTGCCGAAGCGCTGGGAGCCGAGCGCTTCCGACAGTGAGCCGATCGAGTGGAAGCCGTTGTTCTGGACGAGGACGACGACGACCTTGAGCCGCTCCTGGACGGCGGTGGCCAGTTCGGTCGGCATCATGAGATAGCCGCCGTCGCCGACCATGGCGAACACGTCCCGGGTGTCGTCGGCGAGCCGGACTCCGAGTGCGGCGGGGATCTCGTAGCCCATGCAGGAGTAGCCGTACTCGACGTGGTACGCCTTGCGGTCGCGGACGCGCCACAGCTTGTGCAGGTCGCCGGGCATGGAACCGGCCGCGCACAGGACGACGTCGCGCGGGTCGCTCAGTTCATTGACGCAGCCGAGCACGGTGGCCTGGGTGAGGACGCCGTCGGCGAGCCGGCCGGTCACCTCGGGGGGCGGGTTGTACGCGGCCTCGACCTGCTCGTTCCAGCTGTGCCACAACTCGCCCTGCCGCTTCTCGTACGCGGGGTCGACGCGGTGCCCCTCCAGGGCCTCCGTGAGGGCGGTCAGCGCCTCACGGGCGTCGGCCACGACCGAGAAGCCGGCGTGCTTGCCGGCGTCGAAGCCGGCGACGTTGATGTTGAGGAAGCGGACGTCTCCGTGCTGGAAGGCGGTCCGCGAGGCGGTGGTGAAGTCGGTCCAGCGCGTACCGACGCCGATGACGAGGTCCGCGTCCCGGGCGAGGGCGTTCGCCGCGGTCGTGCCCGTGGAGCCGATGCCGCCCATCTGCCGCGGGTGGCCGTGCGGCAGTGATCCCTTGCCCGCCTGGGTCTCGCCGACCGGGATGCCGGTCCTCTCGGCCAACGCGGTGAGCACCGCCTCCGCCGCGGAGTGGTGCACGCCGCCTCCCGCCACGACGAGCGGGCGCCGGGCCCGGCGTACGAGGTCGGCGGCGGCCGCGAGGCGGGCGGGTTCGGCCAGTGGGCGGGCCACGTGCCAGGTGCGGGCGTGGAACAGTTCGGCGGGCCAGTCGTACGCCTCGGCCTGGACGTCCTGGGGCAGCGCGATCGTCACCGCGCCGGTCTCGGCCGGGTCGGTGAGCACCCGCATGGCTCCCAGAAGAGCCGAGGGAAGTTGCTCGGGGCGGGTGACCCGGTCGAAGAACCGCGACAGGGGCCGGAAGGCGTCGTTGACGGAGATGTCCGCTGCGCAGGGTTGCTCCAGTTCCTGGAGTACGGGTGCGCTGGGGCGGGTGGCGAACGTGTCGGAGGGCAGCAGCAGGACGGGCAGGCGGTTGATGGTGGCCAGTGCCGCCCCCGTGAGCATGTTCGTGGATCCCGGGCCGATCGACGCGGTGCAGGCCCAGGTCTGCAAGCGGTCCTTCTGCCGGGCGTAGGCGACGGCGGTGTGCACCATGGCCTGTTCGTTGCGGGCCAGGATGTAGGGCAGGTCGGGATGCCCCTCCGCCTCGCGTTCGTGTTCGAGGAGCGCCTGGCCGATGCCCGCGACGTTGCCGTGGCCGAAGATGCCGAGGACGCCTGCGAACAGCGGTCTGCGCTGTTCGTCGCGCTCGGACCATTGGGCGGCGAGGAACCTGACGGTCGCCTGCGACACGGTGAGCCGCACGGTCGTGGACGGTGCGGTGTTCATGCGGCGCCTCCTGGGGTGCGGGGTGCGGGCCGGGTGGCTCGTGCGTCGAAGGGCAGGTCCGGCCATGTCTCGCGGACCCAGGCGTGGGCCGGGTCGTCGCTGATGAGCCAGGCGCGCTCGGGGCCGGGACCGGCCATGACGTTGAGGTAGTACAGGTGGGCGTCGGGCGCGGCCATCGCGGGCCCGTGCCACCCGTGGGGCACCAGGACGACGTCGCCGGCGCGGACTTCGGCGAGTACGTCGATGGGCCGGCCGGTGTCGGAGGTGTAGACGCGCTGGTAGCCGACGGGGTCGGTGCAGCGGGCGTCCGTGGGAGCCGTCTCGAAGTAGTAGATCTCCTCCAGCTCGGTCTCCTCCCCCGGCAGTGCGGCGTCGTGTTTGTGCGGCGGCCAGGAACTCCAGTTGCCGGCCGGTGTGATGACCTCGCAGGCGATCAGTGCGTCCGCGCCGAGCACCTCGGGGGTGCCGAAGTTGCGTACCTGCCGGGAGGCGTTGCCGGCCCCGCGCCGTTCGACCGGCACCCCGGCCGCGGGCAGGTGCCGGAAGGCGTGGCCGCCGGGCGACCCCTGCCGGGTGTCCCCCGCCACGCGCGCCCCCGCAAGGGCGAGCCTGACCGGTCCGGCCGAGGCCCGGAGGGTGATCCGCGACCGCGCGGGCACGTAGGCGGTGTCGGTGGGACCGGCGAACGCGTCGGGACGGCCGGCGAGTTCCGCCACGTGGGTGCGCGCGTCGGCGGTCACCGCGACGACCTGCGCACGGCCCGACAGCGGCACGACGATGTGCTCCCAGTCCCCGGCGTCCACCACCCGGCTCTCGCCGGGGGCCAGGGTCGTCACCCGGAGGCTGGTGTGCCGCCAGTCCCGGCCGTCGGCGGTGACGGCGGTCTGCCATCCGGGGTCGGCGGACGTGCCCAGGGGGCGCACCCATCGGCTGTTGTCGCTCATGCGCCGCTCCCGTGCACGATTCCGGCCGCGATGTCGACGGCGGCCGCCACGTCGCCGTCGGGCGGGTAGAGCAGGGTGCGTCCGACGACCAGTCCTCGCGTCGCCGGCAGTGACATCGCCTTCGCCCAGGACGCGTAGGTGTCGTGCGGATCGCCCAGCGGGTCCCCGCCGAGCAGCAGGGTGGGGAGGGTGGTCGCGTCCAGGACGCGTTCGAGTTCGTCGACGACCGGCAGTTTGAGCCAGGTGTAGGCACTGGACGCGCCGAGTCCGCTCGCGATGTGGATCGACTTCATGACGCTGTCGGGGTCGAGGAGGTTGCGCGCGCGGCCTTCCTCGCGGACGGTGAGGAACGGCTCGATCATGGCCATGAGGCTGTGCTCGGCCAGGCAGGTGACGGCGGCGGCGGTCGCTTCGAGGGTGGCCGCGGTTCCCGGGTCGTCGAGACAGATCCGGGTGAGTGTCTTGCCGCCCTCGAGCCCGTGCCCGGCGATCGCCTCGGCGGTGTAGGCGGTGAACCGGTCGTCGAATTCGAAGGACGCGCCCTGGAGTCCGCCGCGGTTCATCGAGCCGATGGCGACCCGGTCCTCCAGGGCGCCCATCAGCAGCAGGTCGTCGAGGAGGTCCGGGGTGCCCAGCACACCGTCCACCCCGGGGCGGGACAGTGCGGTCGCCAGCCGGTCGAGCAGCGTGCTGCGACTCGCCATGGCGGCCTCGTCGCCACCCGCGCCCAGGGCTCCGCGGGCGGGATGGTCGGCCGCGACGATGAGCAGGCGGCCGTCCTCGCCGGTCAGCGGCCGGCGGGAGCGCTTCTGCCAGGACCGTGCGATGCGGCCGGGCTCGCGGGCCCGGATCTCGGTCAGGTGTGCGGCATCCATCAGGCGATCCCTTCGGCGGGGGCCGGCGACCGGGACGCGAGGACGGCCTGTACCTCGGCCGTGGTCGGCATGGCGGTGGAACAGGCCAGGCGGGAGGCGACGATGGCGCCCGCGGCGTTGGCGAACTCGACGACGCGGCGCAGGTCCCAGCCGCTGAGCAGGCCGTGGACGAGCCCGCCTCCGAACGCGTCACCCGCGCCGAGCCCGTTGACGACCTCGACGGGGAACGGTGCGACGCGCACCTGTTCGTCCGGGGTTGCGGCCAGGACACCGGCCGGCCCCATTTTGACGACGGCGAGGTCGAGGCCGCGTTCGAGCAGGGCGTCCGCCGCCCGCTGCGGGTCCGTCTCCCCGACGGCGACTTCGCATTCCTCCCGGTTGCCGACGGCCACGGTGACGTGCTCGAGGGCGCGGCCGACCTGGTCGCGGGCCTCCTCGGTCCCGGTCCAGAAGATGGGCCGGTAGTCGAGGTCCAGGACCGTCCGGGCGCGCCGGCCGCGGGACTGCCAGGCGGCGAAGTGGGCCGTACGGCTGGGCTCCGCGGACAGGCCGGTGACGGTGGCCCAGAACACCGCCGCTTCGCGGATGTCCTCCAGGGGAAGCGTGCCCGGATCGATCATGAGGTCGGGCGCCGCGCCGTACCGGTAGAAGTAGAGCGGGAAGTCGTCGGGCGGGAAGACTTCACAGAAGGTGACCGGGGTGGGCGGTCCGTCCGGCGCGGTGAGGGGTGTGAGGAAGCCGGTGTCCACGCCGAGGCGGGCGGCCTCCTGCTGGACGTAGCGGCCGAAGGGGTCACGGCCCACCCGGCTGATCAGGGCGGCGTCGCGGCCGTGGCGGGCCGCGGCGACGGCGACGTTCATGGCGCTTCCGCCGAGGAACTTCTCGAACGTGCTTACCTGTTCAAGGCCGACGCCGTGGTCGAGCGGGTAGATGTCGACGCCGGCCCGTCCGATGGCGAGGAACTCGTGGGCCATGGTCAGCCCACCACGGTGTCGGCGGCGGTCCCGTCGCCGGCGGCGAGGGAGCGAAGGTGGGCGACGGAGGCGCGGACGTCGTCGAGAGGATCGGCTCCGCCGTCCTCGCCGGGTGCGGCGCGCAGGATGGTGTCCTGTTCGAGCACGTACCATCCGGCGTATCCGTCCGCCTCCAGCAGCCGGACGATCCCGGCGATGTCGATGTCGCCGGCGCCCAGGGGGACGTACATGCCCTCGGCGACCGCCTGGGTGTACGTCATGCGCCCGGCCCGTACGTGGTCGGCGAGGTCGAGGCGTACGTCCTTGAGGTGCACATGAGCGATCCGGCCGGGCAGGCGGGCGGTGAGGGCCAGGGGGTCGCCGCCGCCGATGAGCAGGTGACCGGTGTCCAGGCACAGGCCGATGCCCGATCCGTCGAGGACCCGCTGGGTCTCGTCGCCCGATTCGACCATCGTGCCCACGTGGGGGTGGAGGGTTGCGAGGACGCCCGCGTCGGCCGCGGCGGCGGAGATCCGGTCGAGGTTGGCGAGGAGGACGGACCACCCCTCGGCGTCGAGCGCCGGCCGGTGGTCGTAGCCGTCGGACCCGGTCGCCGCCGCGACGACGACGGTGCGGGCGTCGGCTGCCAGGAGACCGGTCAGCGCGGTCTCGACCTCGGGGAGCGGGT
The DNA here is from genome assembly GCF_040632905.1 of Streptomyces sp. NPDC016469. NCBI lineage: Bacteria > Bacillati > Actinomycetota > Actinomycetes > Kitasatosporales > Streptomycetaceae > Streptomyces > Streptomyces sp. NPDC016469. The sequence continues at coordinate 230,670 of NZ_JBEYCQ010000003.1, forward strand.
CGTGGTCCGGGTCGTGGAGGACGACCGGCACGAACTGGCCCACGGCGCGCAGGCCGTGCGAGGCGAGTGTCGCCGCCTTGGCCTCGGGGGCGTCGGGAAGGAAGCCTTCCGGTCCGAACTCGGTGGCGGCGAGCCCGGCCTCGCGCATCTGCCGCAGGACCAGGTCGGTCCCGAGCTGGTGTCCCCAGCCCGGGACCTCGCAGACACCCCAGGAGATGGGCGCTCCCGCGATGCGCTGGGTGAGGGGTGTGGTCACGGCCTGCCTCCTTCGGCGACGTGTACGGCGTGGTCCGGCCTGATCGGCATGCCGTGCCTCTTCTCTCTCCGTGATGGGTGGGCCGGACAACCGCCCGGCCCTCGTGATCGAGCTTGCTCCGTCAAGCAGCGACCTGTCAACCTATTGTCCTGACATACTGACTGAAGAATTCCTACGCCCCCGCCGCGCAGACGGCTGTGGCTGGACCGGTCCGGCAAGCGCGTACAGCGGCGTGGGCAGAGCCCTTCAGTCGACCTCATCCTGCAGCAGAGTCACCTCGGTTATCCCCTCACGATCGGAGAGGCGAGGCACCAACTCGTCGTGCACCCCGTTCCCGGACAACTCGAGCAGGACGCCCACCTGGGCGGGGACCGCGTCCGTCGGCGGGCAGCCGGCCGTCCGCAGGCCGGCCACGTGGAATCCCGCGCCCGTGCACTCCCGGACGATGTCGCGCAGCAGTCCACGTCCATCCAGGTAACTGACGCGCAGCAGTACCGACTCCGTGGGTGAGCGGGGCAACTGCCGTGCGATCACGGGGAACGCGAACGCCACCAAGAGGTAGGCCGCGGTCACAGCGGCTGCCAGCACCAGCAGCCCCGCGCCCGCGGCCGCGCCGATGGACGCCGCCAGCCACACGCTGGCCGCCGTCGTCAGACCGCGGACCGCGTCCCTGCGTACGAAGATCAGTCCGCCGCCGATGAAGCCGATACCCGACACGATCTGCGCGGCGACCCGCGAGGGATCCAGTGCCACGCCGGGCAGCCCCAGCATGTCGGCGAATCCGTACTTCGACACCAGCATGAACAGTGCCGATCCGAGGCCGACCAGCACATGGGTGCGCAGGCCGGCCGACTTCTGCCGGTATTCGCGCTCCAGGCCGACGACGGCGCACAGGGCGAAGGCCACCGCCAGGTGGGCGAGTGATGTCCCGTCGTGGTTCACCGCGCCCCCGCCCCGAACGCCGGTCGCGCCGCCGCCTCGCGCGCGACGCGGATCGCGGCCGGCAGCCTCTCGTCCCGTCTCATGTCTTCTCCTTCGGGTTCGGCGCGCGTGCGGGACGGCCGGGGGCCAGCCGCAGTCCGGGCCGGGCCAGCAGCACCGGGCCGCCGAACCACGCCGCCGCCGCGGCCAGCGAGCGGCCGGCGTCCTCCCACGGGCGCAGATGGGTCACCGCGAGCACGCCGGTGCCGGCGGCGGCCGCCAGCTCCCCGGTCTGCCGGGCGGTGAGGTGGTGCGGCGGGGGGCCGGTGGCGTCGCCGTCCCAGTCGCCGGGTGCCGCACCGGGCGCGTCGCCGGGGCCCAGCGCCGCCTCCGCCAGCAGCAGCCCGCCGCCGCGGGCCAGGTCCAGGAGCGCGCGGCAGGGCCCCGAGTCACCGGTGTACGTCAGCGAACCTCCGCCGGCCTCGACCCGCACGGCGTACGTCTCCACCGAGTGGCGTACGAGCACCAGACGGAGCCGGAAGGGCCCGCACTCCAGCTCGCCCGGCCGGGAGTCCTCGAAGGCCAGTGACGAGGTGCGGCCCGCTCGTGTGCCGGCCGGCGCGATCACCCGGGTCGGCGCGGCGCGCGGCGCCAGCTTCTCCTGTGCGTACGCCAGCGCCGCCAGGTCCGCCGAGTGGTCGCCGTGCCGGTGGCTGACGACGACGGTGTCGACCTGGTCCGGACGGGCGTACGTCAGCAGCGTGCCGAAGGCCCCCGTGCCGAGGTCGAGCAGCAGCCGGTGACCGCCGTGCTCGACCAGGTACCCGGAGCAGGGGTTGTCCGGCCCGGGCACGGACCCCGAGGAGCCGAGGACCGTGACGATCACCGTCCAGCGCCTTCGATGATGTGCTCGACGAGGTCGGCGACCGCGCCGAGCCCGCACGGGCCCACCACGATGTCCGCGGCGGCGCGGACCTCCTTGTGGCCGTCGCCGACCGCCGCGCCCAGACCGGCGGCCCGCACCATGGCGGTGTCGTTGGGGTTGTCACCGATGGCCGCGACGCGTTCCATCGGCAGGCCCGCCCGCTCGGCGAGCCGGCGCACCGCGACCTCCTTGCCCGCGGCACCCGGCAGGATCTCCAGATAGGTGTCCTCCGACTGGAGGAGGCGGGCCGCCGGACAGTGCCGGGCCGCCAGCCGCGCCAGCGGGTCGAGGCCCGGCCGGTCGGCGATCAGCATCACCTTCGTCGGCGCCTGCCGGACCGGGTCCTCGCGCAGTGCGATCCGGTCGCGGCCGGCGTAGGCCGCCAGCGAGGGCGCTTCCCGCAGGATGTGGGCGTCCTCGCCGGCGAAGGCCACCGCTCCCACGCCTGGTGGCAGTTCGCGGAGCAGGTCGTCGCGCAGCGCGTCCCACGAGGCACCGAGGTCCAGATCGAGCAGCCGCGTTCCGGTCAGTGGATCGACGACGCGCGCGCCGTTGTAGACGATCAGCGGTGTGCTCAGGCCGAGTTCTCGGTGGTAGCGGCCCGCGGAGACCTCGTTGCGGCCGGTGGCGATGACCACGGTGCCGCCCATCTCCTGGTAGCGCCGCAGTGCCTGGGCGCTCCGGGGAACGATCCGCAGGTCGCGGTCGACCAGCGTGCCGTCCAGGTCGGTGACGAGCCACGCGTAGTGCGGGGGTGCCGCGGGCAGCGTCATGAGGTGCTCCTCGCGGGCAGCCGGCTCAGGTACCACTCCACGAATGCGCGTGCGGCGAGCGGTTCGAGGTTCGCCCCGTGTGCGAGATAGCCGGGCTGGTCCCAGCCGTCGTCGCCGGCGAAGGACTGGTACACGCCGCCGGAGCGCCGCACCAGCACGTGGGCGGCGCAGATGTCCCAGGCGTTGACGGATGTGCCCAGGGCCGCGTCGCACCAGCCGGCCGCGACATGGGCGAGGGTCAGCGCGGCGCTTCCGGTGCGGCGTACCGTTCCGTAACGGGTGACGAGTTCACCGTACCTGGGCAGCGTCTGCGGGTCGTTCCACGCCAGCTCCCGGGTGGTGGGGAAGCCGGTGATCAGCAGCCCGCGGGCCTCCTCGCGCACCCCGCCGGGGCGCAGCGGTTCGCCGCCGAGGCGGGCACCGGTGGCATCGGCGGTGAAGACATGTCCGGCGACCGGGTCGACGATCGCGCCCGCCACGGGTTCGCCGTCGACCGTGACGCCGACGGAGGTGCAGAAGAAGGCGAGACCTCGTGCGAAGTTGGCGGTCCCGTCGATGGGGTCGACGTACCAGGCGATACGGCCGCTGCCGTCCTGGCGGCCTCCCTCCTCGCCCACGACCGTGCTGTCGGGCACCCGTTTGAGCAGCAGTTCGCGGATACGCTCCTCCGCGCGCCTGTCGTGCACGGTGACGGGGTCGTGCTCGTCGCGTTTGAAGTCGACGTCCATGGCGCTCCGGAAGGCCGCCACGAGATCGGGGCCGACGGCCAGCGCCGCCTCGGTGGCCACTTCGCGCAGCCGTACGGAGAGCTCGTCCAGTTCGTTCATGCCGCGGCCTCCTGCCCGGGTGTGGGTTCGCTGTCGTCGCGGGCGAGTGCGGTACGCAGCAGGTCCAGCAGTTCCGTTCCGTCGGCGACCTCGGCGTCGGGCCGGGGGCGGGCCTGCGGGTCGCGGCGGTCGGCGGGACGCATGAGGATCGTCGCACCGGCCCCGGCGCGCTTCCCGCACACCACGTCGCGGTCGTAGTTGTCGCCGACGTACCAGCAGTCGGAGGGGTCGACCGACAGGGCGCGGGCGGCCAGGCGGATCATCTCGGGGTCGGGTTTGCGCCGCCCGGTCTCGTCTGAGTAGACCTGCACGTCGAGCAGGGGGTGGGTGCCGAAGCGCCGGGCGAGATCGCGGTTGAGCGCGCCGACGAGGGTGTTGGAGACGATGCCGGTGCGCACGCCGTGGCGGCGGGCGAGCCGCAGCGTCTCCAGCATGCCCGGGGCCACCGTCCTGTCGCTCTCGGCGAGGACCAGTTCGCGGCACAGCCAGGTCGCCTCCGCGCCGACCAGAGCGCGTGCGGCGGGTGGCCAGTCGGCGGCGATGAAGTCCTCCCAGAGTTCGCGGTGCCCGATCTCGCGGGGCTCGGGGGTGCGGACGAGCCCGTTCTTCCAGGCCCGGTACGCGGCCTTGCCGGCAGTGATGCCGGCCAGCACGGCGGCGCGGTCGAGACCTGAGGAAGGGCCGGTCAGGGCGTGCACGCGGGCGGCGAAGTCGTCCATGCGCTCGGGGTGCTTGACGGACCGCATCAGCACGCCGCCGTGGTCCAGCAGGAGAGCCCGCGGGGGGCGGAGCGTCGTCACGGGGTCTCCCGTCGGGCCGGCGGGACCGGTGCCCCAAGGAGCAGTCCGCGCAGTTCGTCCGGGTCGCCGACGACGGCGTCGGGTTCCGCCTGGACGATGTAGGGGCGGTCGTAGGTGCCGCGGGCTTCCATCAGGACGGTGGCGCCGGCCCCGGCCCGCCTGCCGCACAGGACGTCGCGGTCGTAGTTGTCGCCGACGTACCAGCAGCCGGCCGGGTCGGTGTCCAGGGCCCGGGCGGCGATGCGGATCATCTCCGGGTTGGGTTTCCGGACGGCGACCTCGTCGCTGTAGACCTGCACCGCCACCCGCTTGTCGAGGCCGTGCTCGGCCATGTAGGCGCGGTGCACCGATCCGGCGAGCGCGTTGGAGACGATGGCCACGGCGATGCCCAGGTCGTCGCAGGTGTCGAGGAGTTCGGACATGCCCTGGCGGGTGGTGCGGTCCTGCTTGAGTTCGCCGAGGCGGTGGCACAGCGGATCGGCGTGTGCGGTCACCCAGGCGTGTGCCGCGGCCGGCCAGTCGGCGGCGACGAAGTCGCTCCAGAAGCGCTGGTGGGTCATCTCTTCGGGGGCCGCCGGCCGGCTCATCGCGTTCTTCCAGTGCGAGTCGGCCGCGGAACCCGCCTTGAGATCGGCCTCGATGTGCTCGACGCTCAGTTCGCGGCAGCCCGCCGCGCTCAGCGCCGTGTGCAACTCGGTGGCGAGTTCGTTGGCCCAGGTGGGCCGGTTGGTCGTCGCCACGACCACCCCGCCGAAATCGAGCAGCAGGGCGGTGGGGCGGGTCAGCTGGCCCATGTGGCGGTGTTCTCCTCGGTGAGTGCGGCGTCGGCGGCTTCGTCGGGCAGTCTGTCTCCCGACGCGTCGAACAGGTGCAGGTCGCTCGTGCGGACCGCGCAGCGCACGGCCGAGCCGGGGGCGGCGTGCACGTCGGTGTACGAGACGAGATACAGCTCGGTGTCCCCCGCGCTGACCAGTACGGTCCAGCTGGAGCCGGTGGGCAGGGCGGTCTTGACGGTCGCTTCGAAGACGTGGGTTCCCGCGGGTGGCTGGGCGCCGTCGTCGAGGAGCCGCACGTTCTCGGGGCGGGCGCCGATGGTGGCCAGCCGGCCGGTGAGGTCGGGGCGAGCCGCCAGGACCTGGTCGCGGGCCGCCTCGGTGAACGCGTCGTCGCCGGCTTCGAAGAGGTTCATGGGCGGGCTGCCGACGAAGCGGGCCACGAAGGTGTTGGCCGGCCGGGTGTAGACCTCCATCGGCGGGGCCATCTGCTGGACGTGTCCCTTGTTCATCACCACCACGTGGGTGGCCATGGTCATGGCTTCCAGCTGGTCGTGCGTGACGAAGACGATGGTGTGGCCGGTCTCGTCGTGGATGCGCTTGAGTTCGGCCCGCATGTCCAGCCGCAACTGCGCGTCGAGATTGGACAACGGCTCGTCCAGCAGCAGGACGTTCGGGTTGACGGCGAGCATACGGGCCAGGGAGACGCGCTGCTGCTGGCCGCCGGAGAGCTGGGCGGGGTAGCGGTCGGCAGCCCACTCGATCTGCATCATCTTGAGCGCGGCGGCGGCGCGTTCCGCGCGTTCCGCCGGTTTGACCTTGCGGACCCTCAGGCCGAACTCGACGTTCTTGGCGACCGTCAGGTGGGGCCAGAGCGCGTAGTTCTGGAACACGAGGCCCATGCCGCGCTTCTCCGGCGGGACGAAGACGCCGTCGACGGTGGAGTCCATGATCCGGTCGCCGACGGTGATGGTGCCGGCGTTGAGCGGTTCGAGCCCGGAGATCATGCGCAGGGTGGTGGTCTTCCCGCACCCGGAGGGGCCCAGCAGGCAGGTGAACGAGCCGTCGGGTATCTCCAGGTCGAGGTTGTCGACCGCGGGCGGTCCGGAGCCGTAGCTCTTGCGCACCGACGAGAGCGTGATGGTCGGCATGACGTCTTCAGCCTCCGAGTCCGGACGACAGGTTGGTCTTGGTCAGGCGTTGGGTGAGGTAGGTGGCGAGGAAGGAGACCAGAGCGATGACGAGCACCACCGCGTTGGCCATCTGGTCGTAGGCGTAGTCGACCAGGTTGATCGACAGCGTGGTCAGCAACTGGGTGCCGGTGGTGGTGAGCATGATGACGATGCTCAGTTCCTTCAGGCCGGAGATGAACGGCAGGATGACGCCGGTGGTCAGGGCGCCGCGCTGGATCGGGATGATGATCTTGCGCAGCCGGGTGAACCAGCCGGCCCCGGATATCTGCGCGGCCTCCTCCGGCTCCCGGCCCAGCTGTGTCATCGCGCTGATGCCCGACCGTGAGGCGTAGGGCAGGTGGGTGACGGCCAGGACGAGCACGAGCAGGCTGACCGAGCCGTACAGGGCGGGAACCGGCCCGCGGCGTACGGCGAACAGCGAGAGGAAGGCCGCCGCGAAGGCGATGCCCGGCACCATGTACGGCAGGAAGCTGATCTGCCGCAGGAGCGAGCTGGTCCTGCTGCTGCCGGCGCGGACCACGACGTACCCGACGAGCAGTCCCACCACGCCGCAGATGAGGGCGGCGAGGCCGACGATGCGCAGACTGTTCCACGCGGCTTCGTAGAGTTGGCTGCCGCGCAGCACACCGTGCGGGAAGCCGGGAGCGCCGGACAGATGGGCGCCGATCCAGTACTTGAGGGTGAAATTGTCGGCGTGGAAGACGCCGGGGGTCTTGGTGACGGTGGACAGGGCGAGGGTGGCCACCGGAATGACGACGCCCGCGGTGAACACGGCCAGAGCGGCACCGAGTGCGGGCCTGCGCCACCGTCCGAGGTCGGAGACCCGGTCCATGGCGCCCTTGCCGCCTACCGTGATGAATCGCTTCTGCTCCCTGGCGAGCCGGGTGTCGACGAGGATCACCAGGACCCCCACCACCACGATGACCGCGGTCAGCACGGCGGTGACGCCCCGCTGGTGGCTGTTGACCGCCCGGAACAGCGAGGTGGACAGCAGGCTGTAGTCGACGGGCAGGCCCAGGATGTAGGGCGTGCCGAAGGTACCGAGAATGCGGCCGAAGACCAGCAGGACCGAGGACGACAGCGACGGGAGCATCAGCGGGAGGGTGATCCGGGCGGCGACCGTGCGGCGGCCGGCGCCCAGGATGCGGGCGGAGTCCTCCAGCTGGCTGTCGATGCGGCGCAGGGCGTTGCCGAACAGTAGGAGCACGAACGGGTAGTAGTGGAGGCCCAGGCAGAGGATGATCGGCACCTGGCCGTATGCCAGCCAGTTCGGCGTGTGCACGCCCCAGGACTCCAGGATGCCGATCTGTCCGCCGGAGGAGTCGTTCTTGAACAACGCCAGCCAGGCCAGCGCGAAGGTCCAGGACGGCAGCATGTACGGCACGACCAGCGCGGTGGACAGCCACTTGCGGCCCATCACGTTGGTACGGGTCAGCAGCCAGGCCATGGACCCTCCGAGGACCACGGCCACGACCGTGACCCCGAGCGCGACCACGACGGTGTGCAGCAGCGGCTCCCAGAACAGGATCCTCGCGACCGGTGAACGGAAGACCCGCCAGAAGTAGTAGCTGGTGAGGCTGCCGGGAGCCTGACGGGCCTGGCCCTCGTCCCCGTACTGCACCTGTGTGGAGTCGGAGAGCACCGCGATCAGCGGGGCCAGGACCAGGTAGAGCAGGGCGACGACGAGCAGGACGCCCAGGAGATGCGTCGGTTCGTGCCGTAGGACGCTCAGCCGGTAGCGCAGTCGGCTGAGCCGGGTTCCCGCCGGTCCGTCGGCTTCGGGTGGGGCGGGATCGGGTGAACGGGTGGCGGCGGCCATACGCGGTTCTCCGTAACGTGTCCGTGTCCGTGTGCGGGCCGGCGGGGTCCGGGCGGACGAGCCGGCGGTCGGTCAGCCGTGGTTGAGGCGCCAGAGGTCCTGCGTCGGCTGCAGGTTGTCGAAGTCGCTCTTGAGCTTGGCCGGGTCGAAGACGAAGAGCTGCTTGTTCCAGTCGGTCAGCCCGTCGGGCAGGAACGCGCCCTGCTTCAGCGCCGGGTTGCCCGGGACGCCGCCTGTGCCCAGTTGGGTGTCCACGCCGTCCTGAGTGAGCATGAAGTACACGAACAGCTTGGCCGCGGCGGGGTGCTCGGTCTTCGTGGCGACAGCCGCGTACTTCGGGTACTGGTAGCCGGACCAGGGCTGCATACCCGCGCAGACCCTCATGCTGTAGTTCTTTTCCTTCACGTCACGGAACTTCGCGTTGGACACGAGGGCGACCCGGTCCTTGGTCTGGTTGGGCGAGGCGACCGCGGCAGCGGCGTCGTCGTCCGAGGACGTCAGGATCGGGCTGTTCTTGGCCAGGCCCTTGATCCATGCCTCCGCCGCCGAGTCGCCGGAGGGCAGTTCCTTTCCGTACTTCGACTTGTACGCCTGCCGCAGCCCGGCTTCCCCGCCGGCCTTCAGCTGGTTGAAGAACTCGACGATGTTGGGCTTGCCCAGGGGGTCCTGCATGGCGGCCTTGCCCTTCCAGGCGGGGTCGGCCAGGTCCCAGATGTTCTTCACGGGACACCCCTTGGGGAAGAGCTTGGGGTTGTAGATCCACATGTTCCCCTTGGACAGCACCTGCAAAGGGCTCTGCCGGGAGGCGGGTATGTCCTTGGCGAGGCTGCCGGGTATCCAGGTGTAGACGACCTTCTGCGCCAGCAACTGGCCGACGAGCGAGGGCCCGTCCTCGTAGAAGGTGGCGTCGATGGTGACGTTGCCGGCCTGGTTCTCCCTGGTCATCTTCTCCAGGGTGTCGCCGACCTTGCTCTTGACCCCCGTGGCCTTGATGCCGTACTTGGCGGTGAAGGCGGCAGCGGTCTTGGTGATGTCACCGGTGCTGTCGTAGACCGTGACGCTGCCCTCCTTCTTCGCCTCGGCGACGAGTGCGTCCAGGTCGAAGTCGGAGTCGATCTGCGGCTTGGCGCCGGATGCGGAGTCGGTCTCGGCTCCGGTGCCCGTGGGGGCCGTTGACGGCGCGCAGGCCGCTGCGGCGCCGAGCGCGCCCGCGAGAACGAGGGATACGGCGATGCGCCGACGCCGGCCGCCGGGGCGGGTGACGGCTCTGGGAGCAAAGCTGGGCATGGGGTTGACCTCCCGCGGTGTCCCGGAGAGAACCGGGCTCGATTGGCGTGGTCCGAGGCCAACGAGCACCGCTCGGCGACCTGATGCCGGACAGCTTCGACCTGCCCGAAGCACTATGTCAAGACATCAGGATGAAACCAGCACACACAATGTTCACCTCTACGCAACCAGCAGGTCATCCGCTATCTACCAGGAGGGGCCATGACGGACCCCTTTATTTGTCAGCACATTCTTATGTAAGGTCCCTCTTCACCGATGAGGTGACCCACTTCCGTCAAGGAGGAACCATGCACAGACGCACCCGCCTGGCCGCCGGTCTCGCCGTGCTCGCGACCGGACTGACCGCCGCGACCGCCACCGCGTCGACGCCGCCGCTCCCGGGCAACCACTCCGTCGCGCCCGTGTACGCCAAGGCCGAGACCCGGGCCCTCTACGACGACGAGGCCGGCGGCAATTCCAACGCCGACGACCCCGCGATCTGGTACAACTCCGCGCGTCCCGGCTCCAGTCTGGTGCTGGGAACCGCCAAGGAGGGCGGCCTGGACGTCTACCGCCTCGACGGCTCACTGGTGCAGTCCCTCCCGGCTCCGGCCGCGCCCGGGGCCGATTCCGCACCCGGCCGCTTCAACAACGTGGACGTGCTCACCGGGGTGCGGTTCCCCGACGGCCGGCGCTCCGACGTCGCCGTCGTCACCGACCGCGGGCGCGACCGCATCCGCTTCTACCGGATCGACGGCTCACGCCCGGGCGCGCCGCTGACCGACGTCACCGACACCGCCGTCCCGCGCGCCTTCGCCGCCACCGAGGCAGAGGTCGACGACCAGTACACGGCGTACGGCACCGCGGTGTGGCGGGACCAGGACACCGGCCGCTCGTACGTGCTCGCCAGCCGCCGTCACGCCCCTGACCTGGCGCTGTTCGAGGTACGTGTCACCCGGTCCGGCACCGTCACCTACGACAAGGTCCGCACGCTCACCCTGCCGAGCACCTTCCGCACGCCCGGCGGCACCTGGAGCCCGTGCCAGGACCCGGGTGACGGTCCGCAGATCGAAGGACTCGCCGTGGACGCCGACGAGGAGGAGGTCTACATCGGCCAGGAGGACGTCGGCGTCTGGAAGGTGGACGCCGACCTCGACGACGAGCCGGAACTGGTCGACCGGACACGCCAGTTCGGCATACCGGCGGTCTACGACCCGGAGAGCGACGAGTGTGTTGCGGGCGCCGATCCGGGATACGGCGGGAAGCACATCACCGCGGACACCGAAGGGGTCACCCTGTTCCGCGGGCCCTCCGGCCACCAGTACCTGATCGTCTCCAGCCAGGGCGACTACACCTACTCGGTCTACGACACCTCGGACGACGACGAGTGGACCGGCTCCTTCCGGGTGGCTCCCGGTACGGTCACCGACGGCTCCGAGGAGACCGACGGCATCGCCGCCACGGGCCGGCCGCTCGGCACGGCGTTCCCCAACGGCCTGTTCGTCGCGCAGGACGGCTACAACGCCCCGGCGTCCGGTGACGACGGCGACCGCACCGACACCAACTACAAGCTCGTCGACCTGTCCGACGTACTGCGCGCCGCCGGCGTGCGCTGACCGAACGGCACCGGGAGGGCGGCGGACGCCGCCCTCCCCTTCCCGCAGCTGCCGCGCACCGGCCGCACCCGGACTCAGCCGTGAGAGAGGCTCCCACGTGACCGTCACCATCGCCCTGTGCGTCACCGCTGTCGCCTTCGTCTTCATCTGCGGCGCCAATGACGGGGGTGCCCTGCTGGAGCTCGCCGTACGGCACCGCGGCCGCTCGGCGGGACTGCTCCTCGCGCTGCTCGTCCTGGCCGTCGGACTGGGTCCGGACCTGTTCGGACTCGCCGTCGCCCGCACCTTCACCGGCCACCTCGGCCAGGGGCCGCCCGGCGCCGCACGGCTGGTCTTCCTGGCGGGCGCCGGCGCCTCGGTCGTGCTGGTCCTGCTGCTGGCCTGGCGCGGCGTTCCCACCTCTCTGACCCTGGCCGTCCTGGGAGGACTGGCCGGCGCGGATGTCTCCCTCGGCATCCGTCCGGCGTGGGGCAGCCTGGGCGTGGTGCTGGCCATCGGCGCCGCCGCGCCCCTGGTGGGAGCGGGAGCCGGCTGGTTCATCGGCCGCGCGATGCACCTGCTGCCCGCTCTGCACGGCATGCCGCGGATCGTGAGCGGTCTGCAGCTGACGGCGTTCGGCTGCCAGTGCCTGGCCTACGCGGCCAATGACGCACAGAAGATGTTCGCCGTGGTGGCCGTGGCCTTCGCCGGAGACGTGCTTATGCCCCAGCCCTGGCAGGCCGGCGACGTCATGGTGGCCGCGGTGTTCGCGGCGGGCGCCATGACGGGTGCGCGCAGGGTGGCTCGCGGGGCGACCAGCCACCTGCTCACCACCCGGCCCTGGCAGGTCATGTCGGCCGAATTCGCCTCGTCCGCCGCGGTGTTGTCCACCGCCGGCTTCGGTATGCCCGTCAGCATGACGCAGTCCGTCGCCGGCGGACTCGTCGGCACCGGCGTCAGCGAGGGCGGCCGACGTGTGCGCTGGCAGTACACCCTTCCGCTGCTGACCGTCTGGCTGGTCACGCTGCCGGCCGGTTTCGCCGCCGGCGCTCTGGCCGGCCTGATCCTCAAGGGAGCCCTCTCATGGTGAGCGCGACCGTGCGCCGCGTCATCGGCGATCTCACCGGACGCACGCACCGCAGAACCATCGACCTGCTGGCCGCCCAACTGGACGCGACCATCAGGGGCGTTGACCTCGCCGCGGACCTCGCCGCGGGGCGTGTCCCTCCGGCCGATGCGCGCGAGCGCATGGCGGGTGTGGAGCACGAGGGCGACGAACGCCGGGCCGCGCTCGTCGCGGAGCTGTCCGCGACACTGACCACGCCGATCGACCGCGAGGACCTCTACCGCTTCTCCCGGTCCGTCGACGATGTCCTCGACGGCCTGCGGGACCTGGTCCGGGAGACCGATCTCTTCGGTCTGCCCGGGGACCCGGCCGACCTGACCGCCCTGCGGGCGGTGCGCGAGGGCCTGATCGCCCTGCGCGAGGCGGTCGCCGAACTGACGGGCGCCCCCGGCGGGGTGCACGAGGGCGCCATGGCCGCCCGCAAGGCGGCCGGGCGGGTGCGACGCGCGTACCAGGAGGCCATAGCCGCACTGCTGCGCGAGGAGGTGCGCGTCGACACGCTCGGCCGCCGGGAGCTGCTGCGCCGCCTGGACGGCATCGGGCGGCGCCTCAAGGACGCCGCCGCCGATCTGTCCGACGCCCTGCTCAAGCGGGGGCACTGATCGTGCGACGCCGGGTCACCCCGCGTGTACGGGCACGTCCGTGTGTGCCGTCGTCTCCGCGGGTCAGTGTGCGGCGACGGTCATCTCGAACGCGTACCGGGAGGCGCGGTACACGTGTGACCCGTACTCGACCGGTTTCCCCGAGCCGTCGAAGGCGGTGCGGGTCATGGTGAGCAGGGTCGCGCCGCGGGTCTCGTCGAGCAGCCTGGCCTCCGCGGCCGTCGCCCTACGGGCTCCGATGGTCTGCTCGGCGGTGCTGAGGACGACCCCGGACCGGCGCAGCAGCTGGTACAGCCCGCCCTCGGACAGCGAGTCGGCGCTCAGCTCGATCACGCCCTCAGGGAGGAAGTTGTGCAGCAGTGCGATCGGCTGGTCCTCGGCGAGGCGCAGACGGTCGACGGACAGCACCGGGCTGCCCTCGTCCAGGCCGAGGGCGGTGGCGGTGGCCGCTCCGGCCGGGACGGTCTCGACGGAGAGCACCTGAGTGGACGGGCGGCGGCCGTCCCGCTCCAGGTCTTCGAAGAGGCTGGTGAACTCGACCTGCCGGCGTATGCGGTTGGTGACGACCTGGGTGCCGACGCCACGCTTGCGGGCCAGCAGCCCTTTGTTGACGAGGTGCTGCATCGCCTGGCGCATGGTCGGGCGGGACAGTCCGAACTCGTCGGCCATCAGGATCTCGTTGCTCAGCCTGGTGCCGGGCGGCAGGTCGCCCGCCTCGATGAGGCTCTGCAACTGCTGGGCGAACTGGAAATACAAGGGGACCGGACTGCTCCGGTCGATCGTGATCTTCTTCGTGAGCGGTTCCACGTCACCCTCCCGCGCTCTGCTGCCGACACCTGCCAGTATGCCTCACTCCCCCTTAGATTCGTACGTCTTTATGTCTGAACAAAGTCTTGCTCTTCTTGCGGCCGGGGGATAGAAATCAACTGGGCCGTCCCCGGCTCGCCCCCTGCCCGCACGAAAGGTTCGCACATGCGTATGGGACTCATCGGTACGGGCCGCATCGGCGCGTTCCACGCCGCCACGCTCGCCGCCCTGCCGGCCGTCACCTCACTCGTCCTCCACGATCCCGACGCGCTTTCCGCCCGTACCGTGGCGGATCACGTCGGCGGCGAGTGCGCCGACGGTCTCGGCGCGCTGCTCGGCGCCGGACTGGACGGAATAGTCATCGCTTCGCCCACCGGCACCCACGCGGAGCTGATCCTGGCCGCCCACCGCGCGGGGCTGCCCACCTTCTGCGAGAAGCCGGTGGCCTCGACGCTGGAGGAGACCGACCGGGTGCTGTCCGCGTTGCGGGACTCGGACATCCCCCTGCAGATCGGCTTCCAACGCCGGTTCGACGCGGGCTACCGGGCCGCGCGTGAGGCCGTCGCGGCCGGACGGCTCGGCTGGACGCACACCCTGCGGGCCTGCACGGCGGACCCGGCTCCCCCGCACCCGGGGTACATCCCCGGCTCGGGCGGAATCTTCCGCGACTGCTCGGTGCACGACTACGACATCGTCCGCTGGGTGACCGGCCGGGAGGTCACCGAGGTCTACGCCACCGGGGCCAACCGCGGTGACACCTTCTTCGCCGCGGCCCAGGACGTCGACACCGCCGTCTCCGTACTCACCCTGGACGACGGCACCCTGGCCACCTGCACCGCCACCCGCTACAACGGCGCCGGTTACGACGTACGCCTGGAGGTCTGCGGTTCCGAGGGAACCCTGGTCGCCGGTCTGACCGAACAGGCCCCGCTGGTCTCGGCCGAGGGGACGAACTATCCGGCCGGCGCCCCCTACCCGGGCTTCATGGAGCGCTTCCAGGACGCCTACCGTGCCGAACTCACCGCGTTCACGGAGGTCGTGGCGGGCGTAGGCCCCAGCCCGTGCACGGGTGAGGACGCCCGGGCGGCTCTGGCCGTGGCCGAAGCCGCCACCCGCTCACGGGCCGAGGGACGCCCCGTCCCGGTCTCCGCTCCCACGCGAGTCCGCGTGTAGGGCAACGGGCGCCCCTGATGCGGTACGTGTGAGGCCCGTGACGGGAGCCCGTCGCTGACCGGTGCGGGTGCCCCGGCGGATGTACGGCGACGCCCTCGGAAGGCTTCTCCACCGGGGCACCGGCGAGACGATGTCGAGGGCGCTGGAGTCCTGAGCGGGTTGTGTGCGGGCGAGGCGACGTGAGCGGCGCCGGTCCGTATCCGACGCCGGGGACGACCTGCCGGTGGTCTGGCGGGCGCCCGTCCCTCAACGCCGTGGTGCGCGTTCTGTACGCCGCTGCCCGGGTAGCAGCCGGCCGCCGAGCAGGACCGCGCAGGACCCGACGGTCAGCAGCCCGCCGGCGAGGAACGTGCCCCGCACACCGGCGAGCGGCAGGACCAGTCCCCCAAGTGCGGCACCCGCCGCGATGCCGGCGTTGTAGGCACCGGAGTTCGCCGCGAGGGCGATGTCCGTGCGGGCCGGTGCGCAGTGCAGCATCGCGTTCTGCGTGGCCATGAACACCGGCCCGAGCGCGCTGCCCATCAGCACCAGGAAGACCACCGCCGCCACCGGATGAGTGCCGACCGCGTACAGGCCGAGCATGCCCACCGCCTGCGTTGCCACGGCCGTGGCCGGCGTGGACTGCGGAAAGCGGTCCAGCACCGCCCCGGTGATGCTCACCCCGGCCAGACACGCGATGCCGAAGACCACGAACAGGGCGCTGACCGTGCCCGGGGCGAACCCGCTCACGTCGCCCAGGAATTTCACGATGTAGGTGTACCCGGTGAACGCTCCGGTGGCGGACAGGGCCCCGGCCGCCAGCACCGTCCCGAAGCGCCGGACGTCGGGACTGGTCGCGTAGGCGGCGGGCTCCTCTTCCGGACGCGAAGTCGGCAGCAGAACGGCGATGGTCACGAGAGAGACGAGCCCCAGAACCGCCGGCATGGCGATGGGCACCTGCCATGTACTCCGCCGGCCCAGCCAGGTCCCGGCGGGAACACCGAGCACGAGCGCCAGCGAACCAGCGAGGGACAGCGCCCCGACCACACGCCCACGGACCTCGGGCCTGAACAGGCCCACCGCGACCGGCCCCATCACGGCCCAGAACAGCCCCTGGGCGAGCGCGGTGAGCAGCCGCGCCCCGAGGAGCAGCCAGTACGAGGTGGCCAGCGCCGCAACAAGGCTGGACACGACGAGTGCGGCCAGCAGTCCCGTGAGCACATGACGTCGGGGCACGGCCCGTACGACGTGGGCGATCGGCACAGACGTGATGGCCACCGTCGCCCCATAACCGGTGACCAGGAGACCGACCGCCGACAGGGAGACCCCGAGGCTTGCGGAGATGGGCTCCAGAAGGCCGATCGGCAGGTTCTCCGCCGTGTTGAAGGTGAGGGCGGCCAGCATCAGGGCCCCGAGCACTGCCGACCTGTGCCATGCGGCCGGTTGTCGCGTGCCCGCACGGTCTCTTCCCGTCCTCGCCCGCCGCGCCTGCTCCGTGGCACCGTCCATGGAGGTACTTGACCGGGCTCACCGGCCCCGCCGCAACCGAATTCACCTGCCGGTGGATCACCCGGCCGATCGTTTCGGCATGAGGTGCGGAGCCACCTGACACACTCCTCCGCCCGCGCAACGCGGCGGCAGCGCCGTGCATCGCTACGCCCGTCGCAGATCGGCCTGCACCAGATCGTGGTCCGACCAGGGGGTGAGATGCACCCGTTGCTCCAACGGGTCGAAGCCACGAAGAAAGATGTAGTCGAACTTGCTGCGCCAATCGGTGGTCGGCTCGCACGTACCCGCCCCGGAGGGGCCGCACTCGGGGTCCGCGTCGCTGGCCACGCCCCACATCGCGGTGAGTTCGGAGGCATCCGGCACCGCGTTGAAGTCACCGAGAACGACGGTGCGGTCGTACGGGACGACCGCGTCGGCCAGGACGCCGGCCTGCTCCGCGCGGACTGACTCCTGCCTCCGCTGGGCCAAGTGCGTATTGAACACCCGGACGCGCAGACCGTCCACGAGGGTCGTGACGGCCATGTACCCGCGGTCCTCGGATCCGCCGTGGGGATACTCCACATTCACCCGGTCAGTCATCGGAGCGGCCGACAGAATCGCCTGGCCGAAGCCCCCAGGGTTCCATGGCACTCCCCCGCATCGGCTCCAACTCGGCAGTACCGATCCGTACTCGACGTGGTAGACCAGCCCGTACCGGTACCGCAGATAATCGCGGATCCTCTCGACATCACCCACGCACGCTTCTTGCAGGCCGATGACCTGAGGCGCGTACGTGGCGATCTCCGCCGCCCTGCCGCCGTTCCGCCCGCTTCCCTTGCAGGGATTGCAGATGTTCCAGGTCATGACACGGTTCGGCACGGCCTTCTCGGGGGCGTCGGCCGGCAGCGGCTCGGCCGTGTAGGCGCTCTTCGACACGCTAGGGCCTGCGAGCAGCAGGCAGGCCATGACCAGCGCGCCCGCAAGCCACCGAGCGCCTGTTCCGGTCACCTTCGGCTCCTGGAAGTAGATCGACACCACACCCACATACGAGGTCTCTTCAGCTTGAGCCTATGTGGCGGGGTGTATGCGGCACGAGGCGCCGGGGCTCCTGTGGCGGCATCACATCGAAACGATGCTCCCGCGTTACGCCGCTCTGCGGCTTCGGATCGGCGCGATCCCTTCACCAACGAGGGGCGGCGCGGGTCGTACGCGGCCGCCGGCGGCGCTGACCGGCCAGCCGCCCGTTGCCGCCGGTGGCACACCCGCGGAAGGTGGGCCACCGGCGGAGAGCGCGGTCAGGACCAGGGCTGGGCGGTCAGCCAGGAGGTGTCCTCGCTCCAGAGGGCGTCACTGTCCCATGTGTTACCGCCGACCCCGTCCCCCGCGAGGTAGCCGGTGTAGGCGTAGTGGCGTAGGAACCGGTTGGGGTAGTTGACCGACTGGAAGGAGTAGCCCTGCCCGCTGTGGCCCGCCTGGAGACAGAAGGTGGCGTCCTGGTCGAACAAGGTGGTGGCGTTCGGGGCCGCGGTGTGGAGCTGGAACGCGGCGTGGCGCAGATACTGCCCGGGAGCCGCGGCCGACTCGAAGGACAGGCAGGAACTGTTGGCCAGCCCCGCACGCACGATCCACGTGGCGTCTTTCTTGTCACTGCTGGTACTCGTGGAAGTGATCGGAGAAATGGTCACGGTGCCGTCCGCCTGGTGGCGCAAGTAGTGGGTGTCGCAGCAGGGGGCGGTGGTGGCCTTCAGGGAGACCCGTGCTCCAGGGGTGAGGGCGGTGGATGTGAGCACGGGGGCCTGGTAGTTGGCAGCGGTGATGTTGGCCTGGACCGCGTTCTCCGTGGCGTCCGTCGGATAGCCGGAGGTCATCACCCCCTCGTAGAAGGTGCCGCTGGAAGACTTGCTGTTGTCGCCTCCGATGCCGAGGATGATCGCGCCCTCCTTGTGCATCGGATTGTAGCCAGGGACGTTGGGCCGGGCCCCGTTGTAGTACGTGGACAGGCCTCCGGACTGGGCGTTGCCGGCCTTGATGGCCCACAGGTTGGGGGCACCCTTGACGATCGCGGTGAGAAAGCGGTGGCTGACGCTCGGGTCATTGGCGTTGTAGCCGGCGTCGGGACCGGAGAACAGGCCGTTCTCCAGGTCTGCCATCACCCACGGGCCCTTGCCGGTGCCCGACCCCCAGATGGTGCTGTCCCCGAAGTAGATGGCCTCCATGTGGCCGTTGCCGGTGTCCAGGTTGTTCGTCTCGGCGTTGCCGTAGTCGAAGCAGCACCCTCCGCCGAAGTGGGTGCCGTCGAGGACGGCGTACATCCCCTCGGGCTGGTCGCCGGTGGCTGTGCCGTTGGTCTTGTTGTTGCGGTAGCCGGTGCCGGCGGCGACGTACACGCCATAAGCCCGGTGGCCGGCCACGGTGACCGGCGCGGCGGTGGCGGGGGCGAGGTTGTCGGGGCCGGGGGCGGCGCCGCCGGCGGGCGCCTGGGTGAGCTTGTTGCCCCGGCCGGACTGGTCGTAGATGACGGTGATCACGCAGGTGGTTCCGGCACAGAAGGTGTCCTGGGCGGCGGCATCGGCATAACCGCCGGCACTCAGCAGGCCGATGTCCTTGGTCGCGCTGTCGGAGGCCCGTCGGACCTGGTACAGGGCGCCGTTGTACGCGCCGTAGAGGGCGCGGGTGGTGGAGTGGGCGGCCACGCACGGTGTACCGCCGGAGGCGTAGAGGTCGCAGGGTGCCTGGGAGGCGGCCTGCGAGGTGGCTTCGGTGCCGACCAGGAGTGCGACGGTCAGGACGGCGGTGGCGCCGGTGGCGAGGAGGCTGCGCCGTGCTTGGCGCAGCCAGGTCTGGACAGTCAAGGGCGGGCTCCTTGCGGGTGAGGTCCGAAAGCGCTGGACGCGCCGGCCGGCAGGCGGTGGCTCTCGACGGGTTGTCGGAGGAAAGGGCTGTTCCCACTGATTGTTAGCGCTAACAATCACGAGCGCGAGTCGACTTGGATAGATCGACGACGCCTACGGCTCGCACACGGCCAGGCATCACTATGGAGATTTGACGCGACCCCGTCAAGACGCCCGTCGGGTCTTTGAGACTGCCCGAAGCCCGTCCTCTCGCCCCCGCTCGTGTGGAGATGAACCAACCCGCCGCCCGCGGTGTTACCGCTCACAGGCCCGCATGGTCGGCATGCGGTATGCCACCCCACGCGTGACTGACCGCCCCGCACGGCCGCTCAATGCGCCGGGCCGCCGTGACGGCGGCCCGGCTGTGTGGACTCGCGGACCACGAGACGGCAGAGGATCACACCACGCGGGCTTCGAGCGGGATCCGATGGCGTCCCAGGCATCTGCTGTCAGGCCCCAGGTACACCCGGAGCCGTGGAACCCGGCGCCCAGTGAACGGCCCAAACGGCTCCCCCAATAAGCGAGGTGGCGGCGCCTTCGGGCCGTTCATGGATGCGCCGGGGTCATCCCTCTTCGCGCGGGGCCAGTTCCGCACGCAGTTTCTTGATTCCGTCCTCCGCGACGTCGTACGCGCTCGGCACGCCCGGAACCGGCTGGTCGTCCACGGGAATCCAGAACTTCCGCCGTGTCAGCCGCAAGGAATTGTGAAACTCCGGGATGGCGTTGAAGACCTCGATGAGCAGCGGCCCGTCGTACACGGGCAGGACGGGACCGAGGAACTCGCGCCAGGGGATCCAACTGTCCGCGAGCTCGCCGCGATCCGGCGGGGACACCTGTACGTAGTGCAGGCGCCGCTGGTCGGCGGCATCCTCGATGTCGCGCTGATACGCCTTAGAACTCCTAACGAAATGAGTGGTGAGGGCCGGTAGGCTCGGTGCGCATGAGTCAGAGCGGTTCGCAAGCGGCAGCGTTCGTCCGAGATGTCCGCCAGAGCCGAGTGGTCTGGCTTGTCCAAAATGACGACGGAAGCCCGACCCACCTCTCCGCGGACGGCACGCGAAGTCTTCCGTTCTGGTCGACTGCGGCCCGCGCTCAACGCGCAGCGCAGATCTGGGGAAGCGGGCTACGGGTTGAATCCATGCCGTTGGACACCTGGTGTGAGCACGTTCTGCCCGACGCCGCACGGGACGGAATCGTGATCGGCATTAACTGGAGCGGGCCGCGCCTGGTCGGTTGGAGCTTCACCGCCGTGGAGATTCACAACCGACTGGCGGCGGCTGACTGACTCACGGCATCGCTTGGCAGAGCGCGCAACCGCCGCCAGCAGATGAGAGCGCATCCGAGGGTGAGGAAGGCTTCGTGGATGTCGTCGCGAATCTCCCAGCGGATCCGCAGGCGACGAAACCAGTGCAGGTGGGCGAAGGCTCGCTCGACGACCCAGCGTTCGGTGCCAAGGCCGGATCCGTGCTCGGTCCCGCGGCGGGCGATCAGCGGCTTCACACCAAAATTCCACACCGAGCGGCGGTACTTGTCGTGGTCATAGCCGCGGTCGCCGAGCACCACGTTCGGGCGGCGCCTGGGCCGGCCGCGCTTGCCCCGCACCGGCGGCACGGCTTGCAGGAGCGGGATGAGCTGAGTGATGTCGTTGCGGTTGCCGCCGGTCAAGGTGGCAGCGAGCGGTATGCCGGTTGCGTCGGTGATCAGATGATGTTTGCTGCCGGTTCTGCCCCTGTCGACAGGGCTTGGTCCGGTTTTGGAGCCCCCTTTAACGCCCGAATGTGGGAGCCGTCCACCGCCGCCCGGGAGAAGTCCAGGGCATTCGCGCTGCGGAGCTTGGCGAGGAGGACCTCGTGCAGCCGGGGCCACACGCCGGCCTCGGTCCACTCAGCCAGGCGGCGCCAGCACGTCATGCCGGATCCGAACCCGAGTTCCTGCGGCAAGTGCTCCCAGGCGATCCCGGTGTGCAGGACGAACAGGATGCCCTGGAACACCAGCCGATCCGGATGCCGCTTCCGTCCCGGATGACGGGTCCGTCGCTCGACCTTGGGCAGCAGCGGCTCGAAAACCGCCCACAACTCGTCCTCGACTTCCCATGGCTTCGGACGCGCCACCTCACACCCCCGGATCATTGGTTCCGGAGCGATCCAACCACCAAGAAGATCATTTTGTTAGGAGTTCTAAGAGCACTCTCCCCGAAGGCTTCGTGTGCTTGTCCACTTTTCAGCCGTTGACGTTTCCATTTCTGCCGCGTCTCTCGTCTGCCGGCGCCGGGACGAGGTTCTCGGCACTACGGGTGAACGCCTCGGGTCTCCAGAAGGTGAGTACCCATCAGCTGGCTGCCAACGGCGGGAGCGTGCCCCCTCTACATCACCGGAACATTGATGTACCGTCCACTCGCATGCGCACCCGACTTGTTCTCGCGTGGACCTCAGCCGTGACGGCCGCATTCGCGGTCGCGGCCGCAGCCGGACCCGTGACAGCCGCACCGGCCGGTCGCGTGTCCCCGGCGCCGACGGCTCGCTGCCCTCAGCTCTCCGACGATCTTCCCTGGTACGGCGGCAACAGAGCCCAGCTGCAGCGCGTGATCGACGAGCGCGGTGTCTGCCACGGCAGGGGTGGGACGCGCCCGGTCGCGGCGTTCGACTGGGACAACACCATCACCAAGAACGACGTCACCGATGCCACCATCAGCTGGTCCCTGCGGCATGACAAGATCCTCCGGCCCGCCAGCTGGAAGGACACCAGCAAGTGGCTGACCAGCACCGCGGACAAGGCCCTCACCGATGCCTGCGGGACCGACGTGGCGGTGGGAAAGCCCCTGCCCACCTCCACCAACGCCCGCTGTGCTGACGAGATCCTCCAGATCCGTGAGGACGGCCGCACGATGAGCGGCGAGGCCGCCTTCGCCGGACAGTGGAACCACCGACGTACCGTGCCGCAGTACGCGTGGGTGCCACAGTTGTTCGCCGGACACACCGTCCCCGAGCTGCGCGCGTACACCGAGGCGGCCCGTGCCGAGGCGCTCGCCGCGCCCGTCGGTGCGACCCGCACCGTCGGCACCCATGTCATCCCCGCCTACGTCCGGTACTACGAACAGCAGCGCGACCTGGTACGGACACTCCAGAAAGCCGGATTCGACGTCTGGATCGTCTCGGCGGGTTCCGAACCGGTGACCGAGGTGTGGTCGCGCGGCATCGGTATCGACCGGGCGCACACCGTCGCCATCCGGTCCGTGCTCGACGCCAAGGGCCGCATCACGACCAGTAACGAGGGCTGCGGCGGCGTAGGCGTCACGAAGGGTGAGGCCATCCCGTACATCGACGGCAAGCGTTGCTGGATCAACCAGGAGATCTACCGGATCCAGGGCCGCGCTGCCTGGAATCAGCAGGCCCCCCATCGGCGGATCGCGCTCGGCGGCGGTGACGCCGACACCGACGTGACGTTCGTCGGCGATGCCACGGGCGCGCACCTGGTGCTCAACCGCAACAAGAACGAGCTGATGTGCCGTGCCTACGACAACGCCGACGGCCGCTGGGTCGTGAACCCCATGTTCATCGAGCCGCTGCCCCGCAGGACCACGGCCTATCCCTGCGCGACCGCCGCCTTCACCGGGCCCGACGGCACCCTCGGCCCCGTGCGGCGCGGCGACGGCAGCGTCGTACCGGACCATCAGGACACGGTGTACTGACGGGGAGTCGCCTCTGCGGACTGTCGCACGGCCTGGCCGTGCGACAGTCCGCAGGAAAGCCGTCCGGATGCCGGAAGCTCCGCCGGGGCAAGGTGTCCCCTGCCCCGGCGGAGCTCGGCCGGCCGGGCGGTACCTCAGCGGCGTCCGGCCGGGACCGGTGCCATGTGCGGCGCCCCTCGGCTCAGCCGAAGTTCACGTCGCTGCACCACATGTACGCCTGGTCGAGGTGCGATGCCTGCCAGATCACGAACATGATGTGGTGTCCGGAGTAGCCGGAGGTCTGAACGGGGAACGTGATGTCCGTCGCCGGCGCGTAGCGGCCGGTCTGCGTGATGAAGTCGAGGTTGCCCCAGCCCAGGGTCTGGGTCTTGGGGTCGAAGCCCTGCTTGCTCACGTAGACCTTGAAGTAGTCGGCACCGTGGGACGCCTGATCGCGCAGGTGCACCGAGAAGTTGGCGCCGACCGTGGTGGTCTTCCACGCCCCCGGCTTGTCCAGACTGGCGTTCCGGGACAGGTTGTTGCTGCAGAGCGTCCCGTCGGGGGTCTTCGCCTGGAACTGGCCGCCGAGGCCGTCGCGCAGGGCGCTCATCCAGTTCCACATGGTGTCGCTGTTGGCCTGCCACGCCTGCCAGCACATCGGGTCCTGCGTCTGCATGGCCGGGTCCATGTGGTGGCTGCCCCACGTCTCCCAGCACTGGTACGCGCGGCTGGCGGGGTCGACGATCGTGCCGTGGGCCTGGGCGGGGGTCGACCAGGCCAGCGCGCCGACGACGACGGCGAACAGCATGACGAGTGCCTGGAGAGGCCGACGAAGATACGACCTCGAACGCCCGGTTAACGGGATCTTGTTGTACATGTGGGGGGAACTCCTTCCAGTGGCAAGGCTGCTATGGGAGCGCTCCCAACGTTACGACTTTCACGGGACATGTCAATGAGTCGGTCAAGTCGGCCGCGGGATGGTCCGCGAGCAGGGGGCCGTGGCCGTGCGCCGGAAGGCGGTCCCCCGCCGTCGTGTGGAGGAAGGGCAACTCGTCATGACACCGCGTCGGTTTGCGCTCTTGCGGATCCGGACCAGCACGGCAGACTGCCTTCACCACCCGGTCCCTCCTGCCCCCGGCAGCACCACGCCGAACACCTCGGACGGACCGGGTCCGATCGGTCCACCGCCACTCCCCCTGAGACGAGGTCCCATGAACCGGAACCGAGCCGCCGTCGGCGCCGTCGCCGTGACCCTGTTATCCGCCGGCCTCGCCGTCGGCCCCGTAGCCGGCGCCTCCGTCGCCGCGCCCGCCACCGAGGCGAAGGCACGCATCGGGGCCGACTGGGAGACCCAGTCGATCGTCTTCACCGCCGCTGCGGGGCAGACCAACGACCTCAACATCTACCCGATGTTCACGAGCGACGGGATCCGCCGGATCGGCTTCAGAGACGTGGTCCCGCTGGCACCGGGCGAGCACTGTGCGTACGCCGGCGCCGAGGACACCACCGCCGTCGTCTGCGAACTGCCCGCCGACAGTGCGCGCCCCGACAGGATCGATGTCTTCCTCGGCGACGGCGACGACACGATCGCCGCCTTCGCGCCCGGGATGAACACCGTCAGCGGCGGCGCGGGCGACGACGAACTGCACGCCCACACCGCCCGCACGGTCCTGGGCGGCGCGGGGGACGACATGGTCATGGGGCCCGGAACCCTGTACGGCGGCGACGGCATGGACCACCTGATGGGTGACAGCGCGAGCCAGCGGATGTGGGGCGGCCGGGGCAACGACATGATCGAGGGCTACGAGGGTGACGACACCGTGTACGCCGGCCCCGGCGACGACCACGTCATGGGCGGGGACGGCCGGGACACCCTCCTCGGCGGCTCCGGCGACGACATGGTGCACGGTGAAGGCGGCGACGACTTCGTCTGGGGTGGCACCGGGAAGGACGACCTCGACGGCGGGGACGGCCGCGACATCGTCCTTCCGTAACCGCCGCGCTCCCGAAACCCCGGAGGCACCGGAGCCCCGAAGCTCCTGGCCCGCGGCGTGAGCAGCGTCGCGGGCACCGGATCACCGCCGTGGCTGCCCCGACGGCCACCACCGGCCGGCTTCCGATCGACCGCGGGACGACGCGAAGCCCGCCTGGCCGGGCTCACCGGCTTCTGGTCGCGATGGCCGTACGGAACGGGCGCGGCGTGCGCGCTGGAAGAGGGGTACTCACACACGGGCCGCACCACGGACCCTTGCCGGCTCGCACGGTGCGCAGCCCGGCCCTCGGAATCGCCGAGGCGCTCGAAGGGATGCACGCCTGCGGGATCGTTCACCGCGACCCGCGCCGACTCGTCGTCGGGCCCCAGGGGCTGCCCAGGCGTCGCGGGTGCCGCCCGGTGACCTGGCGGGCCCGGTCCGTGACTGCCTGGAACCGGATCCGGACCGACTGCCCACCGCCGGTCGGCTTCGCGCACTCAAGACACGGCGCGCGGAGCGGGTGCCCGCTGGGGAGGGGCGGAACCGAAGTCCCTCGCCCTCCCCAGCAGGTGATGCGCGACCGATCCGCCGATGCGGCGGGTCGGGCGCGTGCGGCGGTCGTACCGCCGCCGGTCGATCAGACCTGGAGCCCCGTGGCCTTCACGTCCTCGACCTTGCGGACCTTGATCTCCATGCGATTCACCTCCTCTCGGCTGGATGACCTGCCCCGGCCGATGGTGCGGCCGGGTGGACTGGTACCCGCGGGTCTCAGGTCCTCGTCGTGAGCCGCCGTGCGCGCTCACGGACCGAGAGGACCGCGGGAAGAACGAAGGGGGTCAGACAGACCCCGGTGCACAGCAGCGCCCACCAGAACGGTCCGGTGGCCGGGCCCGTCCCGAGCCGGTCGGCGGCCCAGCGCAGCACCTCCCACGCGGACGGCGCCAGGAAGAGCCCGGCCCAGCCCAGAGTCAGCGCGGCCCCGAAGAACCGCACCCAGCGGAACCAGCGCCCGGCTCGCACGTCGGCCGGATGCGCGTCGGCAAGCTCGGCCGCCCCTGCGGCGTCCAGGCGCCCGACGGCGCGCCGGAGCATCAGGGTCGAGACCCGCCACAGGTTGCGGCAGCCCAGCGCGTTGACCAGCACCGCGTACAGGTCCGTGCGCAGGAAGACCATGCACTGCCAGAGCATCGCGGTCAGCTTCACGTAGATCCAGGTGGCGAGGACCGCGTCGAGCGGATCCGGCGCCGGCCAGCCTCCGGTGTCGATCAGCAGGCGCGCTGCCAGCGGCACGGCGAGCAGCACCGTATCGAGGGCGAGGCCGGCCAGCAGTGGCCCGTACCGCTTGCGTCTCGGCACGGTCCACAGCTGGGTCAGGTCGGTCTCGAAGACCAGCAGGAACCCCATGCGCCGGTCCATGCCGAACCTGGCCCCCAGGCCGAGGGCGCGGGCCGCCAACCAGTGCCCCAGCTCGTGGATCGCCGTGGCGACCGTGGCGAGCGGGATCAGGATCAGGCTGCCGAGGCCGATGTCGTCCACGACGAACGCGTCGGTTGCCGGATCGGGGAAGAGGCCGGGCCGGGCAACGAACACCGCGAGGGCGAGCACCGCGCACGCGGCGTAGCAGCTCCAGGCCACCCGCCCGAAGAAGGGCCGCGCGATCTCCTGGCGGACGCCGTCCAGCCACCGTCCGCCCTGGACGGGTGCCGAGCGGACCGGTGTGGCCTGCTGTCCCTCGTCGAGGAAGCCGAGCTCGCGCAGGGTCTCCACGAAGGACGGCACGTCGACGGGCTGCCCTGCGAACTCCTCGGCCTCGGCGGCGGCCTCGGCAATCGTGGCCCCGCGCAGCAGCGCCTCGATGACCACACCGCCGACCTTGGGAATGGCGACGAACTGTCCCGTCCCCGGGTCGCCCACCAGGACCTCGTCCTCCCCCTCGGGCACCAGGCTCAGCGGGCGCAGCCGCACGGTCGTCCGCGGGGGTCCGTCCACCCCGGTCATGTCGCTGCCACCCGTGCCGGAGCCAGCGCGCACACCGGGCAGTCCGGCACGTCGGGGAACGGCACCCGGCTGCCCGCCAGGCCCTCCCGCAGGTCGAGCCGGATCCGGGCGCCGGCGGCCAGCGGCTCCTGGAACCCGGTGAGATAGCGCAGGCCCTCCAGCGCGATCAGCGAGCCGATCTGCATGGCCACCGGGCCGATGAGCGGGTTGGTCGTCCGCATGCCGTGTACGAGGTCCTCCGCGGCCGCCGCACCGGTGCCCTTCTCCGGTTGCTGCGAGAACTCGCAGGCCAGGCAGGCGCTCGTCCCCGGGTCGACGGACATGTACGAGAGCAGCGTCCGGGTCGCGCCACCGACGACCAGCGGCACACCGGCCCGGACGGCGGCTTCGTTCACCCACAGGCCGGCGTCGGGATGGCCGTCCAGACCGCCCACCATCAGATCGGTCCCGTCGGTGAGATCGGTGAGGTCCTCGGGGGCCGCGACCCAGCGGTCGACGGTGCGCACCTCGATGTCCGGGTCGTACGCCCGCACCCAGGCGGCGGCGCGTTCGACCTTGGAGCGGCCGACGTCCTCGTGCCGGTAGAGGAACTGCCGGGCGAAGTTGCGGGTCTCGACGCGGTCGTGGTCCAGCAGCGTCAACCGGCCGACGCCGAGACCCGCCAGGCACTGCACCAGCGAGGAACCGCCGCCGCCCACACCGAGCACCAGGACGTGCGCGTCGCGCACCCGGCGCAGGAAATCGGTGCGGTGCCGGTCGAGGTCCGAGAAGGTGCCGAAGAACGCCAGGTTGGAGAAGTGCCGTTCGTCCACGGCCTGATCACCGGTGAACCGTCCCTCGTCGCGTTCGATCAGCCCCAGGCCCGCGAGCCCCTCCAGTCCCCCGTCGAGCTCCTGGCCGGTCACCTCGACGCCCCGGCCGGCGAGCGCCGCACGCAGTCCGTCAACACTGCGGGGGCCCTCTCCGAGCACGGAGAGAAGCGCCTCGACCTTCCCCTCGGGGTCCTCCAGAGTGATCGACTCACGGGGGTCGAAGACGACGATCAGGTCTTCCCCCACCGTTTGCCAGGAGCACTCCTTGAGCGCGACACGCATCAACCCACTCGCTTTCGGCCTCAGCGGACCCCGGACCCCCCAGGGCATGGCCGCAACTCTGCTGTGGCGGGCTGAACTTCCGCTTTGACGGCGCTTTGGGCCCGAGCCGCGGTGCGGTCCGGGCCGGGTGGCTCAGGCTGTCGCCCGCAGCAGCTCGCGTACGGCGTCCGCGTCCGGGTGCCCGAGTTCATCGAAGAGGGCGAGGGAGGACCGCCATGCCTCGCGCGCGCCCGCAGGGTCGCCGACGGTGCGCATCACCTCGCCGAGGCCGCGCAGTGCGACCGCCTCGCCGTACCGGTTGCCTAGCCGGTGGAACCCTTCCTGGCACCGGCGGTAGCAGTCGAGCGCTTCGGCGTGCTGGCCCATGGCACGGCGGATGACGGCGAAGGTCTCCCAGGTGTACGCCTCACCGAGCGGACTGCCCTCCTCCCGGTGCAGTCGCAGCGCCTCCTCGCAGCAGGCGAGCGCCTTCTCGTGGTCGCCCAGATGGGTGTGGCACCAGCCGATGTTGTTCAGCGCGCCGCCCCACCCGGCCCGGTTGCCGGCCGCGCGCTCCAGTTCGAGGACCTGCTCGACGCAGCGGAGCGTGGCGCGGTAGTCGCCCTGCTGCTCGTGCGACCAGCCGATCGCCCGCAAGGTGTGGGCCTGTGCCGCCGGATCGTTCAGCTCACGCTGCAGCTCCAGTGCCCGCGAAAGGTCGTCCCGGGCCGCCTCGTACCGTCCCAGCCGGATCGCGGCCCGGCCCGACTCGCAATGGCACCGTGCCGTCCCGGCCCGGTCCTCCTGCCGCCGGGCCGCGGCGATGGCCGTGCGCTGGGTGGCCGCCCAGTCGTGCCAGCGACCGCTGAGGTGGAGGAAGTCCCCCATGACGAGCGGTAGTTGCCAGGCGTGGTCATGGAAGCCGGCCGGGCCCGCCGCGTCCGTGACCGCGAGCAGCACTGCGTGCTCCGTCTCGAACCAGGCCATCGCCTCCTCGTATCCCTCCGGGTGGTGGGGTACGGAGCCGGGCACCGGCGACGACAGCGGCAGTTCGGCGCGGACCGGGGCGAGCCGCCGGCCCGCCGCGTGCGCGGTGTGCAGGAAGTGGTCGAACAGGCGGTGCAGCGCCTCGCCGCGGTCCGCCTCCGAGTCCTCGGTCGCCGCCAGCTCCGCGGCGTAGGTGCGCAACAGGTCGTGGAAGGAGTACCGGCCGGGGAGGTGCTCGTCGATCAGATGGACGCGGGCCAGCGCGGTCAGCGCCGCCGCGGCCTGCCGGACGGACAGCCGGGCCAGTGCGGCCACGGCGGGCGCCGCGGCGTCCCGGCCGGGGTACACCCCGAGCAGCCGGAACACCTTGGCCGCGGCGGCGTCCAGCCGGAGGTACGACCACGAGAAGACCGTCCGTACGCTGCTCACCCCCTCGCCGGCGTCCAGGGCATCCAACCGCCCCCGGGTGTCGCGCAGTTCCGCCGCGACCGCGCTCAGTGCGAACCCGGGCCGGCCGACGGCGCGGGCGGCGGTCACGGCGAGTGCCAACGGCAGCCGGGCGCACAGCTCGATCAGCTCGGCCACCGCCTCCGGCTCTGCTGCGACCCGGTCCGTGCCGAGCCGGGCGACGAGCAGTTCGTGCGCTTCCTCGCGCGGCAGCACATCGAGGGAGACCAGCAGGGCGCCGTCGGTGACGGCGAGACCGGCCAGCCTGCCGCGGCCGGTGACGACCACGGCACAACCGGCACCGCCCGGCAGCAGGGGACGCACCTGGGCGGCGTCGGTGGCGTTGTCGAGGACGAACAGCAGCCGGCGGCCTGCGGTCTCGGTGCGCAGCAGCGCCGCTCGCGCGTCCAGCGGATCCGGGATCCGCTCCGGCGGCACCGACAGTGCCTCCAGGAAGCCGCGGATCGCCTCGCCGGGCGGTACAGGCCCGGCTGCGGAGTCGAAGCCGCGCAGATTCACGTACAGCTGGCCGTCCGGAAAGTCCGGTGCCACGCGGTGTGCCCAGTGCAGTGCCAGCGCGGTCTTTCCCGCGCCCGCCGTGCCGGTGATCACGCGTACGAGCGGACCCGTGCCGGTGGCCGCGTCCCCGGATGGCCCGTCCAGCATCCGCAGCTCGGCCCGGCGTCCCGCGAACCCGCCGACTGCGGCGGGGAGTTGACGCGGCGGCGCCGGGGCCCGTCCGGAGCGGGCCGGCGCCTTCGGCGGTCGTGGACCGGGCCCCGGCGCGGCGAGCCCCGGATCGCCGCGCAGCATGCGCAGTTGCAGCTCGCGCAGCGGGGCGGACGGTTCGACGCTCAGCTCGTCGGCCAGCAGCCGGTGCACCTCCCGGTAGGCGTCGAGCGCCTCCGCCTGCCGCCCCGACCGGTACAGCGCCAGCATCAGCTGCTCCCACAGCCCTTCCCGGAGCGGATGCTCGCGCACGGACTGCCTCAGCTCCGGCACCAGCTCGGTGTGGAGCCCGCAGGCCAGATCCGCCTCCACACGGGCCCGGAGGACGTCGAGCCGCTGCTCGTCCAGCCGCGCCGCCTCCGCCTCCACCACCGGCCCTGCCGGTATGTCGGCGAGCGCGGGGCCACGCCAGAGCGCGAGCGCCTCGGTGAGCAGAGCCGCCGCGCGTTCCGCCTCCCCGGCCGCCAGCGCGGCACGGCCGGACTCCCCGAGCCGGGCGAAGGCGGTGGCGTCCAGATCGTCCTCGCCGTCGGGCACCACCTGGTAGCCCGGTGACCGGGTGACGATCAACCGGCCCTGCCGGTCGCCGAGCTCACGGCGCAGCCGCAACACGTACTGCTGGAGGAGGTTGGCGGCGGCCCTGGGTTCGTGCTCGCCCCACAGCTCCGTTGCCAGCCGGTCCGTCGGTACGGGGGTGTCGCGCCGCACCAGTAAGGTGGCGAGCAGTGCGCGCGGCTTGGCCGCGGAGATGCCCCGCCAGTGGGTCCCGTCGAATATTTCGAGGGGGCCGAGGATACGGAAACGCATCCGGCCTCCCCCGTTCTCCGTACCTTGCGCATGTGATCTTGCCATCGGCCGACGCGATCCGCCACGTCGTTGCCGGCTGTGGAGCGGCTTGGACGGTGAGGTCGGCTGCGGGTGCTTCCGACTGTCCCGGCGGCACGCGGCCCGACCCGAGTGAACCGTCGGACGAACACCCTTGACAGCACGTCCCACTGCTCACATAGTTCTCACCGCTGAGCGCAACGGCGTTGCGCTCAGCGCACCGGGAACAGCGAGGAAAGGGACGGGGCCATGAACGAGGTGAACGGCGCGTCCGCCGACGGCATCGCACACGAGGCCGACCGGCGCGACGACGCGGACGTCCTGGCCCCGCCACAGCCCGGCGTTCTGCAGGGAGCGGACCGCGCCCTGCTCGCCCTGCTGTCGTTCACCGAGAGACGC
This sequence comes from Streptomyces sp. NPDC016469, assembly GCF_040632905.1. Taxonomy (NCBI): domain Bacteria; kingdom Bacillati; phylum Actinomycetota; class Actinomycetes; order Kitasatosporales; family Streptomycetaceae; genus Streptomyces; species Streptomyces sp. NPDC016469. Next base: position 261,982 of record NZ_JBEYCQ010000003.1, read on the forward strand.
CCCGAGTGGGGCGTGAGCGAGATGGCGCGCAGGCACGGCTGGGACAAGGCCGTCGCCCAGCGCATCCTCACCACGCTCGCCTCCCGCTCCTTCCTGACCTGCGACACCACCACCCGCCGCTACCGGCTCGGCCCCGCCGTGTCCCGGCTGGCGCGCGCCGGGGAGCACAGCGGTGTGCTGCCGTCGCTGGTCCGGCCGATCCTCGCGGGGCTGCTGCGGGAGACCGGCGAGAGCGTCGTGCTGAACGTGCCGCAGGGCGCCGGATACCGGTGCGCCGCCGCTGTCGACGGCACCGGCCCGGTCCGCTACACCGCGATCGTCGGTGCCGTGATGCCCGGCCACGCCGGCGCTTCCGGCCATGCCATCTTCGCCCACTACTCCGAAGCGGAGATCCGGCGCCTGTTCGGAGCCACCCCGCTCCAACGCTTCAACGATCACACCGTCACCGCCCTGGACACGCTCCTGGCCCGGTACGCGGACGTGCGCTCCCGGGGGTACAGCGTCAGTCACGGTGAGTACGACGAGGCCGTCGCCGCCGTGGCCGCCCCCGTGTTCCAGGCCGGCGGCATCGCCGCATCGCTCACCGTCATCGGACCCGCGCACCGCGTCACGCGCGCCGTCGATCGCATCACCGAACTCGTTCTGGCCGGAGCCGAGGAGGCCACGGCCGCCTTCGGCTCCTGACCCGCCCGGCCCGGCGAAACCGTCCGGCGGGCCACACCCCCGTACGACGTGAAGCGTGCCGGAGTACGCGGATCGTCGCAGCCTGCCCGAAAAGTCCCGCCCTGTCCCGGGGCGGGGCCCACCCACCAAGGGGTGTTCCGTGTCGCATCACACCTCGCCGTCGGCCACCACGCCGCCGCCCTCCGACCCCGGCACCGCCGTCACATCCTCAGGCGCCGGCCACCCCCGCGTACGCGAACCCGTCGTGTTCGTCGTCCTCGCCGTGCTGTCCGTCGTCGGCGCCGTCATCGGCGCGGACCTCGTCGCCAAGCTGGGAATCTCCGCCAACACCTCGGTCGTCGGCGCGCTGATCGCCATGCTCATCGGGCGCATCCCGCTCGCCGGACTGCGCTCGATGCGCTCCGTGCACCGGCAGAACCTCGCCCAGAGCGCCATCTCCGCCGCCACCTTCGCCTCCGCCAACGCCCTGCTCACCTCGATCGCGGTGCCGTACGTCTTCGGACGCAAGGACCTGGTGTGGCCGATGCTGGCCGGTTCCTTCGTGGGCCTGCTCATCGACACCTGGGTGCTCTACCGCTCCTTCGGCTCCCGGCTGCTGCCCGCCGACGCGGCGTGGCCGCCCGGGCAGGCCGCCGCCGAGACGATCAAGGCCGGTGACAAGGGCGGCAAGCGGGCCCTGGTGCTCGGCGCGGGGACACTCGTCGGGCTCGGCGGCACCCTGTTCAGCCTGCCGCTGTCCGCCGCCGGTGTCGCCTTCCTCGGCAATGTGTGGGCGCTGCTCATGTTCGGCGTGGGGCTCGGCCTGCGCGAGTTCAGCCCCGACCTGTTCCACACCGACATCGGCGCCGGATACGTACCGCACGGCGTGATGGTCGGCGCGGGCGTCGTCGCCCTCGGCCAGGCGGTGGTGCTGCTGGTCCGCCGCCGCTCCGCGCAGGAGCCCGCCGGCGCGGCGACCCTTGCCGGACACGACGAGACGACCTCGTACACCGTCGACGAGAAGGCGCTGCGCCGGGCGCTCGTACGCGGCTACGCCCTCTTCGTCGCCGGCGCCGTCCTGCTCGCCGTCCTCGGTGGGCTGATCGGTGACATGAGCCCGCTGGGGCTGCTCGGCTGGGTGCTGTTCGCCGCGTTCGCGGCGCTCGTGCACGAGCTGATCGTCGGCCTCGCCGCGATGCAGTCCGGCTGGTTCCCGTCGTTCGCCGTCACCCTGATCTTCCTGGTCCTGGGGCTGCTCATCGGCATCCCGTCGGTGCCGCTCGCGCTCCTGGTCGGTTACGTGTCGGCCACCGGCCCCGCCTTCGCCGACATGGGCTACGACCTCAAGGCCGGCTGGCTGCTGCGCCGCGAGCACCGGCCCTGGGACCCGTACGAGCGGGAGGGGCGCCGCGAACAGTTCCGTGCCGCCCTCATCGGCTTCGCCGCGGCCCTCGTCGTCGTGGCCGTCCTGTGGCAGTCGTACTTCAAGCAGGGGCTGATCCCGCCCGTCGCCAAGGTCTACGCCGATACGGTCAAGAACGGCCTGGGCGAGCCGGGTGTGCTGCGCACCCTGTTGCTGTGGGCCATTCCCGGCGCCGCCATCCAGCTGATCGGCGGCACCAAGCGCCAGATGGGCGTCATGCTCGCCACCGGCCTGCTGATCCTCACCCCGAACGCCTGCTGGATGGTCCTGGCCGCGCTCGCCGTGCGCGTCGGCTACCGCAAGTGGCGCGGTCCCGCCGCCGACGAGGAACTCAACCTGGTCGGCGCCGGTCTCATCGCGGGCAGTTCCCTGGGCGACTCCGCCCAGATCATCAAGGCGAGCTGACCTCCGCCCCCCTCTACCACGTTCCCCCACACGCACCACCGCAAGGAGAAAGTCCATGGAGATGTTCAGCCGGCTCGAACCCAGGTCCGAGTACCTGAGCTACGAACTCGCCCTCGCCGCTCGCAAGCTCGTCGAGCAGGTCATGCTCGTCAAGCCCGGCGAGCACGTCGTCCTCACCGGCGACACCAGCAGCGACCGCCGTGTCGTGGACGCCACCGCACAGGCCGTCGCGGCGGCCGGGGCGCACCCCGTCGTCGTCTGGTACGAGACGATGCCGAGCTCGTCCATGGAGCCACCGCGCCCCGTCGCCGGCGCCATAGCCGATGCCGACGTGTGGATCGAGTTCGCCGTCTCGTACGTGATGCACTCCGACGCGTTCCGCCGCGCGATGGCGAACGGCTGCCGCTACACCAACCTCACCGCCATGGACGTGCACATGCTCGTCGCGACGGTCGGCCGCCCCGACTTCGAAGGCGTCATCAAGCTGGGCAAGGCGCTGGTCCGCCTCCTGGAGCAGGCGGACGAGGTTCGCATCACCTCCGCCAACGGCACCGACATCACCGGCCGCAACGGCGACCGCCCGATCAACCTGCGGGGCAAGCCCGCCGAGAATCCCGGCGAGACCGTCATGCTCTCCGGCCAGATCTCCTGGAACCCGCTGGAGGAGACCCAGGACGGCATGCTCGTCTTCGACGGCGCCCTGTGGCCGCCGGACCAGCTCGGTCTGCTGCGCTCCCCGGTCCGCTGCACCGTCGAGAAGGGCGTCGTCACGAAGATCGACGGCGAGGGTCAGGACGCGGAGGTCTTCCGCCGCTGGATGGAGTCCTGGGACGACCCGAACATGTTCCGCGTCGCCCACTGGTCCCTGGGGTTCAACCCCGGTGTGCCCGCCCCGACCGGCCGTATCGTCGAGGACGAGCGCGTCTTCGGCTGCGTGGAGCTCGGCATCGGCACCAAGGGCGCCTGGATCGGCGGCGAACCGTGGGTCTCCGCCGCCCACACCGACGGCTCCATTCTCGGCCCGTCCATCTACCTCGACGGCGAGTGCATCGAGAAGGACGGCGTCTACGTGCACCCCGAGCTGGTCGAGATCTGCCGCGAACTGGGCGTAGCCGGCTACTGACCGACGACCGCGCGCCCGCCCCGCCCCCGTTCACCCCGCCCCAGGAGCCGGACTTGACCGACGACCAGATCACGTACCGCCACAGCGGCCTCGTCTGCACCGACCACACCCTCGACGTACCGCTCGACCACGCCCGCCCCGACGGGCCGAGCATCTCCGTCTTCGCACGGGAGGTCGTCGCCGAGGGGATGGAGGGCCGTGAGCTGCCGCGGCTGCTCTGGCTCCAGGGCGGGCCGGGCGGGCGGGCGGAACGCCCCAACGCGGCGGGCGCCTGGCTGCGCCGCGCCCTCAAGGAGTTCCGCGTCGTCCTCCTCGACCAGCGCGGCACCGGGCGGTCCACCCCGGCGGACCGCACCACACTGGCCGGCCGGGGCGATGCCGCGCAGTACCTCACCCACTTCCGGGCGGATTCCATCGTCCGGGACGCCGAGCTGCTGCGCCGCCGGATGCAGGGCGACCGGCCCTGGACAGTCCTGGGCCAGAGCTTCGGCGGCTTCGCCACGCTCACCTATCTCGGCCTCGCCCCCGAGGGCCTCGACCGGGCCCTGATCACCGGTGGCCTGCCCACCCTCACCGGTCACGCCGATGACGTCTACCGGGCGGCGTACCGGCGTACGCTCGCCGCCAACGCCCGGTACTTCGAGCGCTACCCGCTCGACCGCGCCCCGGCCGAGCGCGTCGCCGCCCACCTGGCCGACCACGACGTCCGTATGCCGTCGGGCGAGCGCTTGTCGGTACGGCGGTTCCAGACACTCGGGATCACGTTCGGCACGGCGTCGGCCTTCGACACCCTGCACTACCTACTGGAGTGCGCCTTCGTCCCCGGGCGGGGCGGGCCGGTCCTCTCCGACACGTTCCTGCGCGGCGTCGACTCCGTCGTCTCTCTCGCGCCGCGTCCGCTGTACGCCGTCCTGCACGAGGCGATATACGCGCAGGGCGGCCGTCCCACGGCATGGTCCGCCGACCGGGTCCGGGCCGAGTTCCCCGAATTCGACGCTTCCGCGGGTGGTCCACTGCATTTCACCGGCGAGATGATGTACCCGTGGATGTTCGACGAGGATCCGGCCCTCGTCCCGCTGAAGGCGACCGCGGACGCACTCGCCCACCGCACCGACTGGCCGGCCCTCTACGACCTCGACCGCCTCGCGGCCAACACGGTGCCGGTCGCCGCGGCGGTGTACCGCCAGGACATGTACGTCGACCACGATCACGCCCTGACCACGGCGTCCCGGGTCCGTGGCCTGCGCACCTGGGTCTCCGAGACCCACCTGCACGACGGTGTGAAGGCCGACCCCGGGGTCCTGGACCGTCTGCTGTCCGTGTCCTAGGGAAGACGCCGGACATGGAACGAGCCCTCGCCTGCGAAGTCGAGGGCTCGTCCACGGCCAGGGACGCAAGGGCGGCACGTCACCGCCTGCGGGCCCAGCCGCTGCCTACGCCCGCGACGTGGAGGGCCAGCGCCGTGAGCCCCAGCAGCATCACATTGGTCGAGGAGAAGACGTCGTTGGTGCTGATATCGGCCGCGTTGATCAGAAACGACACGAAGAACAGCACCGCGGCGACTATGCCGAGCATGGCGAGCCCCTTTCGTAGAAGTGAACTCCCTGTACCCCGTCGCCGCATGTCCAGTGCTTTCACGGTGGGGCACTTCCGGCCACGGAGTCGGCGCGGGCCCGCCTCACGTCGGCGCGGCGGGCGGCGTCAGGGGCGGTGGCCGCCGAACACTTCCTGTACGAGCAGCTGCGTCGACTGCTGGAACACCTGGGCCATGGACATCGAGGCGTCGTCCACGTAGTTGAGTGCCGCGGTCAGGGTCGTGGTGCCGTCGGGGGTGCTGTACATCAGCGCCGCATGGCCCGCCATTCCCCCGTTGTGGGTGATGACCTTGCCGCCGTCCCGGCCCGTGTCCTGCACGAATACGCCGAGGCCGTAACCGGCCTTGGGATGCACCTTGTACATCTCGTCCAGCATGGGGCCCGGAAGGAGCTTGCCACCCGTCAGCGCGGAGATGAAGGTGTGGAGGTCGCGGGTGGTCGAGATCATGTCGCCGCCGGTGGAGATCCAGGAGGGGTTCTGGCGGGTGACGTCGACCGTCGTCTCCCGGTCGCCGTCTTCCAGGTAGCGGTAGTAGCCGTGTGCATGTGGCGGCGCTATGTCGGTGCCGGTTTCGGGCAGCGAGGTGCCCGTCAGTCCGAGAGGCCCCAGGATCAGCCGCTGCATCTCGTCGGCGAGCGAGTTGCCGGTGACGCTCTCGATCAGCAGCCTGATCACCACGTAGTTGGTGTTGGAGTAGCTCCAGTCCGTGCCCGGCTCGAACCGCGGGGGCTTCGACAGTGCCAGCCGTACGAGCTCTTCCGGCCGATAGGTGTGGAAGCGGTTGTCCACCCATTCCCGGCCCGCCGTCGTCGCGGGGATGCCCGGCGCGAAGGTTCCGTCCTCGTAGTACTCACCGGTGAAGTTGAAGATCCCGCTGGTGTGCTGGAGGAGCATGCGTACGGTGATCTCCTGGTTCAGCCCCAGGTCCGGGAGGTAGCCGGCAGCGGGGGCGTCCAGCCCGATCACGCCTTCGGCCACCAGTCGCAGGGCCGCGGTGGCGGCGAACGTCTTGGTGTTGCTGCCGATCCGGATGTGCCCGTCCGTCGGCGGCTTGGCGGTCTCGTCCAGCCTGCGCAGACCGGCGCTGCCCTCCCACGGGCCTCGCTCGTCGTGCACGCGTACGGTCACGCCGGTGAAACCCGACTCGATCATCCCGCCCATGATCTTCTGCAGCTCCGGGCGGAGGTCATCGGAAGCGTTGAGGGACATGTGTGTGCTCCTGTAGGTCGTCTGTAAGGTCGTAGCGGGTAGTGCCTCGCGATGCGCGAGCGGTGTTCAGGACTGCGTGCCGGACTGTGGGCGCACCGACCGTGCGGGTGCGCCGGGGGTGGTCAGGCTCCGGACGGGGGGATCCACTCGACGAGTTGGACCACCACGCCGTTGGGGTCGGTGAGCTGGAGCATCCATTCGCCCCAGGGTTCCTTGCGCAGCGGGAGAGTGATCCGTGCCCCTTCGCGTCGCAGACGCTCGTACTCCGCCTGAATGCCGGTCACCGTGCAGGAAACGATCGCGCCCGCCCGCACCACCGGATGCTGCCGCGGGGCACCGGAGCCGGCGGTGCGATGGAGGACGATGTCGGTGGCCGCATCGTCACGGGCAAGGTGAATCACTCCCTGGGTCACCAGTACGTCGCGGAACCCGAGGTGGCTCACGAAGAACCGCGCCGATGCGGCGGGGTCGTCGACGGTCAGTACAACGGCCGACCCGATGACGTTCATACGGTGCGCCCCTCTCCGCATATCCGCTGCTCACGCGGTCCAGCTTCACGGGCCGGAGGCAGGGGCATCAAGGCCGTATCCTGCAACGGCGGTTAAGCCGGCGGTACACGAAGCGGGGGTGGATGACCGTGGAACTGCGGGAGATAGAGATCTTCCTGGTGCTCGCGGAGGAGTTGCACTTCGGCCGGACGGCGGAGCGGTTGCGTGTCACACCGGCGCGAGTCAGCCAGGCCATCAAGAAGCAGGAGCGCGCCATCGGCGCGGAATTGTTCAAACGGACCAGTCGAAGCGTCCAGCTGACGCCCATCGGGGCGGTGTTGCGGGATGGCCTCGCCGCCGGATATCAGCAGATCAAGGAAGCCCTGTCCGCAGCGGCGGCCGCCGGCCGGGGTGTCACCGGTGAACTCGACGTCGCCTACTCCGCGGCATGGTGCGGCACTCTCGTCGTGGCCGCTGCCGATGCCTTCCGTGCCCGCCACCCCAATTGCCGCGTCCGCATCCACGAATCACCCCTCCTGGACCCGCTCGTGCCGTTGCGCAACGGCACGCACGACATCCAGCTGATCGAGCTGCCCATCGACGAGCCGGACATCGTCAACGGTCCGGTCCTCTTCTCCGAGCCCCGCGCACTCGTCGTTCCCGCCGGCCACCCGTTCGCCCAGCAGGACACGGTGTCGCTGGAAGACCTCGCGGAGTCCCCGCTGATCACCGTCACGGGCCAGCCCCAGTACTTCCTCGAACACCACTACCCGCGCCGCACGCCCAAGGGCCGCCCCATCCCGCGCGGACCGTCCACAACGGCGTGGCAGGAGGTGCTCGCCCTGGTCGCCGCGGGCAAGGGCGTCTCCCCCACGTGCGCCCGCGCGGCGCAGTACTACTCGCGCCCCGATGTCGTCTACGTGCCTTTCCACGATGCGCCGCTGGTCGACTACGGTCTGCTGTGGGCCGCCACGAACAGCACCCCGACCGTGCACGCCTTCACCGAGAGCCTCCTGGAGGAGGCTGCCCGGCGTTCCACGCCCTCTCGCCAGTAGCTTTCGTGCGCAATACACCTGCCCAAGTCCGCGTCCGTGTCTATCGTGGAATGCGACCACAGGGCGCGCCCCGGTCGCGGAGGCCGCCTCATCTCACGGGGGGGGTACGGCGTGAGCGAGTCGAGCGATGACGAGAGCACGGGCATCCTGATCGCACTTGGCATGACGGTCGGCCTGTCTTTGGTCTGGGCCTTCATCATCAAGGACCAGGCAGAATTGATGACTTGGGGCGCCCTGGTGATGGGCGGAGTCACCGGTCTCATTGCCGGAAGCCACAGCGACCACAGCCAGGCGGTCGCCGTCACCTGTGCCTTGGCCACGCCGCTGGGCACCTATCTGGGAACGCTTCTGGGCCTCTGTCTCATCGCCGTCGCTCCCTTCGGAGGTGACTTCAGCGACGCCTGGCACCTCTTCGCCGACGACACCGGCCAGGCCGCGCACCTGTTCAAAGTGGAGGCCCAAGACCGCGACTGGCTCTTTCTGTTCCTGTCGGCGCCAGTGGGGTACGGAGCGGCGATGCTCGACGACTGACCCGCCGGTGCGCGTCGGTCCCGTAACGCCGGTGGTGGAGACGGCCGCGGCGTCACCGTGACGTTCGGCCGGCGCCGTCGCGCTCCGTGTCCGCGCCCGGTTCTGTCTTCTTCGCCTGTCCGGGCGTTTGGCGGGGGGACTCGGTGGCCGTGGCGCTGGGTGTACCCGGCGCCGAGGTGGTCGCGTCACTCGGTGAGGGCGATGCGGTGGGGGCCTTGGGCGTGGTGGGTGATGTGGTCGGCGAGGGCGCCGCTGTGTGCGTCGGGCTGGGCGAGCCCGGGCCGTCGGCGGGCTCGTCCGACACGTCGGCGGCGGAGGTGCTCTTGCGCGCGCCGGCAGGTCGTGTGCCGGTGGCAGCGCGGGCATGGGAGGACGGAGAGGCCGGGGGCGGTGCCCCCGTTGCACTCTGTGCTCCACCATGAGGGGCGTGTGTGCTCGCCGTGGGCGCGGTGGAAGTCGGCGTCGCGTGCCGGCCCGACTCGGGCGGGGCCGAGCTGCCGGTGACGGCGAGTACGACTGCCGCGACAGCGGCGAAGGCGACGCCCCCGCCCGCCATGAGGGTGCGCCCCCGTGCGGGTGCGTCGGGAGCCGTGTTCTTCTGCCCGCCCGGCAGCGGGTCCGCGTCGTCGGCCGGCGCCGCGCCTGTGACGAGGTGCAGGGCGGCGGTCGGCGATGGGACCACCGAGGGTGCCGTGTCGGCCCTCGCCGCGAGAACGTCGGCACAGTCGCGGGCTGTCGGGCGGTCCTGCTCCTCGCCGGCGGTCATCGCCCTCAGCAGATCGCGGAATCGTTCCGGCGCCTCGGGAGGCAGGACGGGCCCACGGTGCAGCCGTGCGATCGCGGATTCAACGGGCCCGCCGTCGTACTCCAGCCGGCCCGTGAGGCATTCGAGGAGCACCAGGCCGAGGGCATAGACATCGGCGGGCCGGCCCACGGGCCGTCCGAGAACCTGCTCGGGAGAGAGATAGGCGGCGGTGCCCATGATGGTGTCGGTCGCGGTGCCGGCGGTGGAGTCGAGCGGCCGGGAGATGCCGAAGTCGGCGAGATAGGGCCGGCACGCGGAGTCCAGGAGGATGTTGGACGGCTTGACGTCTCGGTGGACGATGCCGGCCTCGTGTGCGTGAGCCAGCGCCCGGGCGAGGCCCACTCCGAGTTCAGCGGTCTCCTCGGGGGCCAGCGGCCCCTCGGCGATGCGTTCCTTCAGCGTGGTGCCTTCGATCAGCTGCATGACCAGGAAGGCGCGTCCGTCGTGGTGCCCGGCGTCGAAGGCGGTGACAAGTCCGGGGTGGTGCAGCCGGCCCAGGATGACCGCTTCACCCCGCCAGCTCTCCTCCGCATCGATGCGGGAGTCGGGCCGGAAGACCTTGACCGCGACCGGTCGTCTCATCCTCAGGTCGAAGCCCCGGTAGACGTCCGCAACACCGCCCGAACCGAGGGGCTCGTCAAGACGGTACCGGCCGCTCAGCACCTCGGCGTGAAGCCGGGAAGCCGCGGCCTGAGCAGATTCGCGAAGCCTCATTCCCTCTCCTACTGCGTTGGAGGGCTTACGCCAGTCGGTGATCCGGACCCGACGCGCCTTGAGACGCCGCGTACCCGCGACGAGCCGGGTAACGCACCGGCCACTCGTTCCGGCTCGGGCGGGTCGCCGGTGACGCCGTCGCCCACGGCCACGCGCGGGCGGCGGAGCCGGTCAGGGACCACCGCCGGCGCCGGTCCCGGGGCGCCCGCCGGCCGGATCGGCGTGAGCGATCACCCCGTGATCCTCTCGCGGCCCGACGCCGTTCACACCGGTCGGCGCCGCCGTCCGGCCGCGTACCCGCCGAGGCCGACCACGCTCAGTGTGAGGCCGAGTACCGCGAACGCCGTGGGACCGGTGGGCACGGTCGCACCCGCCACCACTCGTCCTCGTACGCCCGAGGCCGCGAAGCTGCCTTCGTGCACGTCGAGGTGGTAGCGCGAGTCGTTGGAGTTCGCACGATAGTCACCCATCACGAACAGGCGCCCGGCCGGCACCCGTACGTCGTACGAGTCGGCGTGCGGATCACCTTGTGTGTCCGCCGTGTACGGCTCATCGAGCGTCCTGCCGTTCACCGTGACCCGGCTTCCGGAGCCCGTGACGTGGTCACCGCCGATGCCGATGACGCGCCGCAACACCGGCTCGGTCATGTACCGCTCGGGCGGATCGATGAGGACGACGCCGCCCCGGTGTATGCCGTCCGAGCCGATCCGCTTCACCAGTACGCGCGCCCCGGGCGGGAATCCGGGTCGCATGGAGTCGCCCCCGACCGTCACCCTCTCGTACCGCACGAGACCGTAGGCGACCGAGCCTGCCAGCAGCACGAGGCCGACCGGTGTCAGCCCCCAGGCCACAGCCCGCCATCCCCAAGCCGCTCTCCGCCGCCTCATGAAGCTCCGCCCGTTCCCTTGATCCGCCGCACACTCCACACAGCGTGCCGGACGCGCAATCCGTCACCGCCCGCTGGAGCAAAGCGGTCACCGGCGCGAAGGACCCGGACCGGGGACGCAGGTGGCCGGCTTCGTAGCTCCGGTTCGCCCGCCTCCGGACGCGGCAGATCCCGCTTCGCCCACGCCGGCGGGCCGGCTCGCGCACGCTTGCCCCGGCCTGGTCCCGGTAACAGGATGAGCCGCATGGTCATCGTTCAAGGCGTCGAGTCGCGCGGCACCCAGCACTGTGAGACCACCGCGCTGGGTGTGCTGCTGCGGCATGAAGGGGTCGATCTGTCCGAGGCCATGCTGTTCGGGCTCGGAAGTGGGCTGTCCTTTGTCTACTGGGACAGCAAGGCCATGGGGTTTCCCTTTCTCGGCGGGCGGGTGAAGCCGTTCGAGCTCGGCCGGGGGCTGGCATCCCGCCTGGGAGCCGAACTCCTGGTCTCGGAGACCGCCTCTCCGCGCACGGCATGGCGGAACGTCGCGGCGGCGCTCGACGGGGGATCGCCCGTCGGGCTGCAGCTCGACAGCTTCCATCTGGAGTACTTCCGTACGAAAGTGCACTTCGGCGGACACGTCGTGGCGATGTACGGATACGACGAGCAGAACGCCTATCTCGTGGACACCGTGGCGCAGGGCGGAGCCGTCACCACCAGCCTCACGTCACTCGCCGCGGCTCGGGCCGAGCGCGGTCCCATGACCGCCCGGCACCGGTCCTTCAGGCTCGCGCTCCACGGCAGCGCGCCCGCGCCGCTCAGGGAGTGCGCCGTGTCCGCGATCGCCGCAAACGCCGACGCCTTCCTCAACCCGCCCATCGCGAACCTGGGTCACCGGGGCATCGCGAAGGCCGCCCAGCACGTGCCCAAGTGGCTGGAACGCGACGGCGATCCACGCGAAGGCGTGGTAAGGACCGCCGAGCTGATGGAGCGTGGCGGTACCGGCGGGGCGCTGTTCCGCAATCTGTACCGGGACTTCCTCGCCGAGTGCGGAGAGGTCATCGACAGCCCCCGCCTGCGCACCGGCCGCTCCCTCTACGCCGAGGCCGCCGCGTTGTGGACGCAGGTGGCCGCGCTCCTCGCGGAGGCCGGGCGGGCCGGCGACGCGGCGCGGCTCGTGGAGGCAGGGACGGTCCTCCGCGAGGTCGCGCGCGTCGAGCGCGAGGCGATGAGGGCACTCGGCGCACTCGGCTAGGTGAGCTTGAAGAAGAGGGTGTCCTGGGTGTACCAGTCGATGTTCTTCGTTGCGTACTCCCACTCGTCGTGCTCCTGCTCGAGCTTCTCGATCAGCTCTTGCACGTCGTACCGGAAGTCAGCGGGTATCCCGTCCAGAACGGCGCGATAGGCCTCGGCGGCGGGCTTGGCCTTGGCGAGCGGCAGATGGCCAATGGCGGGGTAGCCGTCGATCGAGTGCGGAATGAAAGGGAAGCCGCCGGGCAGCCCGCCGTAGAGGAAGCCGTGGGGCAACAGGTCGGCGGGAACGCCGACGCGTCGCAGCTGGTCGTCGACCAGGCCGAAGAAGGTCGAGGGTTTCGCGTACGTGCCCAGGTGTATTGAGTCGGACCCGTTGTGGTCGATGATGTGCTGCAACGCGCTGGTGTAGGCGTTGCCGGCGTACTCGGCGTCCGAGTCGATGCGTCCGGCGATGAGGTGGCCGAGGGCGTCGACGAGGGGCAGGCCCCAGTCGACACCTTGGTCATCGAGGTCGTCCTGATGCATCTGCGCGGACTTGCGCATCGCGTCGAGGCGGCGCCGCTGCTCGGCGTTCAGATCGTCCTCGGCACCCAGAAAGGACAGGACGTCGGCCTTGTCGGCAGTGGAGTACGCGATGTTGTGACTCATGACCGCCATCATGCCAACCGGCACTGACAATCCCTGACGCGCGGGTCCGGGCCGGCCCAAGGCTGCCTGGCGGGCCGGGCCTTCCGCAAAGACGGGAGGCCCGGCCCGCGGTCGCGGGAACGGGTGGTCAGCTGGTCCAGAGGACCGGGCTGTCGCTGTACGCGTCGCCCTCCTCGAACGAGGCGGCCGCGATGGGACCGGTCTTCGTGGCGCTGAGCGAACAGGTCTCGTACGAGGCGCCCTTGGTGGTGAAGTCGCGGGGGGCCGTCTCGCTGTCGCACTTGCCCGGGAGGTCACCGATCAGGATGACGCCCGTGGGGGCGCCGCCTTCCAGCTGGCCGCGCAGCCTCAGCGACGAGTAGGAGAGGTCGGTACCGCCGACGTTCTCCACCTTCATGCGGATGTAATAGGGCGTCATGCCCTTCGCCTTCTCACCGAAGGGGGCCATGTCGGCCTCGGTGCCCTTCTCGATCGCCGTGACCGTCACGGCGACGGTGCCCTTCTTGGAAGTCCCGTACGTGAACGGCAGGACCGCCCGGTCACCGACCTTGAACTTCGTGCCCGGTGCGGCGACGTCACCACTGGGCGCGGCGCCGGGGTCGTCGCTCGGTTCCGCCGACGGGCTCTCGCTGCTCGGGGCGGGCGAGGCCGGGGCGGAGGCCGAGGGCGATTCCTGCCCCGTTGCCTCGTCCTCGCCGTCGTTGCAGGCGGTGAGCCCGAGTCCCAGGGTGGTGAGGGCAACTGCGAAGAAGATGCGTCCCTTGCGTATCATTTTGACCTAACTCGCGGTAGGGGCTGCGCTGTACGACAGCCGGAACATTCGACAACTGGGCCGTGCGTCAACGGGGCGCGCCGCGACGCCCCACTCACACTGAGCCAGGAATGACACAGGCTCGTCCCAGGGACGGCACAGCCGCGCGACGTTCACCGTCACCGGATGTGCGCATGGCGGTGGTGTGGCTGTCGTGCAGGCACCCGCGACGACGCCGCCCACCCGGTCGGAGGCGGCTTGTACGCTGCACTCATTCGACGGGCATGAGTCCGGGCGCGAGTACGGGGCAGGCGTCCGGGGGCGGGAACGCGGGGTCTTCCATGAGTGACGCACATCCGATACCGAGCCGCGGACCGGGCTTCTCCGTCGGTGCGCGCATCGTCGCGGTCCTCGCCCTCCTCGCGATCGGGGCCGTCGGCGCCTTCCTCCAACGCGACGCCCACCACCGGAACGCGGAGCCGCGTACGGAGTTCACCGCGACCAACCCGCCCACTGGTCTCCCCGCCGCGCTCACCACCGGTCAGCACCTCCACTGGTCCCGCTGCACCTCGCCGCCCAGCGCGCGCAAGGGCTACGACTGCGCCGTCATGAAGGCCCCCCTCGACTACCGGAAACCGGACGGCCGGACGATCGACGTCGCGCTGATACGTCTCAAGGCCACCGGGCCGAACGACCGGCGCATCGGTTCCCTCGTCCTCAACTTCGGAGGACCCGGCGCGTCCGGCGTGAGCGGGCTGCCCGACTTCCGCAACCAGTACGCGCCGCTGCTCGACCGCTACGACCTGGTCTCCTTCGACCCGCGCGGCGTGGGCACGACCATCCCCGTGCGCTGCGGGAAGAGCGCGGACGACACCGGATACGAGGGGGCCGACGCCTGCGCCGAGCACTCCGGGGCGATCCTCCCGTACATCGGCACCGCGCACACCGCGCGCGATCTCGACCTGATGCGCTACCTCCTCGGTGACGAACGGCTGCACTACTTCGGTGTCTCGTACGGCACGGAGCTCGGCGCGGTGTACGCCCACCAGTACCCGTCGCACGTCGGACGGCTCGTCCTCGAAGCGTCGGTCGATCCGACCGAGGACCACGACGAGGAGCAGGTGTCGCAGGTCAAGGCGGTCCAGGCGGCTTTCGACCGGTTCGCCGTGCACTGCGCGGCCCGTATCCGCGACTGCCCGACCGGCGACGGGTCCGAGGAGGCCGCCCGCCGCATGGCGCGCCTGGCCGACCGCCTGGAGAAGAAGCCCGCACCGGCCGGCGGCGGAAGGACCCTCGACGCCGACGACCTCGCGTACGCCGTCAGCGACCATCTCGACCTCGGCACGGCCGGCTGGCCGCTCCTCGCCAAGGCCCTCACCGCGCTGATCGACCACAACGACGGCCGGCCGCTGGCCAAGGGCGCGGACGACATCGGCTCCGCCGACCGGGCGAGGGCCCCGCACGACAACAGCCGCGCCGCCCGGACCGCGATCACCTGTGCGGACTCCAGCCTGCGCCCCGGCTACGAACGCCTCGACAGGGACTCGGCGCGCGTCGAAGCCGCCTCGCCCGTCTTCGGCGCGGCCTGGTCCAGCGGTGTCTACCTCTGCTACGACTGGCCGTTCGACGGCGAGCGGGTCACCCCGAAGGTGAACGCCGACGGCGCGGCCCCCGTCCTGGTGATCGGCGGCACCGGCGACCCGACGACCCCGTACGCCGGGGCCCGTCGCATGGCCCGCGCTCTGGGCGACGGGGTGGGCGTGCTCCTGACGGCCGAGGAGGAGGGCCACGGGACGTACCCGCAGAACCGCTGCGTCACGGAGGCGGTCAACCGATACCTGCGCACGGGGCGCACACCGGCCCCGGGGACGGTGTGCCGGGGCGACATGTCGTAGGGCGTGTCCACCCGGGGCCCTGCGGGAGTGTGCCTGCCTGCGGCACGGTCGGTCGGTCCGCGGCCGCCGCTGCAGCCGGCGGGGCAGGCCCTGACTGATGCGGGTGCGGCATCAGCACGAAGGACTGCAGACGGCGTACGCGGCCGGCCGCCGTCCCCCTAGCCGTGCCCCGGCTCGCGTGCCCATCCGTCACCGTCGGACATCGGCCCGGCACCGTAGGCGCGCTCGACCAACGCGCCCAGCACTTCGGGGACTGCCCGTTCTCCGTCCTGTGCACGAGAGAGCGTACGTGCGTACACCCCGCTCGCGGGGCCCGGACCTCGGGTCGTCCGCAATCCCCCGCAGGGGTGACCCGACCTGATCGAACGAGTTTCAGCGGCAAGACCCCAGAGGGGCCACGGCCAGACCCCTTCATTCGAACTTGGGTTCAAGGAATGCCCTCCGATCGGGCCGTTACGGGACCGGCTCAACCGCGTTTTTAGAGCATCAGTGCCACATCGACGCCCAGACGGAGGAACGCCATGCACCCCACCCCCTTCCCCTCGCAGCAGCCTCCCGGAATCGAACGACGGCCCTCCGTGAGCACCGGCGGCGTCGACGGCACCCGTGCCTCAGAACGTCCGTACGCGGGGTGGGCGGCATGAGTGAGTCCGCCGATGCACCGGCGACCGACAGCGTTCCGGGCCCGCGCGCCACCCCCTCGGCCCCCGCGCCGTCCGGGCCCGCGCCCGAGACGCAGATGCGCTACGTCGACCTCACCGGCAGCCGCGAGGCGGCCGGCCGGTCGATCCGGATGCGCGACATGGCCCGCCGTCTGCCGCAGCTGGTGCGCCGCTCGCTGGCCCTGGCGTGGCGGGTCGACCGGCGGGCGACCGTCGGCCTCCTGCTGTGCCAGCTGGTCACCGGGGTGATGCAGGCCCTGGGCCTCGTCGCCATCGCCGGGACCCTGACGGCCCTGCTGCGCGACGGGGACGTCTACCACCGCCTCCAGGAGGCATGGCCGTCCGTCGCCCTGCTCGCCGGGGCCGCCGGGGTGCGCGCGCTCCTCGGCATCACCGTCAACTGGCTCTCCGCGCGGCTGGGTCCGCTGATGTCCCGCGAGGCCGAGCAGATGCTGCTCACCGGATGCGCCGAGGTCGAGTTGTGCGCGTACGACGACCCCGACTTCAACCGCGACCGCGAGGCCGCCGACCGCGGCGCCCAGGTCACCGGCGACCTCATCAACGAGGGGCAGGACCTGATCGCCTCGGCCGCCGCCTTCCTCGCCGGGGCCGTCGTGCTCGCCGGTGTGCACTGGGTGCTGCTCCCCCTCCTCGTCGCCGCCAGCCTGCCGCAGGCAGTGGCCCAGGTCAGCGCCGCACGCGTGCGCTACCTGGCCAACCTCCGCAGCAACGGCGACAACCGGATGCTGTCCGTGCTGCGCTGGCACATCTACACCAAGGACGCCGCCGACCAGATCCGCGCCGGCACCATGGCCGGCTTCCTGTCCGGCCGCTACCGGGACACGGTCGCCCGCATCAACCGCGAGGACCGGGCCGCGGCCGACCAGGGCGCGCGGATGTCCCTCGCGGGCGCGGTGTACGGAGGTCTGGGGTCGGCGGTGGTGTGGGCGGCGGTCGTGTGGCTGCTCGCGACCGGCCGGATCAGCGTCGGCCATGCCGGCACGGCCGTCTTCGCCCTGCAGACCGTCGGTATGTCGGTCCGCGGCCTGGTGGCCGTCGGCGCACGGGCCGTACGGACGGGGCTGTACATGGACGACTGGACCGGCTTCCTCGACAAGGCGGGCGGCTTCCGCATGCGCCGGGGCACGCACCACCCCGCGCCGCCGGAGACGATCGAGGTCGCCTCGGTCACCCACCGCTACGCGGGCAAGGACCACGACGCCCTGTCCGAGGTGTCCCTCACCCTGCGCCGGGGCGAGGTCACCGCGCTGGTGGGCTTCAACGGCTCGGGCAAGTCGACGCTGTCGAAACTGGTCAGCGGCCTCTACCTGCCCACCGACGGGCAGGTGCTGTGGGACGGCGTCCCCACCGGCGAGGCCGACCCGCAGGCGCTGTGGCGGCACGTCGCCCTCGTACCGCAGGATTACGCGCACTGGCCGCTGACCGTGCGCGAGAACGTGACCCAGGGACAGCCCACCGCCCGCGGCGACGCGGCGGTCCGTGAGGCGTGCGAGGCGGCCGACGCCGACGAGGTGGTCGACACACTCGGCGCGGGCCTGGACACCCTGCTGGCCCGCGAGTGGCTCAACGGCGAGGAACTCAGCGGCGGCCAGTGGCAGCGCATCGCCCTGGCCAGGGCGTTCTTCCGCCGGGCCGGGCTGCTGGTCCTGGACGAGCCGACGGCCAACCTGGACCCGCGTGCCGAGTTCCGCGTCTTCCAGCGGCTGAGGTCCCTGGCCCGGGACCGGGCGGTACTGCTGGTGACCCATCGCATCGCGAACGTGGCCGTCGCCGACCGCATCGTCGTGCTCGACGCGGGCCGCATCGTCCAAGAGGGTACCTACGCGGAGCTCTCCGAACGGCCCGGTCTGTTCCGTGAGTTGCTGTCCTACCAGATCACGTCCGAGCCGGACGACGACAAGCACAAGGCCCCCGCGTGAGCCGCCCCGGCCCCCGTACCCCTTCCGCCGTCCCGAGGGAATGACATGCCGCTCACCCGCTCCGCCATCCGCACCACCGCCGAGGCATACCTGGCGCGCCACCCGCACGAACGGGAAGCCCTCGCCGGGCTCATGTCCCTCCTGGACGGAGTCGACGACCCGGCCGACCGGGGGACGCTCCCTGCCCACGTCACATGCAGCGCTGTCGTCATCGACCGCCGGTGCCGGGTGCTGCACATCCGGCACCGCGCCTCCGGCGGGCTCCTGCTCACCCCGGGCGGCCACGCCGAACCCGGCGACCGCAGCCTGCTCGTCGCCGCGTTGCGCGAGCTCTCGGAGGAGACCGGGATCCCTCCGGGCGCCGTGTGCCTGACCCGGCAGTTGCTCGGCTCCCCCATCGACATCGACGTACATGACATCGACGCCCGCCCTTCGAAGGGTGAGCCGGCGCACCGGCACTACGACTTCCGTTACGTGTTCCACCTCGCCGACGAGGAGCCACCGGCGATCACCCTCCAGGACGAGGAGGTGTCCGGCGCGCAGTGGCTTCCCCTGACGGAGGTCAGGTCATCGACCCTGCGCGGGAAACTCCTTCACGCGCGACTGGACGGGCGCCCCGAGCCCTTGAGCGCCTCGGCGATCATCCACGACGGCCACGGTCGGTACCTGCTGCACCTGCGGGACGCGAACAAGCCGTGGATCTGGGAGCCGGGGTGCTGGTCGCTGCTCGGCGGTGGCCGGGAGCCGCAGGATCGCACGTTGCTCGACACGGTCCGCCGGGAGCTGCGCGAGGAGGCCGACCTGACGGCTTCCGCCCTGGTGCCGTACGCGGTCGAGTGCGTCACCGGCACGGACGGGACCCGGGTGCCGGTCCAGGTGTTCACCGGCCGCTGGAACGGCGACCCGGCCCGTCTGCCGCTCACCGAGGGGGTGATGGTCGCCTGGATGCGGCCCGAGAAGTTCCCGTACCTGACGATGCTGCCTTCGACCCGGGCACTCCTGGAGCGGCACGCCACCGAGCACCGGGCACCCGCCGAGGCGGCCCCGGCGTCGGGGACGGTCCTGAACGTGGTCGGCGTCCACCTCTACCTGGAGCGGGACGACCAGGTCCTGCTGGGGTTGCGGCACCCCGACTCGGCGTACGCGGGCGGCTCCTGGCACCTACTCGCCGGCCACTGCGAGGCGGAGGCGGCGACGGCCTGCCTGGTCAGGGAGGCGTACGAGGAGGCCGGGCTGGTGGTCGACCCGGCGGATGTCGAACTCGTCCACACCGTGCACATGGTCGACCGACCGGGAGACAGACCCCGGATCGGCCTGTTCTTCCGCGCACGGCGCTGGGAGGGCACGCCCGAGTTGCGGGAGCCGGACACGTGCGTGTCCTGGCAGTGGTGGAACGCCAAGGACCTGCCCGAGCCACTGGTCCCCTACACACGCGCCGCGATCGAGGGCATCCGCGCCGGACGGGTTTACACGGAGCTGGGCTGGGCGCGTTGACCAGCACCGACGCCCACATGGAACGCGACCGGCAGCGCATTTCGGCGAGGGGCGGGGTTTCCGGCAGGTGGGTGAGCGCGAACGGGAGCTGCTGGCCGAGCACACCCCGGCCCCGGGCGGCGGCGGTCGGGGACACTTCCCCCGTACGTACGGCTCCGGCCCAGATCGCGCCCCGGGCCGGAGCCCCAAGCACGGCCCGAACGGAGAGAGATGACAACGACATCCGCACCTGACGAACTTCCCGGTGTGACGAGCGAGGAGGCGTACGGCACGCTGCGCGCCTCGGCCGCGCTGTGGGCCGGCACCGGCGTGCTGATCACCAACCAGCGCGGGCAGGTCCTGATCCAGCGGGTCAGCTACCGGCCCACCCGCTTGCTGCCCGGCGGAGCCGTCGACAAGGGCGAGTCACCGGCCCGGGGCGCCGCCCGCGAGCTGGAGGAGGAGCTCGGCATGGCGGCGACCGTGACCCGTGGGCTGGCCGTCGACTGGGTCTCCCCCGCCGGCCGGACGGCGGACCCGGCCATGCGGTTCCCGGGCGAGCTGCTGCACGTCTTCGACGGGGGCGTCTGGGACGACGAACGGATCGCGGCGATCCGGCCCGCCCCGGGTGAGATCGACGGCATCGAGTTCGCCGAACCCGCCGACCTTCCCTCGCTGATGTCTCCCGGGGATGCCCGCCGCGCCCTGTCCGCGCTCCGCGCCCGCATCAACGGCGCCGGCCCCGTGCTCCTGGAGGACGGACTCCCGATCGCCCCCACCGTCCTCGACCGGGTCGGTGTCCTGCGCACCGCCCGGGCCCGTCACCACCTGCCCTTCCACCCCGGGCCCGTGCCCGCCGGCCTCGCGGTCCGCCAGTCCTGGGTCTGGGCCTTCGCCCCGGACGGACGCGTCCTCGTACTCCTCGAACCGGACACCGGCGCGTCCTGTCTGCCCGGCGGCACGACGGAACCGGAGGACGGCGGCGATCCGCTGGCGACTGCCGTCCGGGAATGCCGCGAGGAGGCTGCCGCGGAGCTCGGTGACACCCGCTACCTCGGGTATCTGTCCGACCCGTCCGGCGCCCGCGCGAGGGTCCGTTACGCCGCCGCGCTCGCGAGCCTGGGCGAGGCCGCCGTCGATCCGGCCACCGGTCAGACGTACGTACGCGTTCTGGCCACCCCGGAGCAGGCCCTGGAGTTCTTCGACTGGGGGCCGTCCGAGTCGGCCGAGCAGCTTGCGGCCGTCCACCGGGGCCGCGCCCTGCTCGGCATCCGCGAGGCCGTTCACCCCCAGCCCGTCACCGAAATCGTGCGCCCCACCGCCTGGTAGCGCTTCGCCCGTACCGAATCGAGGATCCGATGACCCCCGCTCCCGTGCCGCCTTCCGGACCGGCCCGGACCGGGCACTGCCAGTGCCGCCGCGTCACGTACCGGGTGCTGGGCGACCCGATCGACCCGCACTTGTGCTCATGCCCGCACGAGACGCGCATCTCCGGCGCGCCCGCGGTCCTGTGGGTCGGCTTCGACAGGGCCGGACTGACGTGGACCGGTCCGGGTGGCGAGCCGACGTGGTACGCGACCTGGCCCACGCTCCGCCGCGGCTTCTGCCCGCGGTGCGGGACACATCTCGTCTCCGTCGCCGACGACTCCGACACGATCATGGTCACCGGTTTCAGCCTCACCGACCGCAGCGGCACCGATCCCGTCGGACACTCGTACCGGCAGGAGGCCGTTCCCTGGATGACCATCGCCCTCGCCTGATACCGCGCTGGGTACGAACGGACGCCCGCGGGGACCCGCACGGTGAGGTCCGTACGGCGTTCCGAGTACCGTTCCCGCCGATTCGCCGGCCGGCACTCCCCCGCCCCCGCCCCCGGAAGCCGGGGGCGGGGGAAGGTGCGAGGCTCAGCAGGGGCGGATGTGGAAGACCGGGGTCCAGGAGGCGGTGCCGGTGCCCTTGGCGACGTGGGACCAGCGTTCGCTGCCATCGCTGTTGTAGAAGCGGGCACGGGTGCCCGAGGTCTGGTTGTTGTTGAAGGTGCCGTCGCCGACGCCGTTGAAGTCGTAGTAGCCGCAGCGGTAGTAGTCGTAGTTGACGCCGCGCCCGTCCGTGATGCACAGGTGCCCGTTGGCGCAGGCCAGGGCCGTGCCGGGTGAGGCCAGGCTGCGGGTTTCGGTCTGTCCGGGGGTGGGGAGGGTGACGGTCCCGCCGGGGATGGCGAGGGTGTTCGCGGAGGTCTGGCGGGCCTGGGGCTCCTGGGCACGTACCGCGTCGACCTGTCGCTGGAGCTCCCCGGCCTGCTCGTCGGTGAGGCCGGCCGCCCGCGCCTGCGCGGCGTAGCTCTGCTGACTGCTCGGGGCGGCGGGGGTCATGGCGTGAGCGGACAGGGCGGGACCGGCGATCAGGGCCGCGGCGGCGGCCATCAGTCCGGCGGAACGGCGGAACGAGACACGCTTCAAGGTCTTCTCCTCGGGTTGGCCGTGCGCCTCTTTGAGGTGCACGGCCAGCCTTTCCAACTGGGCGCCGCTTCAAGGGACATAGGGGCGATGTTCACCGTTAAGTGGTGCAGATGCCTTTTTTCGCACGCGCAAGAATCCACCGAGCGTCTGTGGCATTCCCGGCCGACGGCCTACGCGAGCACCCATCGGGGCGCGTGACCGGGCTCTTCCGAACAGACGAAGACATGCAGATCACGGTCCCGGCCGAAGCGGAGCCGCGTGGGTTGCGTGACTGAGACGCCGCCCCGGATCGACGCCTTGCCCTTCAGCAGCGGGTCCCGGTCCTCCAGCGGGGGCCAGCTGTGCGAGCCGCCGTCCATTTCGCAGCCATCAGCCGTCAGCAGCAGCTCCATAGGCGTGTCGCAGGACGCGCAATCGATGACCATCGGGCCCGTCGACGCCCAACTGGGGTAGCCGCCGACACGCCAGCCGGGAGGAATCGACAGGTCGTACTGGTAGTTCGGGGCGTCGGGTCCGTGTTCTGCTTCCTGCGCGTCGTCCCATGCGTCGATGCGTGCGATCAGGGACTCGGGCAGCGTGTCGTTCTCCGCCCAGGGGTACGTGTCCACTCCCTCCGGGTGCAGGACGCATGGTGCGGGGAGTTCATGCTCCCACCGCAGCAGGGGCACCCGGGGCGGCGCGGTGAGGAAGTGCTCCGCCTGCCCGGACCGTGCGGCCTGTCTCCAACGCAGGTGGTAGCGGCGCTCCAGGAGCGGGCCGTGGGTGAACGGGCAGCGGAAGAGCTGCACCAGGTCCGCGCCGTCGGGCCCGCAGGCGAGGCCCGGGATGTCGCGGCGGAAGAACTGGGCCAGCCCCATGAAGGGCCCCGGCCCGTCCTCCCCGGCAGATTCCGCGCGGGGCCACGGCCGGCTCGGCGGCCACGCCCCTGCGGCCCGGGCGCCGCGAATCTCCTCCGGTGCGTACCCCTCGGTGTCACGCCGGTGCGGCTCATGGCAGAGCGGCCACGGTTCGTCCGCCGGCCACAGCATCGGCCCGCCGATATGGCTGTCGCGCATACCGGGCCGGCCCGGCCTGGGGTGCAACCGTGTCGTCCGGGACCGGTAGGGGGCCAGCTCCGGGAACACGGCCTCCACGGACACCGGTCTGGCCGGCGTGGTCCTCGTCATGTCCGGTCCACTCCGCGCAGGAATGCGCGGGCGCCCCGGAGCCGGGTGTTCAGCTTCCGCTGCGTGGCACGGCAGTCCAGTCGTACGTCGATCCCGCCGGGCGGTCCCGTGTCGCAGCGGCGCGCGGACGGCAGCCGTGCGGGGTCGAGGCCGTCGCGGCGGGCGATGAGCTCGCCCAGCTGGTAGCGGCTGAGGGCGTCCGGACCGGCGAGGTGGAAGACCCCGGCGGCGTCGGAGCGGGTGATCTCCCACAGGGCGGCGGCCAGATCGGCCACGTGTACGGGACACCGGATGTCGTCGGTGAACAGGGCGCCCTCGCGGCTTCCGTCGGCCAGGGCGTGCACCAACTGCTCGTGTGCGGAGAGGCCGTTGCCGATGATCAGCGAGGTACGGGCGACAACCCCGTCGGGGCTGACGATACGTACGGCCGTCTCGGCGGCGGCCTTCGCGGCCCCGTACGGGGTGAGCGGGTCCGGAAGACATGACTCGTCGTACCGGTCGCGGCCCGCGCCGGAGAAGACCGCGTCGCTGGAGACGTGCACCAGGCGTATGCCACGCTCGGCCGCGGCCACCGCGATCCGGACGCCGCCTTCGGCGGTGACCGCCCAGTCCGCCCCACCGCTCGTCGCGTTGATCACCGCGGCCGGGGCCACCGTGTCGAGGAGCTCTTCCAGGCGGCGCGGGGCCCGTAGATCCAGGTGGTGCCAGGCCGCCCGGCCCGGGTCGCCGGGGCGGGAATGGTACGTGGCGGCCGGGGGCCCGTCCGAGGATGCCGCCCGGTGTACCAGCTCGGTACCCAGCAGGCCGCTGCCGCCGATGATCAGCACAGTCATGCGCCTCACGCTACGGGCCCCTCGCGCACAGCCGTCCACACCCCGCTCCGGCCCCGGT
The DNA here is from genome assembly GCF_040632905.1 of Streptomyces sp. NPDC016469. Lineage (NCBI taxonomy): Bacteria > Bacillati > Actinomycetota > Actinomycetes > Kitasatosporales > Streptomycetaceae > Streptomyces > Streptomyces sp. NPDC016469. The sequence continues at coordinate 285,998 of NZ_JBEYCQ010000003.1, forward strand.
GTTCGGCAGCCCCGCCACGGCCGCTGCCTGCGGCCGCCCCCGCCCGGTCTCCGGGCCGTGAAACGCCGACCGCCGCGGGGCACGCGCCACGCGGTCAGCCGACGCCCACCCAGGTCGCGACAGCCAGCGTGAACGGAACGGGGCACGCCACCGCACACAGCAACAGCGCACGCCGGGGCGGAGCCATGCGACGCACCGGTGGTGCGAAGGCGAGGGCGGTCAACAGCGCGGCCCCGCCGGCCAGGCAGGCCGCGTACGTCGCCGGAATCCCACCGGCCGCCACCCCGGAAGCCGCACCCCAGACGGAGATCATCCAGACCAGGAAGGTCAGCCACGCCACCGACACGGCCGTGGCGGCGCCCAGCAGGGCGGTCGCCACGGCAACTCCGGGACGCACAGCGGCAGTCGGCGGGGCAGGCGCCCACAGGGCGGCGGGCTTGGCCTGGGTCCGAGTATTCATGGGGCGAGGGTCTCCCGTAGCCGCCGGGCCCTTCATGAGCCCTGCTACTCGGACAAACGCATGTGCATACTCAGGCCCGCCCCGCCCCGCGCACCGCGCCACCGGCTGGTTCAGCCGGTCGGCAGCGTGGGCAGGTACCGGGGCGCGCGCCGGCCGTCCAGCCGGTGCTCCACCGCCGCGCCCAGGGACAGCAGGTCGGTGTCCTGGTGGTTGCCCGCCATGAGAAGCAGTCCGACCGGCAGCTCGCCCACGAAGCCGGCCGGAACCGACAGGGAGGGATATCCGGCGACGGCGGCAGGAGTCGACGACGGGATCACGTCGTTGTCGCCCCGGCCGCAATCGGTGGTCCACGCGGGCGGGTTCGCCGGGGAGGCGATCGCGTCCAGGCCGTGCTCGGTCATGACCTCGTCGATGGAGCGGCGGGACAGATCCGCCAACTCGGCCCGCATCGCCAGGTATTCCGGATCGGTGGTGGGCGGTGCGGTGAGCGCCTGCTCGAAGAGTTCCTGTCCGGCGAAGCAGGTCCGCTCCTGCGGGTGCGCCCGGTTGAACTCGATGAGCTCGGCCAGGTCGCGCGGCCCCTTCCTGGTCGCGAGGTACGCGTCGATGTCCCGGTGGAACTCGCTGAGCAGGGCCGGGAATTCGAGCTCGGCAAGGCGTCCTTGGTACGGCAGGTCCACCTCCACGATCTCGGCGCCCGCCGCCCGCAGCCGCTCGGCGGTGCGTGTCATGAGGGCGTCGACCTCGGTGCCGAGCACCGGCAACCGCCACAGGCCGATCCGCTTGCCGCGCAGTGCGCCGGGGCGGGCCGCTGCTTCCGCGAGGCCGGGGGCGGTGTCACCGCCGCTGAGGACCGACAGGGTGAGCGCGGTGTCGATCACGTTCCGGGCCATGGGGCCGGCGGTGTCCTGTTCGGCGGAGATCGGGACGACGCCCGACTGGCTGACGACGCCGAGGCTCGGCTTGAGACCGACGACGGCGTTCATCCCGGCGGGGCAGACGATGGAGCCGTCCGTCTCGGTGCCGATCGCCACCTGTGCCAGCGACGCGGCGAGCGCGGCGGCCGATCCGGCGGACGAGCCGCAGGGGTTGCGGTCCAGGACGTACGGGTTGTGGGTCTGGCCGCCCACCGCCGACCAGCCTGATGTGGGCCTCGCCGCACGGAAGTTGGCCCACTCGGACAGATTGGCCTTGCCGAGGATCACCGCGCCGCCCGCCCGCAGCTTCGCGACCAGCTCCGCGTCGGCCGCCGGTGGCTTCCCGGCGAGCGCGAGGGACCCGGCGGTCGTCGGCATGTCACGGGTGTTGACGTTGTCCTTGAGCAGGACGGGGATGCCGTCGAGCGGGCCGCGCGTCCGGCCGAGGCGGTGCCTGATGTCACTGGCCGCCGCCTGCCCCAGGGCCGTGGGGCTGGTGCGCAGGACCGCGTTGATCCTCGGGTCGACGGCCTTGATCCGCCGCAGGTAGGCGAGGGTGAGCCGGACCGAGGACAGTGATCCGCGGGCCATGCGGGCCTGCAGTTCGGGGATGGTGACCGTGTCGAGGTCGATGCCGCCGACCAGCGTGGATTCGGCGGATCGCGCCGAGCCGCCGGGGCGGGACTGAGCGGCTGCCCGCGGACCTGGCGCCACCGCGGTCAACGGGGCCACGACCAGGATCGCGGTCAGGGCCGCCATGCTTCTCATCTTCATGGCCGACACCCCACTACACGGGGGTGATACGGCACAAGAGGCCCTCGAGCAGCCACAGGGCCGCGTACGGCAGAATCCCGACGCGCGGGCTGCCCCGCGTGGGGCCGCTGAAGGACACCTCGTACGGCGCGAGGCAGTTCCTCGTCACCGATCCGGCCGGCAACTGCCTGCGCATCGGGCAGCAGACCAGCCGGGAGCAGCACCACCGGCCCGCCCCCGAGGAGACCTTCGCCCGGGCTTCTGGTGCCGCGCGCGGACACCGCCGGGCGCCTCGGAGACGACGCGACCGCGGCGGCCACGCTCGCCCGGGCCGCCGCGCTTCCGCTCACCGCACAGGAGCGCGAGACTGCGCACGACGACCTGGAACGTCTTCGGGAGCTACGGGACTGAGCCGCGGCCCGACGCGGGGCGGATCAGGTCCGGAGCAGCTGCCGGGCGAGCAGTTCGGAGCGGGTCAGTTCCAGCAACCGGCCCATCCAGTTCCGTCCCCGGTCGTCCGGGACGTCTCTCCAGAAGGGTGAGTCGGCGAAGCCGGTGTAGCTGATCCTGGCATCCCCGGTGGAGAGGAGGACCTCGGCGAGGTCGGGGTGCTGGGTGAATTTCGCGCGAAGGAGCCCCGCCATGACCGCGAGCCGGACGTCCGGCCAGTCGCTCCGGCGGCTCACCCGCCCGCCCAGGTCCTGCGCATCCTTGCCGGAGGCCGCGCCCCGGATGCCGCTTCTGTCGGCGGCGTCGGCCGCCGCCAGGGCCCAGTACGCGTGCTGCACGGAGGCGTAGGCGTCGCCGGCGAACTCGATGGCGGCGGGAAAGTCGTTGCGGAGCACGAACAGCCCCGGCTCGTCCGGCCACCCCTGCGGATAGACGGTTTCGTGGGAGACGAGCGCCGGCCGGCCGGCTTCTACGGGGTCGTCGGCATGCTGGACGGCTCGTCGCTCCTGCTCGTCCCGGACAGCCTTGTCCGCCCGGGCGAAGTAGTCCAGGACGCCCCGGTGCATCTCCGCCGTCACCACTGGGCCGTCGCCGTCGACGGCCTCGCCGATGTCCGTGAGCAGGATGCGCAGGGGGCGGTCCTGGCGGTCCATGTCGCCGAGGACGTACACGCGGAGGTGCGCGGGAACCGCCAGGTAGGCCGCGCGGAGAAGTTCCCGGTTCGCCTCGGTCGGCTGCTGCTCGTACTGCCGGATCGCGTCCCAGCAGCGCTGCCGGGCAGTCGGCCGCTGATTGAGCGCTTCGATGCGGTCGGCGACGTCCAGGAGGAAGCCCTCCGGCGTCAGCGGTTCGCCGGAGCGGGACTGCCACTTCGACGGCGGGTCGGGGAACGGTGGGGCGTCCGGGTCGGTCACCGCCCATCGGCCCGCTGCCAGCTTCTTCGCGAGGCCGGCCAGGTCCGTACGCTCGCCGCAGGTGATCCTTCCGTCGGCGAAGACGATCAGGTCGTCGAGGTAGTACTCGCCGCCGGTCTGGTTCCGCCGCCAGATGTGGCACCAGGCCCCATCGATCCTTTCCCCGTCCACCATCCGATACGCCGGTCCCCGCCATGTCATGCGCGCACGCTATCGCCTCCGGCGCGAGCATGGAGTCGGCGCCGGGGCGCCGGGGCAGCGTTCACCGCACGGCGATGCGCTCGGCCGCAGGCCGGGCGAGTGCCCGCCGCCGCACTACTTAGCCACTTTGACATAGGTATCTCTCCATACCTATGGTCCCCTGCGTGAGTGCAAACAGCGCGTCCGCGCAGAGCGTCAGCCAGGTGGCCTCCGGCCTCGTGGCGTGCCTGCCCGCGCTGTCCCGTGCCCTGGAACGGCGCGTCGGGCAGGAATTCTCCGCCCCGAAGCCGCCGGAGGCCCAGCTCGCCCTGTTGCGGCATGTCGAGGCGCACGAGGGCGTCACGGTGCGCAAGGCCGCCGAGTCGTTGCTCATGAAGCCCAACAACGTCAGCGCGCTCGTCACGCAACTCACCGAGCAAGGGCTCCTGGAGCGACGACAGGACGCCGCCGACAAACGGGTGGCGCATCTGCATCTCACCGCGAAGGCGCGGCGGGAACTGGCCGAGGTGCACCGGCTGATGAGCGCGCACATCGCGGGCGCGCTGCGGACCATGACCGACGGCGATCTGAAGGCCCTCGGCGCGGCGCTCGGGACGTTGAACTCACTCGTCGAGCGGCTGCACTCCGACCAGTAGGCCGTCCGTACGGCCCGATTTTTCGCAGGGGTGTGCTGCTCGTGCACACCTCCTTTCTTTCGCGCTGCCGTCCCTCAGGGCGACGGCTGCGCCCGTTTCCCTGCGCGTGCGTACCGGCACGCGCCCCTCCGAAGGACTGAACCGTCTTGCCCTCCGAAGTTCTCAGCTCCCCCGCGCCCCTGGCCGGGTCCCCCGCCGAGCCCCGTCCGGGTGGCGTGCGCGCCAACCCGTGGCTGACGTTGATCGCCGTCGCCTTCGGGCTGTTCATGGTCGGTCTCGACGGCTCGGTGGTCTCCATCGCCAACCCCGAGATCGGCCGGGACCTCGGTGCCACCACCGCCGATCTGCAGTGGGTCACCAACTCCTACCTGCTGGCCCTGGCCGCCGCGCTGATTCTCGGCGGCAAGCTGGGCGACCGGTTCGGACGCCGCACCTTCTACCTGATCGGCGTCGCGGGCTTCACCGCCGCGTCCGTCGCCATCGGCCTGTCGGGCTCCATCGGAGGGGTCATCGCCTTCCGCGCGGTGCAGGGGTTCTTCGGCGCCCTGCTGATGCCCAACACACTCGGGATGCTGCGCGCCGTCTTCCCGCCCCGGAAGTTCGGCATCGCGGTCGGCATCTGGGCCATGGTCTCGTCCGTCTCCACGGCTCTCGGGCCCATCGTGGGCGGCCTGTTGGTCGAGCACGTGAACTGGGAGTCGGTCTTCTACATCAACGCCCCCATCGGCGTCGTGGCCCTCGTGTTCAGCGTCGTCGTCCTGCCGCAGACCCGTAACACCGCCGCCGCGCGCGAGAAGTTCGACCTGCCGGGCGTCGTGCTGCTGGCCATCGGCCTGCTCGCGATGGTGTTCGGTGTCGTCAAGGGCGAGACGTGGGGGTGGACGTCGGGCAGCACGCTCGGGACCATCGGGGCCGGGGTCGCGGTGCTGCTGCTCTTCGGCTGGTACGAGACGCGGGTGGCACGCCCGCTGCTTCCGATGCGTCTGTTCCGTAACCCAGCCCTGTCCATCGGGACCGTCATCACCGCGCTGAACTTCTTCATCCTGCTCGGCGTGATCTTCTTCGTCATGCTCTACCTGCAGAACGTGCGGGGCTTCACGCCGGTCCAGGCGGGTGTACGGACCCTGCCGCTCAGCCTCGCCTCGGTCGTCGCCTCTCCGCTGGGCGCCGTGCTCACCCAGCGGTTCGGCCCGCGTCTGACGATGCCGCTCGGTATGGCGTTGCAGGCCGCCGCCTGCTTCGTGATGCTCGGCTGGACCGCCACATCCCCGTACTCCGCGCTGTGGCCGCCGTTCGTCGCGCTGGGTCTGGGCGTCGGTATGGTCATGGCCTCCTCCTCGGACGCCATCGTCGGCAACGCGCCGGTCGAGGACGGCGGCGTCGCGGGCGGCCTGCAAGCCACCGCCCTGCAGATCGGCGGCGCCCTGGGGACCTCCGTACTGGTCTCGCTCATCAGCAGCCGCGTCGGCTCCACCCTCACCGGGGAACTCACCGCGGCCGGCGTCCCCGGGCCCGAGGCACAGGGCTTCGCCGCGGCCGAGGACGCGGTCTCGATGGGCGTCGCCCCGGTCGCGGCGCGCATGCCGGACCAGCTGAAGGACGCGGTGGCCGAGGGCAGCCACCAGGCGTTCATGAACGGAGTGCACACCGCCGCACTCGTCTCCGCCGTGCTGGCCGTCACCGGCATGCTCCTGGCGGTCACCGGCGTCCGGCGCGCGCCCGAGGCGGGCCGGCCGTAGGGGGTGTCCGCGAAGGTCCCGTCGTACGCCCGCAGGGCGTCGCGGGCCAGACGGGACTTGCGGACATGCCCTAGGGGGTAAGCCGCCCGGCCAAGCCCGTCAGGCCCGTCCCGGCACCGGGCATGGCGCCGCCGGGGCCGTCACCCCGTACGGACAGGCGGATGCGGTCCCGGGTCCGGGCGGCCGTGCCCGTCCCGGTATCCGCCGCCGTCTCAGTCATCCTCATCCTCGGCGCGTGAGGGGCGGCGTCACCGGTCCGGACGCGCTCGACGGGGCAGCCGGAGCCCGCGCGGCCATCATGAGGTGGGCGGTGTGCCCCCATCTGTGAGGGAGAGGCATGAAGGAGACCGACGCGGACGTGGTGCGGGCCGAGCGGGTGGCGCCGGGGGCGGAGCTCTCCGGTGCGGTGGATCTGCGGCGCGTCGGTGCTGATCCGGATCACTGGTACCCGGTGGCGCTGACCCGGGACGTGCGTGTCGGGAAGGTGGTCGCCGCCGTGTTCGCCGGTGAGCGTCTCGCCCTCTACCGGGGGAAGAGCGGGGCCGTCCACGCGCTCGAGGACCGGTGCGCGCATCGGCAGGTTCCGTTGAGCATGGGCGTCGTGGAGGGTGACGTACTCCGGTGCCGATATCACGCGTGGGCCTACCGCGGTGACGGGCGCATCTCGCAGATCCCGTATCTGACGAAGGAGGACCGCAGGCCGCCCCGGGGTGTGCGCAGCTATCCCGTGCGCGAGGCATACGGCCTCGTGTTCGTCTTTCCCGGCGATCCGGACAAGGCGCGGGCGACCGCGCTGCCGGAGTTGCCCGCCTTCGCCTCACCGCGGTACAAGACGCTGACGTACTCCCGGGCCGTGCGCTGCCACTACTCGTTCATGCACGAGAACCTGCTGGACATGAACCACCAGTTCCTGCACCAGGGTGTCGTCGGCCGGCTCCGTCCCGAGCTCATCGGTCAGCGGAGCGACGCCCGGTCGGTGGAGGCCAGATACCTGTTCACGCACGCCGGAGGCAAGCGCAACGCCGGCGCGAGCGTGCTGGCGGCCGAGGGCATCGCGGGCGGCTCCCGCGACGTGATGACCATCCGCACGGAGTACCCGTACCAGACCCTCGACCTGGTGCCGGAGGGTGCCGACCAGCCGGTGTTCAGCCTCTGGGCGGTCTACGTGCCCGTGGGCGCCGACCAGCGCGCCTGCCACGTCTATGGGCTGCTCATGATCAGAAAGCCCCGCGTGCCGGCCGTGCTCACCGTGGCCGCGCCCCTGATCAGGCGCTTCACCGAACGCATCTTCGCGCAGGACCGCATGGCGGTGCAGGCGGAACAGCGGGCGTGGGACGAGCAGGGCGAGGACCGTAACCACGAGGTGTTCTCCCTGATCCTGGACGTACGCGAAACGCTGCGGTCCAACGGGGTCCCGCTGGCCGTCTCCGCGGGCCCGCGTGGGGCGGGGTCCTGCGGTGGTGGGGCCGGGATCTGTGGGGGCGGTGACCCGGAACCCCTGCGAACGGACGCGGCGCCCGCGCACTGAGGGCCGCTCGCCTGAGTAGGCGTACTCATGTACGTCGTGCCGTGGTACGGGCACTCTGGGCCGGAGGGCCCGCGAGGGTGCCGGCGGCGCGGGAGGGGGCGCGGGGTGAGATATGGCGAACCGTCAAAGGGCTTTCAGATCGCGGCCGGTTGTGTCTGGCTCCTCGTTGATGCGGTCCTGACGGCCTGTCTGCTGTTCCGCTACGGGATGTCGGGGTGGGCGGATGCCTACGACGATCCCGTCAACGCTCCCGCCGCTCCCGCGGAGGCGCGGCGCGCGGCGTGGATACTGCTGGGCACCGCGGTCGTGAGCGGCGGGTTCCTCCTCGTCCGGCACTACTGGGTGACCGGCGTCCTGCAGCTTCTCCTTCTCGGTGCCGGAGCAGGGATGTTCGTCGTCTTCGCCGAGCGCGGATAGGCACGGCGGAAACACGGTCGCGCCCGCCGGACGCCCGTTGCTACAAGTGGGGCATGGGAATCTGGACCGATGCCTTCGTCGCACCCCCCGAGCCGACGCTCCTCCGGCCGGAGGCGTTCGGACAGCTGGCGGTCGCGTTGGCGCGTGAGCGTGTGGTGCGGACGCCGTGGACACTGGTCGCCGGGCGGCTCTGCGTCAACGCGAGCCTCAACTGGGGCGGCGTCAGCGGGCGGGCCAGGTGGGACAAGCCGCCCGTGGGTACCGTGCTGCGGACCGAGGGGTTTCCGTGGGATACGGCGGAGCCGGACGACGAACCTCCGCCGTGGGGCCCCTCGCACGAGGAGGCGCGGCTGCTCGCCTCCGGTGAGAAGCTGCTCGATCTGCCGGTGGCGCTGCGGGACGCTCCGTACGGGGACGAGGACGTCGCCGTCGTCTTCGCGCACATGGACTTCGGCAACCGGGCCATCACCGACTACTTCTGGTTCGAGGACAGACGCACGACGCTGGCCTGCTTCGCCCTGGCGCGCCCGCAGAACCGGCCGTTCCGCGCCAACGCCCTCGCAGACATGGACAACAGGCCGCTGCACCCGGTGCGTACCTGCGTGGTTCATACCTTCAAGCACGCCAGAGGTTTCCTGGAGGACGAACCCCTGCCCGCGCTCGCCGCCGTGACCGCCCGCTACTTCGGGCCCGACCAGGTGTGCGGCAGGACCTTGAGCTGAACCGTCGGGGGTCGCCGACGGCCCCGCACCCAACCGAGGCGTTCGCGTGCGGGGCCGCGCGGAGCGACGGGATCCTCAGACCCCGGTCAGGTTGTACGTGCCCGTTCCGTCCTGCCTGCCGCTGGAGTACTGGCGGATGAACTCGCCGTCCACGTAGCGGTCGTGGCCCATCATGGAGCCGGTGTACTTGTTCTGCACGCCGATCGACGTGCTGCCGGGTACGTCGCGGTAGATGTAGAACCGCTGGAGGTCGTCCTCCGCGCAGGAGGCCGTCGTCAGGATCGCGCGTTCAGTGGACGCGTCCTGTTCGGCGATGGTCGCGCAGCCGCCGTTGCCCCAGTTCCACAGGGTCGCTTCGAGGACCCCGTTGTTCTCCGTCACGTCGCACAGCCGCCAGTTGTCCAGGTGGGCACTGAAGATCGTGGACGGCCGCAGACGGACGCCGTCGTTGGCGAGGAGCGGCGCGCCCCAGGACAGGGGTTTACCGGGCACGGCGATCTTGTACGCGGTGGACTGGCAGGCGAGAGCCGCTTGCCCGAGGGCCCTGGGCCGCTCGGCGGACGTGCCGGGGGCAGGAGCCGTGGGCTGCGCGAGGCGGTCCTGGCGCTGCTTCGCCGTCGGTGCCACCGCGCCCGCCGGGTGTGCGGCCTTCGCAGTGGGTGACCCGCAGTCGAGGAGAGTCTGCGCCTTGGCCATGACGCTCCCCGCGGGCACCTGGTCCTGGCAGCGCACGGCGCCTTCCTCCAGGGTGGTGTACGTGGTGAAGCTGCCGCTGCCGGGGCCCTCGGTCCACCGCAGTGCCCAGCTGCCGTCGGTCTGCTGGGCCCGGTTGCAGTTGAGGCTTCCGTAGGTGCCGGTCACCTTCTTGGTGCCCTTGTAGACACCGTAGTAGCCGGGCCGGTTGAAGTTCCAGGTCACCGCGTTCGACTCGGTGTTCGTGGTGGAGGACTCCATCTTCACGCTCAGGCCCACGCTCACGCCGGCCTTGTTGAGGGCGTCGACGGCGAAGCTCGCGTCGATCTTGTCGTCGAGGCCGACGGAGACCGTGATGGTGGTCTCCGTGGTGGTGGTGACGGCTTGTTCGCCGGTGGTGCCCTCGGTGACGTACCAGCCCTTGAAGTGGGTGATCGTCGGGGACACTTCGGTGCTCGTGATGTACGGGTGGCGGGTGCCGAGGTCGGCCGTCGTGCAGGCGTCTCCGGGCTGGGGCGAGGCCGTCTCGGTGGGTGCCGCGGCGGCGGGTGCGGCGGCGGGGCCGATCGCGGTGACCGCCAGGGCCGTCGCCGTGGCCGTCACCGCGATGAGCAGACCGGCGGAGCGGCTGCCGGAGCGTAAGCGTATGGGTCGCATCGTGACGTGTTCCCCCTCAGGTGTACGGGTCCGGATCGGGGTGAATGTATCGGCCACGGGAGTTGCGGCGTGAGGGCCGAACTGGCCAGAGATGTGCCGTGAGCGGCCGGAACCCCCGGGTCGGACCGCCGCAGGGGTCCCGGAATGTGGCGGCGGAGCTGCGGGGCGTGCCTCCCCTCAGCGCGGCAGCGCCAAGGGGCGCGGGCAGCGGCCCCGGGTCCCCGGTGCGGGCGAAGGAGGCCCAGGCGGCGCGCGTCCCCCGCCCCACCGCGTCCACCTCCGCCCAGCTGACGTCACCCAGCATCGGCGTGCGCCGCCAGACGTGCTCCGACCCGAGGAGCAGCTGGATCTCGACGCAGTGCGTGGCGCCGTGAGGCGAACCGGCGGGCCGCCAGTCCAGCCGGTAGCCGTAGGCGCGGGCGCCGTGGCGTTCCAGCCGCTCGCGCAGGTCCCGCAGGGTTCCTCATAGAGCCGCCGGGTGCGTTCGGCGACGCTTCCCGTGTCGGACGGGCCCTCGGGGAAGGCCGACATGTCGTCGGCGTTCCACCCGTACAGCACGTCCGGGGCGGGTCCGGTGAAGGGTGCTGCCCCGGTTTCCGCGGGCAGGGGCGCGACGCCGCCGACCGGGCCGAACGGCGGGGCCAGGAAGTCGCCGGTCCGCCGCTGGTGGTCGGCCGCGGTGCGCGCCTGGGCGGCGAGCAGGTCCGCCGCCGGGGCGGAGCGGGGGTCGGCGCCGAGGTGGGCGGCGAAGAGCCTTCCAATCTCCCTCGCCTCGGCCGGGGTGCGGGTGGCGATGGACAGCGGCGGGCTCTGCAGGATCACCCGGCCGAAGAGCCCGCAGGCCTCGGGGATGCGGAGCACACGGGGGCTGGGGGCAGACCGCGCCGGACCGCGGTGCGGGCTCCTCGGCCGTCACGGGGCGCGGCCGGGCGAAGCGGAGCGCTGTGGTGTAACGGATGGGGCCGGTGCGGACCGTCCGGGGGGTGTTCATGCCTTGCCTGCCGTTTCGGGGGCCATGTCGGCGAACAGGGCGCCGAAGTCGGCCTGTCCGACCCCGAGCTTGCGCTGCACGGCGGGCGAGGTCAGGCCGATCTTGCGGCCGGCCGGCCGCCGGCCCTCGGCGAGCGAGCGTTCGACGTACAGCCGCTGTACGGCGTACGCGGCCGCGACGTCCTCCTCGGGGAGGAGCGTGCCTCTTCGAAGCGACGCACGAGACCGTGCACCTGGGCGTGCGCGAGGGCTTCGAGGTGGTGTACGTGGAACGCATCCACGGCCATGACGCACTGGCCCTGCCGTCACGCATCGGCGGCCGGCTGCCGCTGACGTGCACCGGGGTCGGGAAGGCCCTGCTGGCGTTCTCGGACGGTGCCCTGGTCGAGGAGGTGCTGGACCGGCCGCTGCCGCGGCTGAGCCCCCACTCGATCACCGACCCGGCGCGGCTGCGGACGGTGATCGAGCAGGTCCAGGTCTCCGGGCCGGCCTACGAGGAGCAGGAGGCGCCCCTCGGCGTCAGCTGCATCGCCTCACCGGTGTTAGACGGCCCGACCGCGGTGGCGGCCCTGTCGGTGGCCGTGCCGCGCGCCCGGTTCCGGCCCGCCCAGCCGGCACCGGCCGTGCGCACGGCCGCCCTCGGGCTCTCCCGGGTGATGCGCGGCACGGGCGCGGCGCGCGACCGCTCATGAGGGCCGCGGCTGCCGGTTCTTCCCCGCATCGTGGCGGCCGGTCACGACTGCGCGCACGGCCCGGTCGCCGCGGGGGTCGGCCATCAGGCGGGCGATGTCCCACCAGCGCAGCAGCAGCGCCGGGAAATGCGGCGGGATCGCGTTCAGGCGGTCCTGCTCGAACCGTGCGCGGACGCTCTCGTGGCGCAGGGCGATCCGGATGTCGTCGAAGGACGGCGGCCTGTGGCGTATCGCGGGCGGCAACGCGGCCTCGTACTCCGGCGCCGGCTCGCGGCCGGGCTGCGCCATGATGTTCCCGCGCAGCGCGGAGGCGATGTCGTTCTCCAGTTCCTCCTGGGCCTCGACGGCGCGCCCCCACCAGTGGTCCAGGAAGGTGGCGACGGCTTCCGGGTCGGCCAGGTCGAGCGCGTCGCGCCGCTCGTCGAACGCGTCGCGCTCGTCGTGGGGCAGGGCGTCCCGGATCGCGCCGAGGGTCTTCGCGGGATGGCGCGGCGGGGCCTGGCCGAGGTGGCGCACCCACTGGTCGCCGCCCTCGCCGTCCGGGGGTCCCCACACCAGGGCGCCGTTCAGCATGCCGGGTTTCTCCGGGCCCGCCGCCGTCAAGGGGGCTTCCAGGCTGATGGCCATGAGTTCGAGATAGGCGGGCAGCGACCTGTACTCCCCGTCGCGTTCCCCGTACCTGTTCCAGCGGTACACCTCGCCGGTGCGGCCGTCGAGGTAGAGGCCGGAGGCGGTGTCGTCGGGGCGGTAGGAGCAGAACGGGATCCACGAGGGCTCCCAGAACGCCGGGAGGCCCTCGCCTGAACCGACCTCCTCCTGGACCTCCATCTGCCGCCGGTGGACCTCGGCCACGGCGTCGAGTGGCATCAGGGCCCAGTCTCCCAGCATGAGCCCCGAGCCGTTCCCGCCGTCCTCACCGGCGGAGAGCCGCCACAGCGCTGTCAGCTCTTCCGGGATGTCCGCGCCCAGGGTCGCTTCCAGCGCGGCTATTTCGTCGTCGGATGCGCCTGGCCGGAGGGCCGCGTAGGAGAGCGGGGTGTAGTCGGCAAGCCATTCCAGGATGTGCGCCCATGCCCGGGTGACCCGGATCGACGGTGCGTCAGTAGTCATGGCCCTACGCTCGCACCGCCCCCCGGGGCGTCGTGCGGCGGGGCGGGCCAACACCCGTCGAGCGATGGGCCATTCGCCCTTGAAGAATCGATTCGACGGCCCTCGATCGAGGGAGAGCGTGTTGGCTCCCCGGCGGCGGGGGCATCTCTGGGACCGACCCGAAGGACAACAAGAAAGAGGTCGATCCCCAGTGTCCCTTCGCTCTCTCACCAGGGCTTTCGGCGCGGCCGCCGGCGCGGCCGTGCTTCTCGTGGCCGTGCCCGGCTCGGCGTCGGCCGCGACCGGCCAGTTCCGGTACTCGTACACCACCGCGGACGGGTACGAGGCCGTCGGCTTCCTCAACAACCCCGAGAGCGGCCGGTGCGTCAACCTGGACGCCCCCGCGTCCGTGCCCGGTGCCCCCTCGCGGGCGCCCAAGAACCTCACGGACGCCACCGCCATCGTCTTCCTGGACGCCGACTGCGAGGGCGACACCTACTACGTCCTGCCGCCCGGCAAGGGCGCGTCCGACCGGCTGCTCCTGCGGTCCGTCGTCTTCTCCTGAGCCATCCGCCCGAGGGGGCCCCGTCCGGATGCCCCGGACGCGGCCCCCTCGGGCGTGGCCCCCCCAGGGCGTGGCCCGCGCGTCTGCCGGTGCGGGCCGGGCGGGTGCGGTGTAGAGAGGAGTCATGCCGCAGCACGCCGAAAGACGCCGCCGGCCGCTGCGAGCAGGCCGGGCACTCCTCGCCGTCCCCATCGGCTGGATCATCGCGGTCTTCCTGGTCGATGTCCTCGCACCGCCCGACATCCATCTGGGCCCGCTGCTCGTGGCGGCCCCGGCGGTCACTCCCTCGATCGGCGGCCCCCGGGCGGTCGGGTTCGTGGCCGCGCTGGCGGTGATCGCGCAGACGGCGGTCGGGGTGCTGCGCGACCCGGACGAACTGCTCTCGGCCAACCACGAGGCGCAGATCGTCGCGCTGGCGCTGGTCGGGATCTGCCTCGTCGTCCTCTGCGTCCTGCGGGAGCGCCGCGCCCGGGAGCTGGAGCAGGTGCGGTACGTCTCCGAGGCGGTCCAGCGGGTGGTCCTGCCCCCGCTGCCCCGGCGTCTCGGGCCGTTGCGCGCGGCCTCGCTCTACCTCGCGGCGGAGGCGGAGGCGCAGATCGGCGGGGACCTGTACGCGGCGGCGCGCACCGGCACCGGGACGCGGCTGATCATCGGTGACGTACGGGGCAAGGGGGTGAGCGCGGTCAGCGACGCGGCGCTGCTCCTCGGCGCGTTCCACGCCGCGGCCCGTCACCGGGCGAGCCTGGCCGAGCTGGTCGCCTATCTGGACGAGAGCGTGTCCTGGGGGCTGCCGGGGTCGGACGGAAGCGGCCCCGGGGAGTCGTTCATCACCGCCACCGTTCTGGACATCCCCGACCGGCACGACCGCGTGCACATGGTCTCCTGCGGCCATCCCCCGCCCGTCGTCCTGCGCGACGGACGGCCGCTGACCATGGACGCGGCCTCGCCCGCTCCCCCGCTGGGGCTGGGCGGCCTGTCGCAACCGCGCTATCACGTCGACAGCTTCCGGTTCGTTCCCGGCGACCTTCTGCTGCTGTACACCGACGGTGTCACCGAGGCCCGTGACGCCTCCCGCGCCTTCTACCCGCTCGCGGAACGCGTCACCGGGTGGCCCGGGGGCGACCCCGACTCCTTCATCGAGCGGTTCCGCGACGATCTGCTGCGGTACGTCGGCGGGCGACTGGACGACGACGCGGCCATGATCGCGATCGGGTACGCCGCCGCCCCTGGGGCCTGACTTCGCGGACTCGGGCCGGCTCCCCCTTGACGACTCCGTTGGTCCAGTCCAGCCTTGGCACCGCATGAGTTGTTGTGCCCCTGCCAAGACGATGAGGTCCGCCATGTTCCGCAGTCCTTCCCCCGCCGGCCGGTCCAGGCGTCCGGTGCGGCGCACCGCTGTCGCCGCGTTGCTCGTCGGCGCCGGCCTGCTCGGCACACCCGGTGCCGCCTCGGCCCTGTCCGGGGCCACCGACGCGACGGTGGTGCGGGTGACGAACGGCAAGGAGCTCAAGGCCGCGCTGGCCGCCGCCGTACCGGGGCAGAGGATCGAGCTGGCGGACGGCTCCTACTCGGGCAACTTCAAGATCACGCGGGGTGGCACCGCGAGCGCACCGATCACCCTGGCCGGCTCGCGGGCCGCGGTCCTCACCACCCCCACGGGCGGCGGGAACGGCATCCAGCTCACGAGCGCGCCGTACTGGGTGATCCAGGGCATGACCGTCACCGGCGGCCAGAAGGGCATCATGATCGACTCGTCCGGCCATGTCGTGGCCGACTCGGTGGAGATCCACCACACGACCATGGAGGGCATCCACTTCCGGACGTCGAGCAGCTACGGGACGGTCCGGAACTCCTTCATCCACGACACCGGATTGTCCGGCAACGGCATGGGCGAAGGGGTGTACGTCGGCACGGCGAACACCCCCACGGACGCCAGCGACCACGTACGCATCGTCGACAACGTCATCGGCCCCGGCATCGGCGGCGAGAACATCGACGTCAAGGAAGGCACCACGGGCGGCCTGATCTCCGGGAACACCTTCGACGGCGACGGCCTCACCGGGGCCAACTACGACGACTCGTGGGTCGACATCAAGGGCAACGGATACACGGTCGAGAACAACCGGGGCACCGGCACGACCAACGACGGCTTCCAGACCCACACGCAGGACCCGGGCTGGGGCTGCGGCACGGTCTTCCGCAACAACACCGCCGACCTGACCGGCGCCACGGGCCCCACCCGCTTCGCCATCGACGTCACCAACTACGCCTCGTCGGACTGCCCCGCCACGGTGACCTCGGACAACCGGGTGACCGGCGGCGCCGGACTGGTCAACCCGGGCGTTCCCGTCACCTGACCGTCGCCGGCGGGCTGCCACGGCGCGCCGGGCACCACGAGGGGGCTGCCCGTGACCGGGTCGGGGACGACGGTCGCGTCTGGGCCGAAGACCGCGCGGACCAGGTCGGCGGTGACGATGGCGGACGGCGGCCCCTCGGCGACGACCCGCCCGTCGCGCATGGCGATGAGGTGGTCGGCGTAGCGCGCGGCCTGGTTGAGGTCGTGGAGCACGGCGACGACGGTGCGGCCGCGCTCGTGGTTGAGGCGGCGCACCAGGTCCAGCACCTCCACCTGGTGGGCGATGTCGAGGTACGTGGTCGGCTCGTCCAGCAGCAGGATCTCGGTCTCCTGCGCCAGGGCCATCGCGATCCACACACGTTGCCGCTGGCCTCCCGAGAGCTCGTCCACCGACCGGTCGGCGAGCGCGGTGGTGCCGGTGTGCTCCAGGGCCTCCGTAACGGCGCGCTCATCGGCCTCGGACCACTGCTGCCACCACTTCTGGTACGGCTGGCGGCCGCGCGCTACGAGGTCCGCGACCGTGATGCCGTCGGGTGGGACGGGCTCTGCGGAAGCACGCCCACCGTCCGGGCGATCCGGCGTCCGGGCAGCCCGGCCAGCTCCGCGCCGTCGAGCAGTACGGAGCCGCCGCTCGGCTTGAGCAGCCGGCCCAGGGCGCGCAGCAGCGTGGACTTGCCGCACGCGTTGGGGCCGACGATGACCATGACCTGCCCGTCGGGATTCTCGAGGTCCAGTCCGTCGACGACGGTACGGTCCTCGTACGCCAGCGTGAGGGACCGGGCGGCGAGTCGGCTGCGGGTCATGAGGTGCCTCCGGAACGGCTGCGTCCGCGCGCGATCAGCCACATCAGGTAAGGGGCGCCCACCGCTGCGGTCGGGACGCCGCCGGGAAGTTCGACGGGTGAGAACAGGCGCCGGGCCAGCAGATCCGCGACCACGACCACCAGGGCGCCGGTGAGCGCCGAGGACAGCAGCGGGGTCTGCGGCGTACGGGAGAGCCGGCGGGCGATCTGCGGTGCGAGCAGGGCCACGAAGTCGACGGGGCCGCACGCTCCCGTGGCCACGGAGGCCAGCACGATGCCGAGGGCGGTCAGGCCGAGCCGCACCCGGTCGAGCCGGATGCCCAGCGACGCCGCCGTGCGTCGTCCAGGGACGCCCCGCGCTGGGCCCTGGCCGCCCACAGCATCGCGGGGATCGCGAGGAGCAGGACCGTCGCGAGCGGTGCGGCGTCCTCGTAATGAGCGAACCGGTGAGCCAGACCTTCGCCTGCTGGGCGACGAGGAAATCGCCCTTCGTGAGGAACAGCTGGGTCAGCGAGCCGAGCGCGACGGAGACCCCGATGCCGATGAGCACGAACCGCGAGGCGTGCATGCCGCGGCGCCAGGCGAAGGCGTACACCAGCAGCGCCGCCGCCGGGCCGCCGGCGACGGACACGTAGGGCGGTGCGGTGTAGCCGGCCAGGCCGAAACTCATCGCCGCGACCGTCGCGGCCCCCGCCCCGTGCGTCACCCCGATGGTGTCGGGGCTGGCCAGGGGGTTGCGGGCCACGGTCTGGATGAGGGCGCCGGCCACCCCGAACGCGAGTCGGGCCAGCAGTCCGACGGTCAGGCGCGGCAGCCGAAGGGTGCCGACGACGAACGTGTCCGGGCTCGGCCGGCCGAGCAGGACGTCCACGACCGAGCCGGGCGGGACGAAGGACTCGCCGACGCACAGGTACGCCACCACGGCGGCCAGCAGCAGTGCGGCGAGCGCGACGGCCACGAGCGAGGCCCTGCGGTGCACGAGGAAGCTGGCGCGTCCGGGGCGCAGCACGGTGTGCCCGGCCGGCCTGACCCGGGGCGCGGCCACTGCGGTGCGGTTCATGCGGCGACCACCGCCCTGCGCCGCACGAGGGCGATGAGGAACGGGACGCCGAGCAGCGCGGTCATCACGGCGACCGGTACCTCCGAGGGCGGGAACACGATGCGGCCGAGCACGTCGGAGAGCAGGATCATCACCGGGCCGAGCACGGCCGCGACCGGCAGCACCCACCGGTGCGCCGTGCCCACCAGGGCCCGCGCGATGTGCGGAACGGCCAGTCCGGTGAAGGCGATCGGGCCGGCGGCGGCGACCGCCGCGCCGGTCAGCACGGTCGCCGCCGCCGCGCCGCCCGGGCCCCGCTCCGGGAACTCGGGCAGGGCTTCGCGGGCCCGACCCGGCTCAACTCGCCCGACTAGCTCATCAGAGCGTGCAGTGCGGTGATGACCTGACGGCCGGTGGGATCGGTGAAATCGCGGACCATGCCCGTGGTCAGGCTCGCCACCGAGGACACGGTGGCTCCCGCCGCCTCGATCCGACGCAGCGCCGCCGTCTCCGTGCGCTCGGACATGCCGCCGCAGGCGTCGACCGGGACGATCACGTCGAACCCGTCGGCCAGGGCGTCGAGCGCGGTGTGCAGCACCACGATCTCGGAGGTCACTCCGCAGAGGACCAGGGTGCCGCGGCCCCGGGCCGCCACCGCTTCGCGCCAGGGCCGGTCGTCCCAGCAAGACGGTCCGCCGCGCACGTACGGGGGCGCTTCGGGGAGTTCGGCGATGATGCCCGGGCCGTCGGGCCGGGGCGCGGCCGACACGCTGAACGGGATGTCGAGCACCTGGGCGATCTGGCCCAGGGCTGCCGCAGAGCGCCTGATGGCCGTCGGGCTGTTCGTCCGGCTCAGCGCCACGATGCTGTCCTGCAGGTCCGCGAAGACCACCTGCACGGTACGAGGGTCGATCACTGTTCTTACCTCAAATCATTCATACCCTGAATGGTTTGAGGAAGGTAGCATGCGGTTCGTGAACGATGTCAAGTGGACCGAGACCCTCAGCTTTCGCCTGGGTTCCCTCGGTGCGGTGATCTTCGACCAGTACGCGGAGGCTCTGGCCGAGGTCGGTCTGAAGCCCAAGCACGTCGGCGTGCTGGGTGTCCTCGATGCGGGGCTGGCCGCCTCCCAGTTGGAGATCGCCCGGCAGATGCGAGTGGCCCCGAGCCTCGTCGTGTCCCTCGCCGATCACCTGGAGTCCAAGGGCGCGATCAAGCGGCTGCGCGATCCGGCCGACCGGCGCCGCCAGATCCTCAGCCTCACCGACGAGGGCCGCGAACTCCTCGGGCGGTGCACGGCCATGGCGCTCGCGATCGACGCGCGCCTGGACGCCGGCCTCACCCCGCCCCAGCAGGCCGCACTCCGTGACGCACTCGGCCGCCTGGCGGAGGCGTACGGCCTTCCGGTACGCGAATAGCACGTAACCGCCTCCCGGGCTCCCGGGACGTACGCCGACCGGAGGACGCGTGGGGCGACACGCCGCAGTGAACCCCGCATCCAGCGGCCGCCGGGGGTGAGATCGCCCGATACGCGTTCCGGCAGGAGGCAGGCGCGCGTGCGAGAGCGAAGAGGGGTGCCGCGCATGCCCGGACCGCCGGACGGGGAGGGCGCGTGAAGGGCGTGCCGGGGCCCACGGGCCATGTCGTCGTGGTGGGCGCGGGCTTGTCCGGACTGGCCTGTGCCCTGCATCTGCTGGGGGCGGGCCGCCGGGTCACCTTGGTCGAACGGGACGCGAGTCCGGGGGGCCGGGCGGGTCGGGCGCGGCTGGGCGGGTTCGAGATCGACACCGGCCCCACGGTGCTGACCATGCCGCACCTGGCCGACGAGGCGTTCGCCGCCGTGGGTGACAGCCTGTACCGCCGGGTCGAACTGACGGCCCTGCATCCGGCGTACCGGGCCTGCTTCGCGGACGGGTCCTCGCTGGACGTGCACACCGACGGTGAGGCGATGGAGGCGGAGGTGCGGCGCTTCGCCGGACCGGCGGAGGCGGCGGGCTACCGCGACCTGCGGCGGTGGCTGGAGCGCCTGTACCGGGCGCAGATGAGTCGCTTCATCGACACGAACTTCGACTCGCCGTTCGGGCTGCTGCACCCGGATCTCGCCCGGCTCGCGGCGCTGGGCGGGTTCGGACGCCTCGACGGCCGGATCGGCCGCTTCCTCTCCGACGAACGCCTGCGGCGCGTCTTCTCCTTCCAGGCGCTGTACGCCGGTGTGGCCCCGGCCAGGGCGCTCGCGGCCTACGCCGTGATCGCCTACATGGACACCGTGGCCGGCGTCTGGTTCCCGAAGGGCGGAATGCACGCACTCCCCCGGGCCATGGCCGACGCGGCGGCG
The DNA here is from genome assembly GCF_040632905.1 of Streptomyces sp. NPDC016469. Classification (NCBI taxonomy): domain Bacteria; kingdom Bacillati; phylum Actinomycetota; class Actinomycetes; order Kitasatosporales; family Streptomycetaceae; genus Streptomyces; species Streptomyces sp. NPDC016469. Next base: position 305,952 of record NZ_JBEYCQ010000003.1, read on the forward strand.
GATTCGGGCGCCGATCTGCGGTGGTCGGCCGAGGTGAGCGCGTTGGAGCGGTCGGCGGGGCGGGTACGGGCCGTGCGCCTGGCGTCCGGCGAGCGCGTCCCCTGCGACGCGGTGGTGCTGACGTGTGAACCGGAGGCCGCCTACCGGCTGCTGGGGCGCCGCCCGCTGCGGCCGGCCCGGCCGCGCCACTCACCGTCCGCCGTGGTCCTGCACGCCGGTACCGACCGCACCTGGCCGCACCTCGCGCACCACACCCTCTCGTTCGGCGCCGCTTGGGAGCGGACGTTCGAGGAGCTGACCCGTGCGGGCGCGCTGATGAGCGACCCCTCGCTGCTGATCACACGGCCCACGGCGCACGACCCTTCGCTGGCGCCCCCGGGCCGCCACCTGCACTACGTCCTCGCCCCGTGCCCCAACACCACGACCGGTCCCCCGGCCACCGCCTGGGCGGACCTCGGTCCCCGCTACCGCGACACCCTGGTCCGCGAACTCGAACGCCGGGGCCTGGACGGGTTCGCGGACAGCATCGAGGAGGAGCTTCTGGTGACCCCGCTCGACTGGACGGCCCGGGGCCACGCCGCCGGCAGTCCGTTCTCCCTGTCCCACACCTTCGCCCAGACCGGTCCCTTCCGTCCGCGCAACCTCGTGCGGGGGACGGAGAACGCGGTCCTGGCGGGGTGCGGCACGACCCCGGGCGTCGGCGTGCCGACGGTGCTCCTCAGTGGCAAGCTGGCCGCCGCCCGGATCACCGGCGTCGCCGGTCCGCGGGCCCGCCGGGTGCGCACCGGCCCTTCCCCCCTGGTCCGGGCAGGTGCCGATGACCCGTCGTGAACTGGACGCGGCCGGCATCACCGACCCCGGGCTGCGCACCGCGTACGGCCGGTGCCGGCAGCTCAACGCCCGCCACGGCCGTACCTACTTCCTGGCCACCCGGCTCCTGCCGCGCGAGCGGCGATCCGCCGTGCACGCCCTGTACGGCTTCGCCCGCTGGGCCGACGACATCGTCGACGACCTGGACCGGCACAGGACGCCTGCCGAGCGCGACCGGCTGCTGCTGCGCCTGGAGAGCGACCTGGCGCACGGGCTGAGGACCGGCACGGGTGACGAGCCGGTGGTCCGGGCGGTCGCCGACACCGCCGCCCGGTACGGCATCGGACACGGCCTGTTCGCCGACTTCCTGTCCTCGATACGGGCCGACCTGACCGTCACCCACTACCCCACCTATGCCGACCTGCAGACATATGTGCACGGTTCGGCCGCGGTGATCGGCCTCCAGATGCTGCCGGTGCTCGGTACGGTCGTCCCCCGGGAGGACGCCGAGCCGCACGCGGCCGCGCTGGGGGTGGCGTTCCAGCTCACCAACTTCGTACGTGATGTGGGTGAGGATCTCGACCGGGGCCGCGTCTACCTGCCCGGCGATCTGCTGTCCTCCCACGGCGTGGACCGGGCGCTGCTGGAGTGGAGCCGGCGCACCGGGCGCACCGACGCGCGCATCCGGGCCGCGCTGGTGGCCGCGACGGAGCTGACGCGGGGTGTGTACCGGACGGCGGAGCCGGGCATCGGCATGCTCGATCCCCGGGTGCGACCTTGTATCCGGGCGGCGTTCACCCTCTACGGCGGAATCCTCGACGCGGTCGCCGAGCAGGACTACCGCGTCCTGCACCGCCGCGCGGTCGTCTCCCGGCGACGGCGCGCCGCCACGGCCGCCGTCGGGGTGCTGCGGGTGACCGGAGCCCGGTGGCGGGCGCGCGACCGTGGCCCGGCCGTGGGCCACGGCCCGGAAGCCGAGCGGAAGGAACCGGTGCGGTGAGCCGGCGGAACGGGAAGCGGTGGTCGCCGCCGCTGCGGCTGCGGCGTTCGGGACCCGGCTGGGCGGCGCAGGAGCCCACTTGGCGCGAGGCGCGCCCCGCGCTCGTCGCCGGGGCGCTGAAGCGGGCCATGACACGCCCGTCCGGCAACTGGTACGTGGTGGGCGCCTCTCGCGAGGTGCGCGTCGGTGAACGACCGTACGGCCGGACGGTCGGCGGCACGGAGGTCGTGCTGTGGCGTACGGACGGCGGTGAGCTGCGCGCCGGGTCCGGTGTCTGCCCGCACCTGGGTGCACCGCTGCGGGACAGCCGGGTGGTGTGCGGCACGCTCGTGTGCCACTGGCACGGACTCGCCCTGGACGGCGCCCCGTTCGCCGGCTGGGAGCCCTTTCCGGTGTACGACGACGGCGTACTCGTGTGGGTGCGGCTGGACGAGGTGGGGGGCGAGGAGCCCACCGAGCGGCCCGTGGTGCCGGTACGGCCCGCGCGCGGTGGCGCGGTGGACGCGGTGTTCACGGCGGCCGGGCGGTGCGAACCGCAGGACGTGGTGGCCAACCGGCTCGACCCGTGGCACGGCTCGTGGTTCCACCCGTACTCGTTCATCGATCTCTCGGTGGTGCGTGAACCGCGGGGAGACGACGACGCGTTCGTGGTCGACGTCTCCTTCCGGGTGGCGGGGCGTCTGGTGGTCCCGGTGCGGGCCGAGTTCACGGCGCCGGGGCCGCGTACCGTCGTCATGCGCATCACGGACGGCGAGGGCGTGTCCTCCGTCGTGGAGACACACGCGACGCCCCTGACCCGTCCGGATCACGAGCGCCCGCGCACCGCCGTCGTCGAGGCGACGGTCGCCGCATCGGACCGGCCGGGCTTCGCGGTCGCCCGGGCCGTCGCCCCGGTGCTGCGGCCGCTGATGCGCCGGACGGCCGGGCGGCTGTGGGTGGACGACCTGGCGTACGCGGAGAGGCGCTGGGCGCTGCGCAGCACCGGGCGCTTCCCGGGCTGACGCGTTTCAGGTACGCCCTGCGGCGGCGAGCGCCCGGAGTACGCGGGAGCGGCCCCTCCGGGGCACCGTCCACAGCACCTGGCCCCGCACACCCCGGTCGGCGAGCAGGGCATTCGCCGCCAGGAAGCCGGTGGTGGCGGCCCGTTCCATGAGGGCGACGGGCAGGTCGCAGCGGATCCCGTCCCCCGCGAGGGCCAGCCAGGGGTGCGGGGTGCGCACGGTGGGGCGCAGGTGGTACGTGCCGGCCTCGAAGAGCGGGCAGTCGGAGCGCCACTCGTGCCGGGCGTCGACCACGCGCGCGTCGCGGGTCTCCGGGTACACCCGGTGCAGCCGGTCGACGAGCCGTTCCTGCACCTCCTTGTGTTCGGCGCCCGGATCGACGGCGTACGCGTGCAGTTCCACGACGGAGCCCCCGGTGCGCGCGGCCCAGCGGGCGGACTCGCCCTCGTACCGCTCCAGGGTGCTGATGTTGTCGAGTCCGTCGTAGCCGCTGGTGCCGAGGAAGCCGGGCCGGTCGGCGCGGACGGGCCGGTCGAGCCAGAGCCGGGACACGAGGAAGGGCGGTGCGGTGCGCAGGCCGGCGATGCCGTCGCGCCAGCGTGCGGTACCGAGGCCGGGAGACGCGGCGACGGTGTGCCGCAGGCCCTCGGTGTCGAGGGCGAGCACCACGGCGTCGTGCCGGTGGGTGCCGGCCCCGGTGAGCACGTGGGCCCCGCCGCCGTCACGAGGGGCGATCCGGTGCACGGGCGTCCCGGTGCGGATGTCCGCGCCGAGGCCCTCGGCGTACCCGGCGAGCGGTTCCCAGAGCGCCTGGGGAAAGGGCTCGGCCGGTACGTCGAAGAGCAGGCCCTCGGCCGAGCCGAGGAAGTAGATGTGGAACATCAGCAGCAGTTCGGCGGCGGACAGCCGGCGCGGGTCGGCGAAGAAGCTGCGGGAGAACACCTCGAACGCCAGGTGATGGGCCGCCTCCGGGAAGCGCACGCGCTCCAGGAAGGCGGTCGCGCCGACGCCGTCGAAGCGCGCGTACACCTCGGGGACGCGGACGTCGAGGAGCGGAAGCGCGGCCCGGGGGTCCATGGCGGCCAGGTCCCGCCATCCGAAGGTGGGGCTGAGCGCGACGAAGCCGAGTGCGCTGAGCGGCGGCGTCCTCGGGACCCGGGTGAAGCTGTCGGTCAGGCCGCCGCTGTGCCGCAGGGGGTAGTCGGGCAGCGGTACGAGTCGGGCGAGGGCGGGGTCGGTACGCCGGAGCAGACCGCGCAGGTTGTAGTACTGGCGGAAGAACGCGTGGAAGCCGCGGGTCATCGTCACCTGTGAGCCGTCGGCCAGCACGGTGCGGTGGCCGGAGAGGCGGCCGCCGAGTGCGTCGTCCTTCTCGTACAGGGTCACCCGGGCGCCGCGCTCGGCCAGCAGGGTCGCCGCGGAGAGGCCGGCGATGCCGCCCCCGACGACGGCGACGGACGGCTCGTCACCTCGCCGGAAGCGTGCGGCGCCGGGTGCGGGCCGGAGGACTTCGGCCTTGCGGTCGCGGCCTCGTCGGGCGGTGGGGGGTCGGGCGTTCACGGGGCGGGCTCCGGTGTCGTGGCCGGGTGGCCGTTGCGGGCGAGGAAGGTGTGCACGATGCCGGTCTGCCAGCCGGCGACGGGGGCGATCCGCACCGAGGTCAGACCGGCCAGGGCGAGCCGGTCGGCGAAGACGGGTGCGGTGTCGAAGGAGATGACGCTGCGCCAGAGGTGCCGGTAGAGGATCCGGTCGCCGGTGAGCGCGCCGGCGGGGATGATCACCCCGTGGCAGACGGCGGTCCACAGTGCCCGGTGCGCCCGGGAGCCGCTGAGGCTGTACTCGTGTGCGGCGAAGCGTCCGCCCGGCGCCAGCAGGGCCCGTACGGACCCGAGGACCGCGTCCGGGTCGGTGACGTTGCGGAACAGGTAGGCGGCGAACACCGCGTCGAAGGGCCCTTCCCCGGCCGTGGTCAGCTCCTCGGCGGTCAGGTGGAGGAAGCGCACGCGGGCCGGCCACGGCTTGGCCAGGGCGCGCCGCAGCATGCCCGCCGACGCGTCCACGGCGGTGATCCTGGCCAGGGGTGCGGCCGTGAGCAGGGCGCGGGTGGACGCGCCGGTGCCGCATCCGAGGTCGAGGAGGTGCAGTCCGGCGCCGCCGCCGGGGAGGCGGAGGCGGCGGGCCGAGCGCAGGAGGTCGGTGCGGTAGCCGGGGTTGAGGGAGGTCAGGCCGTCGTAGGTGCGGGAGGCGTGGTCGAAGGCGCGGGCCAGGTCGTGGTCCCGCAGAAGGGTCATCGGTGGTTCTCTCCGTCTCTGGCGGTGGACCGGGTCCGGCGCGGGAGGAAGGGCAGTTCGGCGGCGGTGGCGAGCATCGGCCGTACGGGGGTGCGCAGCCCGATGCCCCACTCCTCCCGGAACGAGGCAGTGCCGTCGAGGAACCTCAGCAGCCGTTCGGCCGGGACGCGGCGGAACAGGCCGGTGAAGAAGTCCGGGCCGTCGATCCGGCCGGTGTCCAGCGCACGGAGCACGATGGCGTCCATGGCGAGCGCCCGCCGGCCGTGGGGCGCGGGGACGGTCCCCCGTCCGTCGCGCAGGGCGGCGGCGATGGCCCGGCTCTGCCGTTGCACGGCGGCGAAGGTGTAGCCGGTGGCCGGGCGGGTGGCACCGCCCGCGGTGCCGATCCGGAACACCGAGGGCCCGGCCCGGTGCGGGAAGCGGGCGTCGGTCATCGGAATCGCCCCCTGCTCCGTGCGCTCCACCGTGAGCGCGCCGAGCCGGAGGACGTCGCGGCAGTAGTGGCCGAGCGCCGACTCGTACGCCTGGGTGGTCAGCGGACGGCCGGAGAACTCGGTGTACTCGACGAGCGCCCGGTCCGGGGCCAGGGGCAGCACATAGCCGAAAGCGAGTCCGTGGGCGGGCTGGGGGACGCGGAAGTCCATCAGATCGGCGATGCCGGGATCGAACCGGGCGGTGGCGGTGCGGACGAACCAGCCCCGGAAGTGCTGGAGCAGCCGGGTGCGCGCGGGCGGCAGGGCGGGCAGGGGCCGGGAGTCGAACACGCGGCGGGCGCGCACGTCGACCGTGGACCCGTCGGGCAGCGTGCAGCGGACCTCGGCGCCGCCGGGCACCTCGCGCACCGCGTCCGCCGTGGCCCGCAGGAGGTGTCCGCCGTCCGCTCGGGCCAGGCGGCCGTGGACCAGGCGCTCGAAGTCGGCGGAGCGCACCATGCGGTAGGTGAAGGGGGCCGGTTCGACGGTGACCGGACTGCCGTCGGCGCCGTGCACGCGCAGCACGGACCAGGACGCGCTGACGGCTTCGTCGAGGCCGTCCGCCTCCGCGTGCCAGTAGCACCAGGTCCGCTCCGCCGGGCGCGGCGGCCCGTCCGGCGGCTCGATCACGGTCACGGTGGCGGCGCGGCTCTCCGTCAGACGGTGCGCGAGGCTCAGCCCGGCCGCGCCGCCCCCGACGACGGCCACGTCGCAGCGGCTCATGGCCGGCGCGCCAGGTCCGCCGCCACCTCCCGGGCGGCCCGGGTGCCCGAGGCGAGCGCGCCCTGGACGGAGCCGGTGGCCCGGTGGTCCCCGCACACGTACCGGCCCGGGCGGAAGCGAGTGGGGCGGCTCAGCTGCCACGGCGGGCGCATGGCCGGCAGGGCGCCCTCCACGGTGCGGGCGGCGATCCGCGTCCAGCCGCTCGTATCGGTGGCGTACAGGTCGGCCAGGCGCCGCAGGACCGCCTGGGCACGGCCCGGGAGGTCGGCGCCCAGCACGGAGGTGGAGATCAGCGCGGTGCCGGGCGGCGCGTACGTGGGGGCCACCTCGCTGAGTACGCAGGTGTTCAGGACCGGTCCGGTGCTGTCCACGAGCAGGGTCGGCTCGGCGAGCGGTGTGCGGTCGGTGGCGTGGTAGTACGTGGTGACGGTGCGCGTGTCCGGCACGGTCAGGTCCGGCAGCAGTCGGGCGGCGGCCGCCGGTTCCGTCGCCACCACGACGACGCTCGCGGGGACTTCGCTCCCGTCCTCCAGGGCGACCCCCGTCCCGGTGATCTCCGCTACGGGGGCGCCGAGCCGGAGGACACCGTCGGGCAGGCCCCGGGCGAGCTGGTGGGGTACGGCGCCGATGCCCTGCGCGGGCAGGCACAGCGTCCCGCGCACCATGCTCCGCCAGACCAGGTGGAAGAACCGGGCGGAGGTATCGAGACCGTCCTCCAGGAACACCCCTGCCAGGAACGGCCGGAGTACGCCGGTGATGACGTCGTCCGACAGACCGGCCCGGAACAGCGCCGCCGAGGTGGTCTCGTCGCGGCGGCGCCTGACGGAGGAGGCGGGGAGCACCGCGTCCCGTGCCGTGAGGGCCGCCAGTGCGCCCAGGTCGCGCGCGGAGAGGACCCGGCCCGGCAGCAGGGCCCCCACCGCGCCCTGTTCACGCGTCGGGTCGGCGAGACGGACGGGACCCGTCCGGGTGTGGGCGATGATGCCCGCGGTGAAAGGCCGCAGGCGCAGGCTCCTCAGGTCCAGGCGCCGTTTCACCTGCGGATACGAGGTGTTGAACACCTGGAAGCCGCGGTCGAGCAGAAATCCGTCCCGGCGGTCCGTGCGCATCCGGCCGCCCACCGAGTCGGACGCCTCAAGGAGGGCCACCTTCAGGCCGGAGCGGCAGAGATCCAGCGCACAGGCCAGTCCGGCCAGGCCCGCTCCGACGACGACGGCGTCCGTGGGCCGGCGGTGCTCGTCGGTCATGCTGCTCCTCGTGCCGTCGGTCATCCGGTCCAGCCGACCACGTTCCGCGGGCCGATGCGAGGAGCCACGCATGTGCGGACCGGGTGACAGACAGCAGCCGGCCCCGGTCCGCGAGCGGACCGGGGCCGGTACTCCCGTACGCCGCGTCAGCCGCCCGAGCAGACCGCGCCGTTCAGGCGGAAGACGGCCGGGTCGGGGTTGGGGCCGTCGTTGGCGCCGACGAACCCGAAGGAGGCGGTCGACCCGCCGTCCGGAGCCAGCGCGCCCGCGCCGTCCGGAGCGGTGACCCGCACATGGCTACCGGTCTGGTGGAACGTAGCGTTCCAGCCGGAGGAGACCGACTGGCCCGTGGTCGGCCAGTCCCAGTCCACCGTCCAGCCCGTGATCGGCGTGCCCGCCAGGTTCCGCACGGTCACGGTGGTCACGAAGCCGTTGCCCCAGCTGGAGTCACGGTGGTACGTCACCGAGCAGACCGCGTCCGCCGGGGTTCCGGTGCTGAAGGTCAGCGGCGAGGACGGGCCGGAGATCCGCCCCGCCGAGTCCGCCGCCAGCACGTTGACCGTGTGGCTGCTGCCCGGGGGCAGGTTCCGCAGGGTGACCGAGGTGCCGGTGGTCTCGCCGACCAGGTGGGTGTGGGCGCCGTCGCGCTCCTGGACCAGGTAACGGGTCGCGCCCGTCGCACCGTCCCAGCTGAGGCGCGCGGTGGTGTCGGTGACCGCGTCCAGGCGGGGAGTGCCCGGGGTGCTCGCGGCCGAAGCGGCCGGACCGGTGCCGGACTTCGGTTCGAGGGTCAGGGTGAGCAGCGCGTACGGGGGCACGGTGACCCGGGACGCGGACGCGTCGCCGTCGGTGACCTCGGTGATGTCGCTGTCGCCGGGTGCGTAGCGGCTGATCTCCGGCGCGGTGGCGGACGGGGTGAAGCCCGCGTAGTCGAGGGCGACGGTCCGTGCGGCGTCCGGGTCCTTGTTGACGAGCATGACGCTCAGCCGCCCGTCGTCGCGGAGCACGGCGTGCGCCGAGACGTCCTGCGCGGAGGACTCGGCGGCGACCATGGTGTCGCCCGCGGTGCCCAGTTCGGCGGTCATCTTCATCCCGTAGTACGGATGGAACGGCGTGTTCGGCGCCGGCTCGCAGACGTCACCGGTGCAGGCTCCGCTGGACAGCATGCCCATGTCGCCGTAGTCGGTCTCCCCGTCGACGGTGGTGATCTCCCCCGCGCCGTTGTGGGTGTTCCACCAGTCGACGTTGAACACGCCGTTCTCCAGCGCCGTCATGAACGCGTCGGCGGCGAACAGTCCGTTGGGGCGGGCGGTGAGCCGGGCACCACCGGTGTTGGTGTTGATCTCGGTCAGCGCGATCTTGATGTCCGGTGAGTGCGCTCCGGCGACCCGGTCGATCTGGTTGCGCACCTCCCGGAGTTCACCGGGCAGTTTGGCCAGCCGGGACATGGCGGCGTCGGCGGTGGTGTCCGAGCCGCCCGCGTACCAATGGACGCTGACGAAGTCGATGACGTCGGCAACGGCCGGGAGCACGGTGTGGTTCCAGTCGCCCGCGTCGCCGGTGCCGACGACGCCGTCCGGCCACTCCCCGGGGCTGGTGAGGACCGCGCCGATCTTGACCGTGGGGTCGACGGCCTTCATCGCCGCCGCGTAGGCGCGCACCTCGCGCGCGTACTCCTGCGGGCTCTTGTCCTCGTGCTCGTCGTTCTCCCAGCCGCTGCCGTAGTGGCCGTTGCCGTAGATCTCGTTGCCGATCTCCCAGTACTTCGCGCCGTACTTCTTGGTGACGTTCGCGTACCTGACCCAGCCGGCCGCTTCCTCCGGGGTGCCGGAGCCGTAGTTGGCGATGAGGATCGGCTGCGCCCCGGCGGCGCGGACGGTGCCCATGAAGGCGTCGAAGCCGGTGCCCGGGGCGACGTAGCCGCCGGGTGCCGTGTGCGTCTCCCAGTGGTAGATGTCCGCGTACGAACCTCCCGGGTAGCGCATCACCCCGACATCGGCCGCCGACATCAGGTCCGCCACCTCGGGGTCGTTCATGTGGGAGTCCCAGATGGCGGTGTTGACCCCGCGGGCGGCGCCGGTCAGCGTGCCCAGCGCCGCCTGGGCGTTCACCTGTACGTCGACGTCCGCTTCGCCGGCGGCCTGCGGTGCGGCGGGGGCCGCACCGGTCAGCGAGGCCAGCACGGCGAGCGAGGCGGCCAGGACCGCGGCGGCGCGTGCGAGGGGGCGGAAGCCGTGTGGGGGTCTGTGCGTTGGCGCCATGGGTGATCCTTCCTGGGATCTCGGCGGCACGGATGGGGTGGAACAAGAGCGTGGGAGCGCTCCCATCATGGGGAGGGATTTGACGCCCTGTCAACGGCGGCGGCACGCAAGGAAACTGAGCCGAATGGGGGCTTCCGGAGCGGCCCCGGTCTTCTCTACTGTCGATGACCGACTCATCCGGATCTTCTGGGAGATCACATGAAGCCTCAGAGCTTGTTCTGCTATACGTGCGACTCCGATGAGATGCACCGGCCTCTCACGGACGACGAGAAGGCATGGCTGAGAGGTGAGACGGGGCGCGCGAAGGTGGACGAGTTCTTCATGTGCGAGGCACCGACGTGCCGCAATGTCCGCAGCGGGTACGTCAAGCGCCCGTTCCATCCGGTCATCCGCATTCCGGTGCCCTGACCCGGGCCGCTCCGGCCCTCACGTACGCGGATCATGGCAGCGCGGGGCGCCCGACCCGTGAGGGCATCCGGGATGACGACGGACGACAGCCCGAGGACTTCCCGCACCGCCTCCGCGGTGACCACCTCGTCCGGCGCCCGCTGCGCCGGCAGCCGCCTCGTCGTCCCCGGGTACAGCCGGCAGCCCGGGGCGTCGAAACCCTGACGTTTCCCTGACCTGGCGAAGGCGGAGTTCTGCGGGAGTCCTGAACCGGCGCGCCTTGTCCCGTCCGGCGGGCGCGCCCGATCCTGGAGGGGAGCCCGCGGTGGACCGACCAGAACGGGAACGCATGATGCTGACGACCACGGCACGCCCTTCACCGGAGACCAGCGCCCCCGGCCGTCTGTCGCCGGGGGTCCGAAGGATCACCCTCGACGCGGCCGGCACCCCCTTGTCCGCGCTGCTGAGCGAACCCGTGGACGGACGTCCGGCGCGGGCGACCGTCGTCGCCCTGCACGGCGGCGGGATGAGCGCCGGGTACTTCGACGGGCAGGCCCATCCGGACGTCTCGCTGCTGACGCTCGGCGCCCGCCTCGGCTGCGCCGTGCTCGCACTCGACCGGCCCGGATACGGCGCGTCGGCCCCGTATCTGCCTGCCGGGCAGTCGCTGCTGGAGCAGGCGTCGACGGTCCGTGCGGCGCTCGCCGACGCGCGGGACCGCCATGTGTCCGCGCCGCTGTTCCTGCTCGCCCACTCCTTCGGCGGCAAGCTCGCCCTCGCTCTCGCCGCCGACGCCCCGCCCGGCGCCTTCGTCGGCCTGGACGTCTCCGGGTGCGGGCACCGGCCGGCCGCCTTCGCCGGGTTGCTCGGCCGCACCACGGCCGCCGGCCTGCGCCGGCTCAACTGGGGTCCGCTGCGGCTCTATCCGGCCGGGACCTTCCGCGAGAGCGGGGCGGTCGTCGCCCCGGTGCCCCGGCGGGAGGTCGAATCGGCGGTGGAGTGGGGCACGCTGTCCCCCCGTCTGCTGCCCCGGGTGCGGGTGCCGGTGCGCCTCACCTTCGCCGAGCACGAGGCGTGGTGGCGTCACGACGACGCCGATCTGGCGGACCTCGCCGCGCAGTTCTCGGCGGCGCCACGGGTGCTGGTCGACCGGCTCCCCGCGGCCGGGCACAACGTCAGCCTGGGTTCCGCCGCCCGGGCGTACCACCTGCGCGCCCTGGCGTTTCTCGACGAGTGCCTCGACGCCGGCGGCCGGGCCGCCGCACGGTGACCGCCGCCGCCCCGGCCCGTCCCTGCCGAGTGAGCGCTCTGCCTCGGGTCCGGCTGCGGACGCTGTCACTGCCCGCCCCGGACGAAGCTTCCCGGTTCCAGATCCCTGACTGCCTCGACGCGGGAGAGCTGGCCCGTGCCGCCGGTTTCGCCGGTCCGCGCGCCCGGCTTCGTTACGTCACCGCCCATGTCGCGCTGCGCGAGGTCCTCGCCGAGTACACCGGTACGGATGCGGCACGGCTGCGGTTCGGGCGCGACCGGCCCGGCGGAATGAGCAGCGGTCCTGGAGGGCGGCCGGTGCTGCTCGGTTTCCCGGAGGGGCCGCACTTCTCCCTCTCGCACAGCCACGACCTGATCGTGATCGCCGTCGCCGCCGTGCCCGTGGGCGTCGACGTGCAGCGCGTGCCGCGGGCCGGCACGGTCGACGCGCTGCTGCCCCGGCTGCACCCGGCGGAGCGCGAGGGCCTGTCACGCGTCCCCCGGGCCGCGCGAGCAGCCGCCTTCGCCCGGCTGTGGACGAGGAAGGAGGCATACCTGAAGGGCCTCGGCACGGGCCTCGCGCGCGGTCTGGGCACCGACTGCCTCCTGGACGGGAGGCAGCCGGCCGGCTGGCACGTCCGCGACCTGGCCGCGCAGTCCGGGTACGCGGCGGCGATCGCCGTCCCGCACCCCGTCCACCCCGAGGGCGGCCCGCTACTCGCCGGCCACCGCCCCGGCACGGCGTGAACCGGCCACCGAAGCGAGCAGTTCCCTCGTGTACGGGTGGGAGGGCTCGGCGAACACCTGTGCCACCGAACCCGACTCGACCAGCCGGCCGCCCCGCATCACACCGACGTGGTGGGCGATGCCCCGGACCACGGCGAGGTCGTGCGAAATGAACAGGCAGCTCAGCCCCGACTCGTCCTGGAGTTCGGTGAGCAGTTCCAGGATGCGCGCCTGCACCGCGACGTCGAGCGCGGAGACCGGTTCGTCGCACACCACCAGATCGGGTCGCAGCGCCAGCGCGCGGGCGATGGCCACTCGCTGCCGCTGCCCGCCCGACAGCTCCTGCGGGCGCCGCCGGAGCGTACCGGCCGGGAGCCGCACGCGGTCCAGGAGGGCCGCCGCCTCCCGGGAGCGCCCGGCCCGGTCGCCCACCCGGTACGCCCGCAGCGGCTCGGCGATGATGTCCCCCACCGTCAGGCGCGGGTCGAGGGAGGCGTAGGGGCTCTGATAGACGATCTGCATGCGGCGCCGCAGTCGGCGCAGCGCCTCTCCGCGCAGCGAGGTGATGTCCTCGCCGTCGAAGTGGACCGTGCCGGACGTCGGATCGGCGAGGCGGACCAGCAGCCGGGCGGTGGTCGACTTGCCCGAGCCCGACTCCCCGACCAGGGCGAGCGTCTCCCCCCGTCCGATGGTCAGGTCCACCGAGTCGACGGCCCGGACGGGCGCCCGGCCGCGGCGGCCCCGGTTGAACTCCTTCACCAGCCCCCGGGCCACCACCAGGTCCCGCGAGGCCCCCGCGGGCCGGACCGGCGGGGTCCGCTCCCGTACCGAGCCGAGAATCGGCGCGGAACGCAGCAGTTGCCGGGTGACCGGGTGCCGGGGATCGCCCAGCACCTCACCGACCGTCCCCGATTCGATGATCTCGCCCTGTGACATCACCCCCACGCGCTGGGCGCGGTCGGCGGCGACACCCAGATCGTGGGTGATGAGCAGCACCGCCGTGCCCGTGCGGGCGACGAGTTCGTCCACGTGGTCGAGGAGAGCGCGCTGCACGGTGACGTCGAGCGCGCTGGTGGGCTCGTCGGCGATCAGCAGCTTCGGCCGGGCGGCGAGCGCGATCGCGATGAGCGCCCGCTGTCGCATTCCGCCGGACAGTTCGTGGGGGTACTGCCGGGCCCGCAGGTGCGGCTGGGGCAGGCCCGCCTCGGCGAGCAGTTCGACGGCGCGTTCCGCGGCCTCGCGCCGGCCGGAGGCCAGCTTGTGGATCAGGAGCACTTCGCCGATCTGCGGGCCGATGCGGCGCACCGGGTTCAGCGACACCATGGGGTCCTGCGGGACGAAGCCGATGTCCCGGCCGCGGTGGCGGCGCATCTCCGGTTCGGCGGCCGCGGCGAGGTCGGTCGCGCCGAAGAGGACGCGGCCCGCCGTGACCGTCGCTCCGGGCGGCAGCAGGCCGACGACGGCGTGGGCCGTCGTGGACTTGCCCGAGCCGGAGGCACCGACCAGGGCCACGACTTCGCCCGGTGCGACGGTGAGGGACACCCCGCGCACCGCGTCCACCCGGCCCGCCCGCGTGCGGTAGGAGATCCTCAGCCCTTCTATGCCGAGCAGGGGGCCGGATTCCCCGGGCCGGCCGGCCGGTGCTGTCAGGGGTTTCGTCATGGGGTGCTCTCCTTCGCCTCGCCGTCGAGGGCACGGGCGATGCGGTTTGCGGCCAGGACCGTCGCCGCCAGGGCGAGTCCGGGCAGGGTGGTCAGCCACCAGGCGGTGGCCAGGTAGTCACGGCCGCCGGCGACCAGCGACCCCCATTCGGGGGCCGGCGGGCGCGCCCCGTAACCGAGGAACGACAACGACGACACCTGGAGCACGACGCCCCCGAAGTCCACCGCCGCGTAGACGAGGACGGGCCCGGCCGCGTTCGGCAGCACGTGCCGCAGCAGAACCGCGTACCACCGGGTGCCGCTCGCCCGAGCGGCCTCCACGTACGTGGACCGGGCTACCCGCAGGACCTCGGCCCGCATGATCCGGGCGAACATGGCCACGCTGGTCACCCCTACGGCCACGGCGACCTGCACGGTTCCGAAGCCGAGGGCGGTGACCAGGGCGAGCGAGAGCAGCAGTCCCGGCACGGCGAGGAGTACGTCGGTGAGCCGCATCAGCACACTGTCGGCCCACCCGCCGGCCGCACCGGCCACCAGCCCGGTCAGCGACCCCGCCACCAGGCCGACGAAGACGGCGAGCGCCGTGGCCCGCAGGGTGAGGGAGCTGCCGTGCACCAACCGGGTGAACAGATCACGGCCGAGCTGGTCGGTGCCGAGGAGGTGTTCCCCGTCGGGCGGCCGGAGCCGGTCGGCGGGCACCCCGGCCAGCGGATCGCGGCCGGTGAACAGGGCGGGGTGCAGCGCGGCGAGCAGGACCAGGGCGATGAACACGACGGACAGGACGAGCCCGGGCCGGGCGAGCCAGAACCCGGCGGTCCGGCGCAGCCGCGCGGGCGACTCTCGCGGCGCGCCGTCGAAGGACGTGCCGGGCGCGGTGACCGGGGCCCCGCCGTCGGGGGACGTACCGAGTGCGCTCACGTGGCCACCGCCGTCGGGCCCGTCGCCGTGAGCCGCGGGTCGAACACCGGGTGCAGGAGGTCCACGGCCAGGTTCGCCAGGACGAACGCGCAGGCCCCGGACACCACGAGCCCCTGGACGACGGGAATGTCCTGCGCGGTCACGGCGGTCGCCGTCAGCCGGCCGATCCCGTTGCGGGAGAAGACGGTCTCCACCACCACGGAGCCCGCCAGCACATGGCCGACCAGCACCCCCGCGACGGTCAGCGGTGCGAGCGCCGCGTTGCGGGCCGCGTGAGAGAAGTGGACGCGGAGCCGGCTCGCCCCCTTGGCGACGGCCGTGCCGATGTACGGCTCGGCGAGTGCGGTGCGCAGGCTCTTGGCGAAGACCTGGGCGATCAGCGCGGCCGCCGGCAGCGCCAGCGTCACCGCCGGCAGCAGCAACGAGGCGGCGCTCCCGTCCCCGAAGGCCGGTAACAGCCCCCAGCGGAAGGAGAAGAACTGGATGAGCACCAAGCCGGCCCAGAAGGTGGGGGCGGCCACCCCCGCCGACGGGAGCGACAGCAGGAGCTGAGCCGCCCACCGTCGACGGGTGTACGTGCCGGCCAGGGCGACCCCGGACCCCAGCGGCAGGGCGAGGGCCAGCGTGGCCGCCGTGAGCTCCAGCGTCGCGGGAGTCGCGTCCGCGATCATCCGCCCGACCGGTTCGCCGGTGTGGACGGAGGCGCCGAAGTCCCCGTGCAGGGCGTGCCCGAGCCGCGTCGCGTACTGCTCCGCCACCGGCCGGTCGAGACCGTACCGGGTGCGCACCGACGCGAGTTGTTCCGGGGTTACGGAGGTGCTGTCCCCGCCCCCGGCGGCCATGACGGTCACGGGGTCGCCGGGCAGCAGGTACAGCACACCGAAGGACAGGGTGTAGGCGGCCCAGAGGACGAACACGGCCTGGGCGAGCCGGCGTACGACGTAGTTGGCCATGGTCACGACAGCCACGCGTCGTGGAACTGCGGGTAGGACGTCGAGTCCAGGGTCAGGCCGTGCACCTTCTCGCCGATTCCGTAGACGCTCGCCATCTCGAACACGGGGATCTGGTAGCCCTGTTCGAGCACCCGGCGCTGCGCGGTCGCGACCAGGGCGGCCCGCTTCTCCGGGTCGCTCGCGGCGGCCTGCGCGTCCAGTGAGCGTTCCAGCCGGGGGTCGTCGATGCGGCCGAGGTTGAGCAGTTTGCCGGAGAACGCGGTGCGCAGGATGTCGGGGTCGTTGCGGGTGCCGTTGCCCCAGGCGAGGTCGTAGTCGCCCGCACCGCGCGCCTGCTGGTAGTCGGGCAGGGAGAGCAGCGTGAGGGTGAGGCCGATCCCGGTCTTGCGCAGCTGCTGCTGGATCAGTTCCAGAACGGTCTGGTTGGGCCCGAAGTTCGCGCCCAGGATCACCTTCAGGTTGAGCTTCTTGCCGTTCTTCACGCGGATGCCGTCAGGGCCGGGTACCCAGCCGGCCGCGTTCAGCGTCTGTCTGGTCCTCTCCGGATCGTGGGCGAGCAGCGCGCTGTTGTCGGCGTACCCGCCCGTGCTGCTGGACAGCGCGCTGGTCGCGGGGAGGTAGCTGGGGCTGAGGACGGTCTTCACGACCTCGTCCCGGTCCACGGCCGACTGGAGGGCGCGCCGCACGGCCGGGTCCTTCGTCAGCGGCCGTGCGGTGTTGACGCTGAGCGCGACGGGGACACCGGGGTTGGGCCGGTCGAGGATGCTCAGCCCTCGCCCCGCGAGGGTCTCCTGGTCCTGCGGCGCGACGCCGGCGATCGCCTCGACCTGCCCGGAGTTCAGGCTCCCGCTGCGTACTCCGGCCTCGGGGACGACTCTGAAGGAGAGCTTGTCCAGATAGGCGGCTCCGGAGTGCTTCCAGAGCGGCGAGCCCCACTGGTAGCCGTCGCGCCTGGTCAGTTCCACCGAGGTGTTCGGGGTGTAGCCGTCGAGGGTGAACGGCCCGGAGCCGATCAGTTCGGCGGTGCAGCGCCGGTCTGCGGGGAGTTTCAGGCTCGCGGGGGCGAGGAGCCCCAGCGTCGCTGTCGAAGTCGCTTGCAGGAACTGCTCGTTGGGCCCCTTGAAGGTCACCTTGGCCGTGTACCGGTCGACGACCTCGGTGCTGCGGTAGCCCTGGAGGTAGCCGGCGCCCAGCATCGACTTGGCGCCCAGGGCGGCAACGGCGTCCAGGTTGGCTTTGACCGCCTTGGCGTCGAGCGGAGTGCCGTCGGCGAATGTGGCGTCCGTGCGCAGGCTGAAGGTGAACCGCGAGGCGTCGGACGAGACCTGCCACGAGCGTGCGATCCACGGCACGATCTGGCCGGTCCTCGGGTTCTGGTCGGTGAGCGAGTCCACGAAGGCGCGGGCCCCGTACAGGGCGTCGGTGGTCGTGGCCTGGTGCGGGTCGACGCAGCCGGGGTCGGCCGCCATCGCGAACCTGAGGTGGCCGCCGGACCGTGGCGTGGAGGCCGCCTTGCCGGGGGCCCCGGATGCTCCGGAGCAGGCCGTCGCGGTGAGCGGGAGGACGAGCGCGGCGGCCAGGGCGGCCGTCGGGGAGCTCGCGAAGAGGCGCGAGGGCGTGGGACGTCTGGACATGAAGGTACGACTCCGGGTGAGCGAGAGCGGGAATGAGGAGACCGGGCCGGCCCCGTACGGGTGGCGGGAGGCCGGACCGGGCGTCGGGAATGCGGGCGCGAAGGCCCCGCGCGCCGGTCCGTGTACGGCTGAACCGGCTTGTGGGCACGGGCGTCGCGGGCCTGCGTGGGGACACGCGTGCCCGTGCGTCGTGCGGGAGGTGGGGTCAGTGCCCCGGACAGACGAAGCCGGCGAGGCGTTGCAGATCGATGTGCCGACGGGTCGTCAGCGGTACCCGCTCAGACACGGCCCATCCTGAAGCCGACACCGCGGACGGTGATGATCCAGTCGGGTGAGCCGAGCTTGGAGCGGACCGCGCTCACGTGGGTGTCGATCGTGCGGCTGGCCCGGCCGCCGGGGACATGACGTCCCGGGAACCCCCACACCGCGGCCATCAGCGAGGCCCTGGAGTGCACGGTGTGCGGCTCCGAGGCGAGCCGGTGGAGCAGGTCGAACTCCTTGAGGGTGAGGCCGATCAGCCGGCCGTTGAGCCGCACCTCCCGCGTCTCCGGATCGATGCACAGCGAACCGTGCGCGATCGCCGCCGCCCGCGTACTCCGTGCCGTCACCGGGCGGGACCGCCGGAGTACGGCATCGATGCGGGCGAGGAGCTCACGGAACCCGTACGGCTTCGCCATGCAGTCGTCGCAGCCCGCCTGCAGGCACAGGATCCGGTCGAGTTTCATCCCGGCATCCGTGAAAGCGATGACGGGAATATCACTGTTCGCCCGGACGGCCCGGCAGACCTCCAGGCCATCGATGTCGGGCAGGAGGAGATCGATCAGAAAGAGGTCGAAATTCTTGTGCTCTTCCAGAGCTTCGGTGCCCGTCGTGCAGATCTCCACGTCGTACCCGTGACGCTTCAGCTGGGTGCTCAACGTGTTTCCGTTCGACCTGTCGGAATCAACGACCAGGACGCGCATCAATTCCCCCGTTCCATGGTGCGGGCGCAGCACCGAAGTTGCGGGCCTCAGGCTAGACACCCGGCCACGCACCTGACTGTGAGCGGGGTCACAGGAAGCGGTCCGAGGGGGCGTCCTGCGCCTTCCTCAACAGGGATTTGTACTTCCCCTGACATTTCCTTGGCGCCGGCCGCGCAGTCGACCCGGCGCCGGGCCTTTTCCCGCCGCGGGAATGTCAGACATCCGCCCCGGCGACTTGACGATCGCTTGACATCTCTTTGCGCAGGACCTTGACGTTTCCGCCTTGAAAACAAAAAGTGCGGCGGCCGAGGATGTTTCACGTCAGCAGGAATCGAACGGACCCTCAGTCGGGAGACTCCATGGATGCTTCGGTCATCATTGTCGGAGCGGGACCGGCAGGACTCGTACTCGCCGGTGAATTACGTCTGGCCGGAATCGATGTCATCGTGGTCGAACGCCTTTCCCGGCGTACCGGGGAATCGCGGGGACTGGGTTTCACCATCCGTACGACGGAAAGTCTCGACCAACGCGGCCTGTTGTCCCGGTTCGGCGGACTGGACACCAGCACCCGGGGCCACTTCGGCGGCATCCCGCTGGACCTGGCCGTCCTCGGCGGCGCGCATCCCGCCGCCCGCGGCATCCCCCAGTCCGTCACCGAGACGGTGTTGGAGGGCTGGGCGCGGGAACTGGGCGCCGATATCAGGCGCGGCCATGAGTTCCTGTCGCTCCAGGACACCGGCGAAGCGGTCTCCGTACGCGTCAGGGCGGGCGACCGGGAAACCACGCTCTCCGCCCGCTATCTCGTCGCGGCGGACGGTGGACGCAGCGCGGTCCGCAAAGCAGCCGGTTTCGACTTCCCCGGCACCGAGGCCACCACGGAACTGCTCCTCGCCGACATCAGGGGCGTGGACGTGGACCCCCGGGCGACCGGGCAGAGCCTCGCCGGCGGGATGGTCATGGCCGCCCCGCTCGGCGACGGCCTGCACCGCGTCATCGTCGGCGAACACGGCGCCCTGCCGGGGCGGCGCACCGGGCCGCCCTCCTTCCACGAGGTCGCCGACGTGTGGAAGCGGCTCACGGGCGGCGACATCTCGGGGGCCGAGGCCGTGTGGGTGTCCGCGTTCACCGACGCCACCCGTCAGGCGTCCGAGTACCGGCGGGGCCGCGTCCTGCTGACCGGGGACGCCGCCCACATCCACCTGCCGGCCGGCGGACAGGGCATGAACACCTCCATCCAGGACTCGTTCAACCTCGGCTGGAAGCTCGCCGCCGTCCTGCGCGGGACGGCCCCCGCCACCCTGCTCGACACCTACCACTCCGAACGTCACCGGGTGGGGCGGCAGCTCCTGGCCAACACCCGCGCACAGAGCCTCCTCATCCTCGGCGGCGACGACGTGCAGCCGCTGCGGGACGTTCTGTCCGAGCTCCTTCCGTACGACGAGGTGGCCCGCCATCTCGCCGCCAAGGTCAGCGGGACCGACATCCGGTACGACGTCGGCACGGGCTCCCACCCGTTGCTCGGCGCCCGCCTGCCCCATCTGGAACTGACCACCCGGGCCGGCCGGACCAGCTCCACCGCCCTGCTCCGCTCCGGCCGGGGGGTGTTGCTCGACCTCACGGACAACCCCTGGCCGCGCCGCAGGGCCGCCCGCTGGCGGGACCGGATCGACGTGGTCACCGGCGCCCCGCACGGCTCCGTGCCCGCCGGCCTCGCCGGCACCACCGCGGTCCTGCTCCGCCCGGACGGCTACGTCGCCTGGGCCGCCCCCGGCAGCCACCACGACCTGCCCACCGCGCTGGACCGCTGGTTCGGCCCGGCCTGACCCCGACCGCTCTCAGAGAGGCCACCATGCACAGCAACCTCATCGTCGCCCGGATGGAGATCGGAAGCGCCGACGAAGTCGCCCGTCTGTTCGGCGAGTTCGACACCACAGACATGCCCCACCGGATGGGCACCCGCCGCCGCCAGCTGTTCGCGTACCGCGGGCTCTACTTCCACCTGCAGGACTTCGACGGCGAGGACGGCGGCGAGCGCATCGAGGCCGCCAAGTCGGACAGCCGGTTCATCGGCATCAGCGACGACCTCAAGCCCCACATCGCGGCCTACGACCCCGCCACCTGGCGCTCGCCGGCCGATGCGCTGGCCCAGCGCTTCTACCATTGGAGCGCCTCGTGACCGCCACCCCGCCCGGACGGGAACGCCGTGTCGTCATCACCGGGGTGGGCGTCACCGCTCCCGGCGCCCTCGGCACCAAGGACTTCTGGCGGCTGATCTCCGACGGCCGGACCGCGACGCGACGGATCTCCCTCTTCGACCCCTCGCCGTTCCGCTCCCAGGTCGCCGCGGAGGTCGACTTCGACCCCGAGCTCGCCGGCCTCGGCCCGCAGGAGATCAGGCGGATGGACCGGGCCGCCCAGTTCGCCGTCGTCACCGCCCGCGAAGCCGTCCACGACAGCGGGCTCGACTTCACGGCTCTGGACCCCGTGCGCACCGGGGTCACCATCGGCAGCGCCGTCGGCGCCACCACCGGACTCGACCAGGAGTACCGCACGGTCAGCGACGGCGGCAGGCTCGACCTGGTCGACCACCGCTACGCCGTGCCGCACCTCTACAACTTCCTGGTCCCGAGCTCGTTCGCCACGGAGGTCGCCTGGGCCGTCGGCGCCGAGGGCCCGGGCACGGTCGTCTCCACCGGATGCACCTCCGGGCTGGACGCCGTCGGCCACGCCGCCGGGGTCATCAGGGACGGTCTCGCCGACGTGATGGTGGCCGGGGCGACCGACGCGCCCATCTCCCCCATCACGGTGGCCTGCTTCGATGCCATCAAGGCCACCACCCCCCGCAACGACGACCCCGGACACGCCTCCCGTCCCTTCGACTCCAGCCGCAACGGTTTCGTCCTCGGTGAGGGCGCCGCCGTCTTCGTCCTGGAGGAGCTCACCGGCGCACGGCGGCGAGGAGCCCACATCTATGCCGAGGTGGCCGGTTACGCCACCCGGTCCAACGCCTTCCACATGACCGGGCTGCGGCCCGACGGCAAGGAGATGGCCGAGGCGATCCGGGTGGCCCTGGACGAGGCACGGCTGGCCGCCGAGGACATCGACTACATCAACGCCCACGGTTCCGGTACGAAGCAGAACGACCGCCACGAGACCGCGGCGTTCAAGCGGAGCCTCGGCGAGCACGCCTACCGGACCCCCGTCTCCTCCATCAAGTCCATGGTCGGCCACTCGCTCGGTGCCATCGGATCGATCGAGGTCGCCGCGTCCGTGCTCGCGATGGAGCACCACGTCGTCCCGCCCACGGCCAACCTCCACAACCCCGACCCCGAATGCGACCTCGACTACGTGCCCCTGACCGCCCGCGACCGGCGGACCGACGCGGTGCTGTCCGTCGGCAGCGGCTTCGGCGGCTTCCAGAGCGCGGTCGTCCTCGCCCGCCCCGATCGGAGGACCCGATGAGCGCCCGGACGGTCATCACCGGAATCGGCGTCGCCGCCCCCAACGGACTGGGCCTGGAGACCTACTGGCGGGCCACCCTCGCGGGGCGGCGGGCCATCGCCCCGCTGACCAGGTTCGACCCCACGCCCTACCCCTCCCGGCTGGCTGGTGAGATCAGCGGCTTCGAAGCGGCCGAACTGCTGCCGGGACGGCTCCTGCCGCAGACCGACCGGATGACGCGGATCTCCCTCGTCGGGGCCGACTGGGCCCTGGCGGACGCGGACGTCACCCCCGGCGATCTGCCCGACTACGACGTCGGCGTGATCACCGCCGGTCACTCGGGCGGCTTCGAATTCGGCCAGAACGAGCTCAAGGCCCTGTGGAGCAAGGGCGGCACCTACGTCTCCGCCTACCAGTCGTTCGCCTGGTTCTACGCGGTCAACAGCGGGCAGATCTCCATCCGCACCGGTGCCCGGGGGCCGAGCAGCGTCGTCGTCAGCGACCAGGCCGGCGGCCTCGACGCCCTCGCCCAGGCCCGGCGCCAGGTCCGCAAGGGGACCCCCGTCCTCATCGCAGGCGCTGTGGACGCCTCCCTGTGCTCCTGGGGATGGGTCGCGCAGATCGCCGGCGGCCGGCTCACCACCTCCGACGACCCCGAGCGCGCCTACCTCCCCTTCGACAGCGAAGCCTCCGGACACGTGCCCGGAGAGGGGGGCGCCATCCTCGTCGTGGAGGACGCCGAGCACGCCCGCCGCCGGGACGCCCCCCGGGTGTACGGAGAGATCACCGGCCACGCCGCCACGATGGACCCGCGGCCCGGCAGCGGACGGGCCCCCGGACTCCAGCGTGCGATCGAACTGGCCCTGGCCGACGCCGGAAGCGAGCCGGCCGACATCGACGTCGTGTTCGCCGACGCCGCCGCGGTGCCGGAACTCGACCGGGCGGAGGCCGAGGCACTCACCAAGGTCTTCGGGCCGCGCGGTGTGCCGGTCACCGCCCCCAAGACGATGACCGGCCGCCTGTACTCCGGGGCGGCGCCGCTCGACGTCGCCACCGCCCTGCTCTCCCTGCGGGACGGTGTCATCCCGCCGACCGTCGGCTCCACCCTCGCCGAGGGGTACGAGATCGATCTCGTCGGGCCCGCCCCCCGCCCCGCCGCGCTGCGCACCGCACTGGTCCTGGCCCGTGGACAGGGCGGCTTCAACTCCGCGCTCGTCGTGCGCCGCGCCGGCGAACCGGGGTGACGCGCGCCCGTACACCGCGACTCCCACGCCCGACCACCGGCGCGCGCCGCGCCACCGTCCGTAACGCCTCCACGCCACGAAAGGCTTCGCCATGTCCGTGCCCGGCACCCACACCGTCTTCGTCCTGGACGACCTGCGCCGCATCCTCCGGGAGGCCGCCGGCGCCGAGGAGGGGGTCGATCTCGACGCCGACATCCTCGACACCACCTTCGACGCCCTCGGTTACGAGTCGCTCGCCCTGCTGGAGACGGGCGGCCGGATCGAGCGGGAGTACGGCATCGCGCTGGACGACGACACCCTGACCGACGCCGACACCCCCCGCGCGCTGATCGACGTGGTCAACGCGCAGCTGACCGCGACCCGGACCGTCTGAGGAGACCTCATGAGCCAGCACACGGGCCCCGTGGCCCTCGTCACCGGCGCCACCAGCGGCATCGGCCTCGCCGTCGCCCGGCTGCTCGCCGGCCAGGGCCACCGGGTCTTCATCGGAGCCCGTAACGGCGACAACGTCGCCGCCACGGTCAAGGAACTGCGGGCGGAGGGGCTGGACGTCGACGGCACCCCCCTTGACGTCCGGTCCGCCGACGACGTGCGCACGTTCGTCGGCGCCGCCGTGGGCCGCTACGGCACGGTCGACGTCCTCGTCAACAACGCCGGCCGCAGCGGCGGAGGGGTGACCGCGGACATCGCCGACGACCTCTGGGACGACGTCATCGACACCAACCTCACCAGCGTCTTCCGCGTCACCCGGGAAGTCCTGAACACAGGTGGCCTGCGGCAGAAGGACCGGGGCCGGATCATCAACATCGCCTCCACCGCCGGCAAGCAGGGTGTCGTCCTCGGCGCCCCCTACTCGGCCTCCAAGCACGGGGTGGTCGGCTTCACCAAGGCGCTCGGCAACGAACTGGCCCCGACCGGGATCACCGTCAACGCCGTCTGCCCCGGGTATGTGGAGACGCCGATGGCCCAGCGCGTACGCGAGGGCTACGCCGCCGCCTACGACACCACCGAGGACGCGGTCCTGGAGAGGTTCAACGCCAAGATCCCGCTCGGACGCTACTCCACCCCCGAGGAGGTCGCCGGCCTCGTCGGCTATCTGGTGTCCGACACAGCCGCCTCCATCACCGCGCAGGCCCTCAACGTCTGCGGCGGCCTCGGCAACTTCTGACGCCCCATCACACCATTCACGCACAGGAGACTTCACCATGACGACCCGCGAGGTCGAGCACGAAATCACTGTCCGGGCCGCCGCCTCCGAGGTCTACCGGCTGCTCGCCGAGGTCGAGAACTGGCCACGCCTCTTCCCGCCCTCCGTCCACGTCGAGCAGCTGGAGGTTGACGGCGACCAGGAGCGCATACGGATCTGGGCCACCGCCAACGGCGAGGCCAAGAGCTGGACCTCCATCCGGGTCCTCGACCCCGAGGGCCTGCGGATCCGCTTCTGGCAGGAGATCCCCGCCCACCCCGTCGCCGAGATGACCGGGACGTGGATCATCGAGCCGCTCGCCGAGGGCGAGACCCGCGTCCGCCTCCTCCACGAGTACCGGGCCGTGGACGACGACCCGGAGAAGCTGGTCTGGATCGACCAGGCCGTCGACCGCAACAGCCGCGCCGAGCTGCCCGGGCTCAAGACCAACCTCGAACTGGGTACCACCGACGCCGAACTGTCCCTCTCGTTCGAGGACTCCGTGCGCGTCGAGGGCTCCGCCAAGGACGTGTACGACTTCCTCAACGAGGCCACGCTCTGGTCCGAGCGGCTTCCGCACGTCGCCGGGGTCCGGCTGACGGAGGAGACCCCCGGCCTCCAGATCCTGCGGCTCGACACCCGCACCAAGGACGGGTCGACCCACACCACCGAGTCCGTCCGGGTCTGCTTCCCGTACCGCCGGATCGCGTACAAACAGACGACGCTGCCCGGACTGCTCACCCTGCACACCGGCTACTGGCAGCTCGACGAGGACGCCGACGGAGTCACCACCGCCACCTCCCAGCACACCGTCGTCCTGAACGCGGAGAGGATCACCGAGATCCTCGGCGAGGACGCGGGTGTCCCGGAGGCCCGCGCCTACATCCGCGACGCCCTCGGCGGCAACAGCCGCGCCACGCTGGGCCACGCCAAGCAGTACGCGGAAGCCCGGCGTTGACCGGGCCGGCGGCCGAGGTCCCGGCGTCCGACGTGGTCGTCGTCGGCGCCGGGCCCGTCGGACTCCTCCTCGCCGGAGAACTGCGCCTGGGCGGTGCCCGGGTGACCGTCCTGGAGCAGCTCGTCGAACCCGCCACGGAGTCCCGGGCGTCCACCCTGCACAGCCGCACCCTGGAGATCCTGGAGGACCGCGGCGTGCTCCGGCGCCTGGGCGCCCTGCCGGACGGCGGGCCCGGCCATTTCGGCGGGCTCCGCCTCGATCTCGCCGAAGCGGAGCCCGGCCACCCGCACGCCGGACAGTGGAAGTGCCCCCAGACCCGGCTGGAGGCCGTCCTGCAGCTCTGGGCCACCGGCCTCGGGGCCCACGTGCGGCGCGGACACCGGGTCACGGGGCTCACGGTCCGTCCCCACCGCGTGGAGGTCGCCCACACCGGCACCGACGGCACCACACACCGCACCACGGCCGCGTTCGTCGTCGGCTGCGACGGCGAGCACAGCACGGTACGGCGGCTCGGCGGCTTCGAACTCGCCGGCGAGGACGGGACGCTGGAGATGCTGCGTGCCGACGTGGCCGGCATCGACGTACCCGACCGCCGCTTCGAACGGCACCCGCAGGGGCTGGCCACGGCGCACCGCTGGCCCGACGGCTCCACCCGGGTGATGGTCCACCTCTTCGGCGCGCCACCGGCCCGGCGCACCGGTCCGCCGTCCTTCGCGGAGGTCACCACCGCCTGGGCCGAGGTGACCGGCGAGGACATCGGCCACGGCACACCG
Organism: Streptomyces sp. NPDC016469; assembly: GCF_040632905.1. Lineage (NCBI taxonomy): Bacteria > Bacillati > Actinomycetota > Actinomycetes > Kitasatosporales > Streptomycetaceae > Streptomyces > Streptomyces sp. NPDC016469. The sequence goes on from NZ_JBEYCQ010000003.1 coordinate 331,849, forward strand.
TTGTGGCTGAACGCGTTCGACAACACGAGCCGGCAGGTCACCGCCTACCGGCGCGGCCGGGTCCTGCTCGCCGGTGACGCCGCCCACGTCCAGATGCCGGTGGGCGGCCAGGCGCTCAACCTGGGCCTCCAGGACGCCGCCGCCCTCGGGCCCCGCCTAGCTGCCCGCGTCACCGGCCGCGCCGACGACGACGAGCTCGACGCGTACCACCGCGAACGGCACCCGGTGACCGCCCGCGCCCTCACCGGAATCCGGGCCCAGGCGCGGCTGCTGCTCGGCGGCCCCGAGGTGGACGGCGTGCGTGAGGTCGTCGCCGGACTCCTGCGCCTGGGCACCGTACGCCGCCATCTCGCCCGGGTCGTCACCGGGCTCGACACCCCCCGACCGCCCGCATCCACAGGGAGCTGACCACATGAGCGACAGGCTCGAAGGAAAGACCGCACTCGTCACCGGGTCGAGCCGGGGCATCGGACGCGCCATCGCGATCCGGCTGGCCCGCGAGGGCGCCCTCGTCGCCGTCCACTACGCGCACGACCGGAAGTCGGCCGACGCGACCCTGGCGGCCATCGAGGGAGAGGGCGGCCGCGGCTTCACCGTCCGCGCCGAACTCGGCGTCCCCGGCGACGTCCACGAACTCTTCCTCGGCCTGGAACGCGGGCTGAAGGAGCGGACCGGCGAGACCGCCCTCGACATCCTCGTCAACAACGCGGGTGAGACCACCCAGAACGGCGTCGCCCCCGAGGACGTCACCCCGGAGCAGTTCGACCGCTTCTTCGCCGTCAACGCCAAGGCGCCGTACTTCCTGGTGCAGCGGGCCCTGCCGTCGATTCCCGAGGGGGGCAGGATCGTCAACATCTCCTCGGGCCTGACCCGGGTCGCCAACCCCGAGCAGGTGGCGTACGCCATGACCAAGGGAGCCATCGAGCAGCTCACCCTCCACCTGGCGCGGCAGCTCGCCCCCCGCGGCATCACCATCAACAGCGTGGCGCCCGGGATCACCGACAACGGGAGTCCCGTCTTCGGCATCCCGGAGGCCGTGGCGGAGATGGCCAAGCTGTCCGCCTTCCAGCGCGTGGGAGAGGCCGGGGACGTCGCCGACGTCGTCACCTTCCTCGCCACCGACGAGGCCCGCTGGATCACCGGCTCCTTCGTCGACGCCACCGGCGGCACCCTCCTCGGCTAGGCCGTACCGGCCGTCCCCCTTTCGAAAGGCATCTCTCATGGACGTCGGACTCCTCTTCGACCTGCGCAACCCCGACCAGTGGCACCGGCCCTGGGCAGACCACTACGCGCGGACCCTGGAGTTCTGCGAGGAAGCGGACCGCCGGGGCGCGGGCGGTCTGTGGTTCACCGAACACCACCGCTTCGAGGACGGCTACCTGCCCCAGCCGCTCACCTTCGCGGCGGCCGTCGCCGCACGCACCCGCCGCGCGCGCATCGGCACCTCTGTCGTCCTGCCGGCGCTGCACCACCCCGTCGACATCGCCGAACAGGCCGCGATCGTGGACCTGCTCAGCGGCGGGCGGCTCGAACTCGGCCTCGGGGCCGGCTACCGCGTCCCCGAGTACTCGCTCTTCGACGCCGACTTCGGTCATCGCTTCGCACGGACCGAGGAACGCATGAGGGAGATCCTCCGGCTCTGGCGCGAGCGGGAGATCACTCCCCTGCCGATCCAGGACCCGCCGCCGGTGTGGGGCGGCTTCTACGGGCCGCGGGGCGCCCGGCTGGCCGGGCGGCTGGGCGTCGGACTGCTGCACATCTCCCGTGAACGCTTCGGGCAGTACCGCGAGGGACTGGTCGAAGGCGGTCACGACCCGGAGACCGCTCGCGTGAGCGATCTGCTCCCCCTCCTGCTCTCCCGGGACCCGGAGGCCGCCTGGCACCGCATCGGCCCCCACCTGGTCCACCAGGTGAACTCCTACCGCCAAGGGGCCCTCCAGGGAACCGCTTTCGAAGGCCCGCCGCCACTGACCCTCGAGGAACTGCGCGACCCGGACGCCGAGGACCGGCGCGGACTGCTCGACATCCTCACCCCCGAGGACGCCGCCGTCCGCATCAAGGAGCTGACGGCGGGCCTGCCCGTGAAGCACCTCATCTTCTGGGCGAGCATCGCCGGCATGCCGGACGACCTGGTGGCCGAGAACCTGGAGCTGGTCACCGAACAGCTGCCGCGCCTCCTGCCGTGACCACGACCGAACGTGCTTCCGCCGGGCACGCGTGGGCTCTGCTCCTCGTCCTCTCCGGCAACATGGTCCTGGACGCGACGGAGGTGTCGCTCGTCCTGGTCGCCCTGCCGGTCATCGGGAACGACCTGGGTCTGTCACCGCTGACCGTGCAGTGGCTCATGAGCGGCTTCGCCCTCGGGTTCGCGGCCCTGCTGACCAGCGGGCCGCGGCTCGCCGCCCGGTTCGGCAGAAGGCGCGTCTACTTCGCCGCGATGCTCGGCTTCGCACTCGCGTCGGTCGCGGGCGGGCTGGCGGACGGGCCCGCCCTGCTCATCGCGACCCGGGTGGTCAAGGGTGCGTGCGCCGCCCTCACGGCGCCGATGGGCCTCGCCATCATCGGCACGGCCTACCCCGAGGGGCCGGAGCGGCGCCGTGCCGTCTCGGTGTATTCCGCCTTCGGGGCCGTGGGGTTCACCGCCGGGCTCCTCGTGTCCGGAGCGCTCCTGGAGGCGGGCTGGCGCTGGATCTTCCTCCTGCCGGCTCCCGTCGCCCTCGTCCTCCTGCTGTGGGGGCTGCGGCTCGTCCCGCACGAGGTGACCGCCCGGCCGCCGGCTTCGGCCGCCGACCACGGCGGGCCCCCCGCACCGGGGCCCTCGGAGCGCGACCGCGTACTGCTGCGCACCGGTCTGGGGGCGGCCACTCTGAACGGCACCTACCACGGGCTGCTGTTCCTGCTCACCTTCCAGATGCAGGGTCAGCTCGGTCTGTCGCCGTGGACGGGCGCGCTGGCGCTGTTGCCCGCCTCCGTGCCGCTCGCCGTGTCCGTGCCGTTCGCCGGCTCCCTGGTCCGTCGCCACGGAACGGGTCGGCTCATCGCGCTGGGGGCCGCGGCGCCCCTGCTGGGATACCTGCTCGCCGTGTGGCGGCCCCCTTCGGACGCGTACCTCACCCGCACGCTGCCCGTGCTGCTCCTCGTCGGCGCGGGGTTCGTGCTCTCCTTCGCCGCGCTCAACATGCGGGCCGCCGGGTCCGTGCCGCCATCGCGTCGCGCCACGGCGATCCCGCTCTACCAGATGGCCGTGCAACTCGGCGCGGTCCTGCTGCTCCCGCTCACCGCCTGGCTCCTGACCGCCTTCGACGACCGGCGCCCGGCCCTCGCCGTGCTGGCCGTCGTGTCGGCCGCGGGCCTGGCAGCCGCCCTCCCAGGACTCCGCGACGGACGTCCCGGTCCGCCCTCACGGAAGGAACCCGCATGACCTGCTCCGCGCCATCGCTCCCGCTCGCCGCCACCGTCCGCGAGCAGCCCCATGGGCGCTGACCCCCGGGCCGCCGCCCGGCGCGGCCCCGACATCACGCGCCCGGACGCCACCTCGGTCCACATCACCCACTGGCACGCCCCCGGACGTGACGCCGCCCGCGCCCTGCTGGACGAGGTGTCCGACCGGTGGGCCGCAGCCGTGTGGCCCGACGGCCTGCTCTCGTTCCACGCCTATCTGGATACGGCCGGCGACACGGTCCTCACCTACGTCCAGGCCGCACGGTCCACCGCCCACCAGGACCTCGTCCGGACGCTTCGGGGTCCTGCGGCGGCCGCGGCCGTCTCCTACCGGCTGCACAGCAGCGTCGTCCTGGACGGTACCGGGACACCCCCCGGAGCCGTCGTCGTCGCCACCTTCGACGTAGACGGAGCCGACGCACAGGACCGGATCATCGAGTCCGTGGCGCGGGCCGTCACCGACGCGCCGGCGGAGCAGCGCGAAGGCATGCTCAGCGCCCACTTCCACGCGAGCACGGACGGCAGCCGGGTCCTCAACTACGCGGAGTGGACCAGCGACGAGGCGCACCTGGCCTTCCTGGAGGGCGCGGCCCGCGCGGCCACCCTCCGGGCCACCGGTGCCACCCCCGGCGTACGCCCCATCGGCTTCCGCCGCTTCCACTACCACCACGGCATCACCCCCGACAGGAGCGACACATGACCATCCTGGTGACCGGAGCACGCGGCCGGGTCGGCGCCGCCGTCGTACGCGAACTGCTCGCCGCCGGCGAGAAGGTGCGGGCCGCGAGCGCCGACCCGGCGTCCCTGACGGCACTGCCCGACGAGGTGGAGCGGGTGCGGCTCGACCTGGCCTCACCGCAGCGCCTGCACGAGGTCCTCCACGGCGTGCGGAAGATCTTCCTGTACGCCCAGCCGGCCGGCGCCGCCCGTCTGACCGAGGCCGCGGCGGCGGCCGGGGTCGGGCACATCGTGCTGCTCTCCTCCCTGGCCATCGACGGCCACGGGGCGGACACAAGTCCGATCGCGCAGCAGCACCGGCTCGTCGAGGACGTGCTGCGGGCCTCGGGGATCGGCTGGACGTTCGTCCGGGCCGGCGGGTTCGCCACCAATGCCCTCCAGTGGGCGCAGGACATACGGGAGGGGCGCCCGCTGCGGCTCGCCTATCCCGAGGCCCACAGCGAGCCGATCCACGAGTCGGACATCGCCGCCGTCGCGGTGCGCGCGCTCCTGGACGAGGCCCACCGGGGTGCCACTCTGCGTATCACCGGCCCCCAGTCCCTCTCGGCGCGGCGGCAGGCGGAGCTCGTCGCCGCGGCAGCGGGCCGGGACGTCCTGGTGCGGCTCATCACGCCCGAGGAGTACCGGAAGGAGCTCACCGCGTTCGTGCCCGAACCGGTCGCCGCCACACTCGTCGCGTACCAGGCGGCGCGGGACGGCCGGCCGCAGAGGACGTACGACGACGTGCCTGCCGTGCTGGGCCGCCCGGCGCTCCCCTTCGCACAGTGGGCCGAGGAGAACGCCGAAACCTTCCGCTGAACCGGCCTCCTCCCCTGCGTGAGCGGCGCCCCCCGGCGGGGGGCGCCGCTCACGGCCGTTCCGGGTCTACCACTCGACGGGCAGGCGCGTGACACCTCGCATCACCCGGTTGGTGTTCCACTCCACCTCGTCGGCCGGCACCGCGAGCCGCAGCCCCGGCAGCCGCCGAGCCAGGGTCGCGATGACCGTCTGCAGTTCGAGCCGGGCGAGCGGGGCCGCGGGGCAGTGGTGCGCCCCGTGCCCGAACGCCACGTGCGGGTTGGTCTCCCGGTTGAAGTCCAGCTCCTCCGGGTTCTCGAACACGGTCCCGTCCCGGTTGGCGGAGTCGGTCTGCGCGACCACCGCGTCACCGGCGCGCACCAGTTGTCCGGCGAGCTCGAAGTCCTCCACGGCGATCCGCGAGAACGGCGCCACGCTGGTGGCGAGGGGGGTGTACCGCAGCAGTTCCTCGACCGCCGCGGGAACCAGGGCCGGGTCCTTGACCAGGGACTCCCACAGCGGGGGCCGGGACAGCAGGGTGTAGAGGAAGTTGCCGGTCTGGTTGGCCGTCGTCTCGTGTCCGGCGGTGAGCAGATCCACGGCGAACACACCGAGTTCGCCCTCGGTCAGCCGGTCGCCGCCCTCGCGGGAGGTGACCAGACGGCTGAGCAGGTCGTCGCCGGGCGCGGCGATCCGGCGCGCGATCAGCTCCCGCAGGTAGCCGTCGAGGCTGTCCCGCGCTGCCTGGATGGTTGCGGGATCGGCGACCGTGAGCGCCATCATGGCGTCGGTCCACTCGCGGAACCGGCCGCGGTCCTCCTCCGGTATGCCGAAGGTCTCGCAGATGACCGTGATGCCCATGGGCCAGGCCAGCCCGGTGGCCAGGTCGGCGGGGGGACCCGACTCCTCCAGGGCGTCCACGAGGGAGTCGATGATCGCCTCCACCCGCGGCCGGACGGCGGCCACCTGACGTGCGGTGAACGCCTTCGCGGCGAGCCGGCGCAGGCGCGTGTGCTCAGGCGGGTCCATGCTGAGGAGGGAGTCGGCCTGCTGGATCAGCGGGCTGGACCGGGGGACGTCCTTGCCGACGGCGGCGGCCCTGCTCAGCCGGGTGTCGGAGAGCGCGGCGCGCACGTCCGCGTACCGGGTCACCAGCCAGGCGTCCCCGCCGTGCGGCATCGTGACCCGGGTGACGGGCTCCTCGCTCCGCAACCTGGCGTAGGCCGGATCGAGTTCGAGGCGTTCGGAGGTGAAGGCGGAGGAGTGGTAAGGGCAGGAGGAGAGGGAATTCCCGGAATCGGTCGTCGTCATCGGATGGTCTCCGTCTGTGAGGTGAACCGGTGCGCGAACCCTGCCGACTCTAGATTCCGCCGCTTTCCGTCCCGGTCAGCCGGTTCATCACATCTCGACAATTCGTTGTCAGGAAAAGGAAAACCGGCGGCGCAGGGGTGGTGGCGGGCCGACGGGTCAAGGAATCCGCCGGCCCACCGCGGGATTCACTCGTGTCCGACCCTGAACCCCACACCGCGTACGGTCCTTATCCAGCTGCTCCGGCCCAACTTGCTGCGCAGGGAGCTGACATGGGTGTCGACGGTGCGGGTCGCCCTGGGCCCGAGCACATGCGGCATCGGGTCCTCCCAGATCTCGGTCATCAGCCGTTGCCGGCTGACCACGCTCTCGGAGTGCCGGGCGAGATAGTAGAGCAGGTCGAATTCCTTGCGGGTGAGATCGACGGGACTTCCGCGCAACAGGACCTCGCGGGACGCGGCATTGATGCGCAGCGTTCCGATCGAGAGGACCGTCAGGGACTCCTTTAATCCCGGCCGGGCATGCCTGCGCCTGGTCACGGCCTCGATGCGCGCCACCAGTTCGCGGAATTCGTAGGGTTTGTCGAGGCAGTCGTCCGCGCCGGTGCGCAGGGCCAGGACGCGGTCGAGTTCGCTGCCGCTGTCCGTGAACGTGATGACCGGGGTCTCCGCGTCCTCGCGGATGCGCCGGCAGACTTCCAGGCCGTCGATGTCGGGCAGGTCGAGGTCGAGCAGGACGAAGTCCGCACCACGATGTGCGTCCAGTGCCGCCGTTCCGCTGCTGACGGAGGCGACGCCGTACCCGTGGCGTTCCAGTGCCCGGGTCAGTTCGCCGTCGCTGTTGTGTGAGTCCTCCACCACGAGAATCTGCACGATGTCTCCCTTGATCCGATCGGGTGCGCGCACGGAGACGATGTTCTCCGCGCGGCCCGGGATCCGATGGCACGTGTCGAGGGTCTTAAAGAAGCGTTCACGGAAGTTCACGACCGCTTCGCGTACGACCGCTCGAACCTGCCAGTACGTGTCAACTCATGAATCCGACACGGGATTTGACACCCCGTAAGCTCCCAGGAAGACTCCGACCGCCGAGCGGGCCACCTGCCGGATCTCCGCCTCCGGCACGGCTCGCGTGCCGAGCCCGGACCGGGCCTCCATCGGACCGGTCAGCAGGGCGAGGAAGTGCTCGGCCGCCTCCGCCGGATCGCAGGACCTCAGCCGGCCGGACAGGGCGAGCCGCGCCAGCCGGTCGGCCAGCGCCTCCTTGAGCCGGCTCGCACCACGCCCCCAGACGATCTCCAGCAGGTCGGGGAACTGGCCGATCTCCGCGTAGAGCAGGCGCCGCAGCGCCCAGGACTGCTCGTTGCAACATCGCAACAGCAAGCGGTGCGCCAGGTCTTCGAGCCGGGCGGCCTCGGCGCCGTCCGGCACCTCGGCACCCGCGCCGCCCTCGGCGGTGAACAGCTCCACGACGGCGAGGTTCTGAGCCATCACGTCGTCGGCCGCGGCCTCCATCGCGCTGCGGAAGACGTTCTGCTTGTCACCGAGGTGGTTGTAGACCGTGTGCTTGGCGACACCCGCGACCTCGGCGATCTCCTCCATACAGGCACGGGCGTAGCCCCGCTGGGCGAAGACGGTGAATGCGGCGCCCAGGATCGCCTGCCGCTTGTCGATGCGGCCTCGCGACGGGGCCTTGGGGGTACTCGTTCCGCTCACTCCGCCATCGTACCCACCGGCTCGCAGAAATGCACCAGCGAGTGTAAACAAGTGCCCCGTCGCGTTGAAAACGAACGCATGGGTGTCCTACTCTGCACCCGCCAGTGCAATTCTCACTCGATCTCACCGGAGACAGTCATGGCGCATGCACAGGACGAACGTCTGGATCCCGCCCTGCGGCGGCTGATCGGCGTGATCCTGTTGGGCGGGATCATGGGAATACTCGACGGCTCGATGATCGCCGTCGCGGCCGACACCCTCGCCCGGGACTTCGATACCTCGCTGTCCACCATCAGCTGGGTGTCCACCAGCTATCTGCTCGCGCTCACCGTCTCGATCCCCGTCACCACGTGGGCGGTCGACCGGTTCGGTGGACGCCGGCTGTGGCTGCTCGGCCTCGTCGTCTTCCTCGTCGGCTCGGTCGCCTCCGGCCTCGCCTGGAACGCACCCAGCCTCATCGTCTTCCGCGTCGTGCAGGGCCTGGGGGCCGGTCTGCTCGACCCGCTGATGCTCACGCTGCTCGCCCGCGCCTCGGGGCCCGCACGCGCCGGACGCGTCATGGGGCTGATGGGGATCGTCGGGTCCAGCGGCCCGGTGTTCGGGCCGGTCGTCGGTGGCATCATCCTCCAGGGCACCGGCTGGCGCTGGATGTTCCTGGTCAACGTCCCCATCGGCCTCGTCGCCCTGGCCCTCGCCCTCAGGTTCGTGCCCAAGGACTCCCCCGCCGGGAAGCCGTCCGCCGGCAGGCTCGACATCCTCGGCCTCGCCCTGATCGGACCGGGGGTGGCAGCCGGTGTCCTCGCGCTCTCACAGGCCGCCGAACAGGCCGCGTTCGCCGTCCCGTCGGTGCTGGTGCCCCTGGCGCTGTCCCTCGTACTGCTGGGCGGATACGGGTTCCACGCCCTGCGACGACGCGGCACGGATGCGGCCGCACCTCTCATCGACCTGAGCCTGTTCAAGCGCGGCAGCTTCGCCGCCAGCGTGACGGTCGGCTCGCTCGTCGGCCTCGCCACGTTCGCCAGCCTCTTCGCCCTGCCCCTCTACCACCAGCAGGTCCAGGGACGGAGCACCTTCGAGGCAGCCCTGCTGCTCGCCCCGCTCGGCATCGGGTCGGCCCTGTCCATGCCGGTTACCGGCCGGCTCTCGGACCGGGTCGGCTCGCGGAGCCTCGTATGGGCGGGCGGTGCTCTCGCGCTGCTGAGCGCGCTGGCCTTCACCCGTATTGGGGCGGACACGTCCGAAGTGTGGCCGGCCGTCGCCGCGTTCACCATCGGCGTGGGTCTCGGCGCGGTCGGCGCCCCCACGATCGCCTCCCTCTACCGCACCCTGCCCGCCCCCTTGGTGCCGCAGGGGAGCTCGGTGCTCTACATGCTCAACCAGCTCGGGGCGTCGATCGGCATCGCCGTCGTGGCGCTCGTGATGCAGACCGCGGGCGACGGGGACCCGGTCCGCGGATTCCACGCCGCGTACTGGACGGTGTCCGTGGTGCTCGTCCTCGTCCTGGGTGCGGCGACCCTGCTGCCGGGCCGCCCCGCGCCCGCAGGCGCCCCGTCCGCCGGAAGCCCGCCCGCGGAGGCCCCGTCCGTGGAGGTCCCCACCGCATCCGTTCGAACGCTGGGAGAGGGCGAATGAGCACTCTGGTCATCGCCGGTGGCACCGACGGCATCGGGAAGGCTCTGGCCGAGGTGTACCTGGGGCGGGGCGACACGGTGGTCGTCATCGGCCGGAACCCCGAGAAGGGCCGCCGGTTCCTCGACGGCGCGGGTGCGGCGGGCGCCGCCGGGCGGGCCTTCTTCGTCACGGCCGACCTCAGCCTGCTGAAGGAGACCTCACGTGCCGCCGAGGAGATCCGCGCCGCGTTCCCGACGGTGGACGCGCTGGTGTTCTGCGCCCGCCATTACCGTTTCCGGCGCACGGAGACCGCGGAGGGGTACGAGGAGAACTTCGCGCTCTTCTATCTGAGCCGCCACGTGCTGGGCCAGGCCCTCGCCGGGCCGCTCTCCCGGGCACGGCATCCGGTCGTCGTCAACGTGGCCGGTCCGGGCGCCGGGCTCGACATCGTCCAGTGGGACGATCTGCAGCTCAGCCGCGGCTACCACGGCGGGGCCGCGCTCGGTCACGGTGGAAAGCTCAACGACCTCCTGGGCGTCTCCTACGCCGAGGAGCACGGCCCGGCCGGGATCCGTTACGTGCTGATCCACCCCGGGGTCACGGCGACCGGCTTCTCCGGTGAGTACGACCGCGCGACACTCGCTCACATCCGGTCGATGCAAGCGCACGCGAAGCCCGTCGAGGCAGCGTTGCCACCGATCACCGACGCCATCGACAAACCCCCCGCCGAAGCGCTCAGCGCCTACGTCGAAGGCCGTCGCATTCCGGTCGACACCCCCGACTTCGACCCGGGTGCCGCCCGCCGGCTGCGCGACCTCACCGACCGCCTCCTGGCGGGGAGTTGACACTCCTGACGAAGACCTGAAACGGCGGCCCTGGGAATCGGAGGACGCCGGACGGAGACTGAGAGGGGCCCTCACCTCCCGCCCCTCCCGCCCCCCGACTCCCAGGAGCCGCCACCATGCCCTACGTGTCCGCCGACCCCGTACGGGCCGTTCTCGACGATCCGCGCAGCGCGGCCGTACTCGTCACCACCGTCGCCACGCTGGGACCGGACCATACCCGGCGGACCGCCGAGCAGGCCGTCGCCGCCGCGCGTCGCGCACCGTGGCCGCGCGGGCTGCTCTCCCTGACCGTGTACACCAGCGGTGACGACGACTCCGTCCTCACCTACGCCCAGTGGGACGCCGAAGACCGGATTCCGGCCACCGGCTCTCCGGACGGAGCGGGCACCGTCTCCCGGGTGTTCCGGCACTACCGCACGGTCCGTGGCACCGCCGTGGAGGAGCCGGCGCCCGTCCCGGAGTCCTTCCCGGCGGCGTTCTTCCCCGCCGAGAACGAGCAGGCCGCCCGCGCCTGGCTCGACGGGCTGCTCGCGGGGGAAGAGCGGACGGAGGGCGACGACCGGGCCTACCCCGGCGCCATTGCCGCGCACCTCCACATCGCCGCGGACGGTGGCCAGGTGCTCAGCTTTTCCGAGTGGATCGCGGAGGAGCCGGCCGTCGCCCACATCGAGGCGGTGTGGGCCCCGGTGCTCAAGGACTTCGGCGGTACCGGCAGCCTCTACCGCCACCACCGCACCCTCCTGCCCTCGGACGCGACCGCTCCGCGATGAGACAGCTGCCGCGGGGCGGCGGAACACCCCGGCCCTGCCGCGAAACTACGATGATGACGCGGCGGTGATGGAAGGGCCGGGGGGCTTGGTGGAGCGGTACGAGATCGAGACGTTCCTGACGCTGGCGGACGAACTGCACTTCGCGCGGACCGCGGAACGGTTGCGCGTATCGCCCGGTCGGGTCAGCCAGACGGTCAAGGCGCTGGAACGGCGCGTCGGCGGCCCGTTGTTCGAACGCTCGAGCCGCCGTGTCACCCTCACCCCGGTCGGCCGGCAGCTCCGCGAGGACCTGCTGCCCGCGTACCGGCAGATCCAGCGTGCCTTTGCCGACGCGACGGCGGCCCATGCCGGCATGCTTGGCGCGCTGCGGGTCGGCTTCACCGCCCCGTGGAGCGGGGAACTCCTCATCAAGGCCGGTGACGCCTTCACCGCGCACCACCCCGCGTGCACGGTCGAGCTGCTGGACGTGACGTACAACGCCGCCATCGCCGCGCTGAGGAACAAGCAGGTCGATCTGGTGGTCGCCGAGCCGCCCGTGGAAGAACCCGATGTCGTCGTCGGCCCGGTGCTGTTCTCCGAGCGCCGTGCGCTGGTCGTTCCCTCGGGCCACCCGCTGGCGCGGCGGGCCACGGTGTCTCAGGAGGCGCTGGCCGAGCTGCCTCTGATAACGGCCGCAGGGGTGTCGAAGGCGTTCTGCGCGTCGTTCTTCCCCACCCGCACACCGGGCGGCCTGCCGATCGGGCACGGCCCGGCGGCGAGCGGCTGGCAGGGCATCCTGGCGCTGGTCGGAGCCGGGAAGGGGCCACCGTGGCGACCGTCGCCGCCGGCACGTACCGCGTCCGGCCCGACGTCGCCTACGTGCCCTTCGATGACGCGAGGCCCGTCGACTACGCGCTGATGTGGCGCACCGGTGACCGGCCCTCGGAGCTGTCGGCCTTCATCAGGACCGTCGTCGGGCTCGCCCCGCCGGCCGCCCGGTCCTCGTGCGGCTGATGACCGGGCGGGCGACGATCCGGGGCACGTTCCGGACGAACAGCACCGGCGTGACCGCGGTCGCGGCGGCGAAGAGGCCGAACGCTAGGCGCATGCCGCCCAGTTCGGCCACGAGGCCCACCACGGCCGCGCCCAGGGGCATGGCGCCGAAGTTGAAGAGGCGGGACGCCGCACCGTAGCGGCCGAGCATCTCGTCCGGGACCCTGTGCTGCGTGAGAGTGCGGGCGTTGACCGACCAGAGGGTGCCGCCCATGCCGCCGAGGAAGGCGCCGGCCGCCACCGCCCAGAGGCTCGTGGTGATGGCGGGCAGCGCCACCATCGCGATGGTTCCGATGAGGTCGGCGAACATCGCGCGGCGGGCGCCGAGGACCCGGTTGACCCAGGTCACCGCCAGAGCCCCGGTCAGGCCGCCGACGCCGAGGGCGCTGAGCAGGATGCCGTACTCACGGGAGCCGAGCCCCATGGCCCGCTGGGCGTAGAGCGGCATGAGGGCCAGCCAGGCCCCCCAGACGGCGGAGAGCACGGCGACGACCACGGACAGGGTGCGCAGCAGGCGGTCGTTCCAGAGGAAACGCACGCCCTCGGCGATGCGGCTGTTGACCGATGCGGGTGCCGTGTCCGGGGCGGGCGCGGCGGGGCGGAAGCGGCCGACGAGCAGGAGCAGGGACAGGGCGGCGAGGGCGTAGGAGGCGCCGGTCACACCCAGGGCGAGGCCGGTTCCGGCGGCCAGGAGCAGCCCGCCGACGAAGGGGCCGGCGAATTCCTGCCCCACGGTCTCCGCGCCCACCATCCAGGCGTTGACCCGTTCGCGCCCGGCAAGCGGCACCGCGGCCGGGACCAGGGCGGATGCCGAGGTCGAGGCCGCCACGTCGGCGACGCCGAGGATCGCGCCGGCGGCGAAGAGAACGGGGAGCGCGACGCCACCGGTGAGGGCGGCGACGGTGAGCCAGGCCATCGCGGCCACGCGCATGCCGTTCGCCGTCCAGAGCAGCCGGCGGCGGTCGAAGCGGTCCACGAGGACGCCGATGTGCAGGGCGGTGAGGAGCCACGGCAGGGTGAGGGTCAGGGAGACGGCGGTGACCTGCGCCGGTGAGCCGGTGAGCTGGGCGGCGAGCAGGGGCAGCGCCATCTTCATCACACCGTCGGCGAGGTTGGTCGCGGCGGTGAAGGCGACCAGGACGGCGGTGTTACGGCGCCCGAAGCGTGTCCGGATGTCGTGCTGCGTGGTCGCGGTGCCCGTCTGTTCGGGCGCTGTTGTGGTCATGGCCGTCCATCCCCTGCGTGTCTCGGCAACCCATCTCACCGGCTAACGCGTTAGCCGGTGAGAGCACTGTGCCCCACACCGCCCATGCTGCGCAACCGGTAAAGCCGTTAGCCGGTAGAATGGTGGGGTGTGGAGGGAGTGACGCTCATGCTGGAGCAGCCGGACCCGGCCGTCCTGGTCGAAGCCTTCGCCAACACGGTCGACGTGGAGGAGGCGAGCGACGAGATCGCCACCGCCGCCGGATTGTCCGTCTGGCTCGCGGGACGCGGTCTGCTCGACGCCCCGGTGGAGGTCGGGGCGGACGTGCACGCCGACTACCTCGCCCTGCGCGCGGGCCTCAGGGAGGAGCTGGGCGCGCACGTGGGCGACAGCCCCGACCCCGCGCTGCTCGCCGCCGCCGAGCGGGTGCTCGCCGCGCACCCGGTGCTGGTCACCGCCGGAGGCACGCTCACCGCCGCCCCGGGACTGCCCCCGGAGCGCCGGCCCCTGACCGCTTTGGCCATCGCGTGGAACGAACTGGTCACCACAGGCGACGCGGCCCGGCTCAAGCGCTGCGCGGAGCACACCTGTGCCTGGGCGTTCTGGGACGTCTCGAAGAACCGCAGCCGCCGCTGGTGCTCGATGAAGGTGTGCGGCAACCGCAACAAATCCCGCACCTACGCCACCCGGAAGCGGCAGGCCGTCTGACGACGCGCCCCGCCGGGCTCGTCAGGAATCGAGAAGCACGGGCCATCGGGGCATACCTAGCCTGCTCGACATGGACATCTCACCCACACCGGATACCTCCGGGACGCGTGCGCGCACCGAGGCACGGCGCCCGACCGACGTGGCGCGGCTGCGCCGCGTACGCGACCTGATCGACCGGACCTACGCCGCACCGCTGGACGTGCTGGCGCTCGCGCGCGGGGCGGACATGGCTCCCGGCTGCCTCAGCCGGCGGTTCCGGACCGTCTACGGGCAATCCCCGTACGCCTATCTGACGGCGCGTCGCGTGGACCGCGCGACGCTGCTGCTTCGGGGTGATCTCGGCGTCGACGCCGTGGGCGCGGCGGTCGGGTGCGCTACGCCGGGGATATTCACCGCCCGCTTCACCGAACTGGTCGGCCTGGCGCCGGAGCGCTTCCGCCGCCTCGCGGAGGACGCGGCGACCACCGCGGACACGGCCGTCGGCGCGGCGGTGGCGCCCGGCATCGAAGGGCTGCCGGCCTGCCTGGCGCAGCGGGTCGCGAGAGCGGTCAGGAATCAAGAAGCCCAGGCACCGGCCCGGCCCCTAACGTGAAGTTCATGAACACCACCACTGACACCAAGCCCCCCACCTCGCTCTCCTCCGTCACCCTTGAGGTGGCCGATATCGAGGCGGCCCGCCGCTTCTACGCCGCCTTCGGTGTGGACACGCACATCCGGCTGCGGGCCCGCGAGGCCCAGGACACCGGATTCCGTGGCTTCACCCTGGCGCTCACCGTGTCCGGGCCGGCCACGGTCGACGGCTTCGTCGCCGCCGCGGTCGACGCCGGCGCCACCGTGCTGAAGCCGGCCGCCAAGTCGCTGTGGGGGTACGGCGGCGTCGTACAGGCCCCGGACGGGACGATCTGGAAGATCGCCACCTCGTCCAAGAAGGACACCGGTCCCGCCACCCGCGAGATCGACGAGTTCGTCCTGCTGCTCGGCGTGCAGGACGTGAAGGCCACCAAGCAGTTCTACGTGGACCGGGGTCTGGCCGTCGGCAAGAGTTTCGGCGGGAAGTACGCCGAGTTCCTGCCGGGTGAGTCCTCCCCCGTCAAGCTGGCCCTGTACAAGCGTCGCGCCCTCGCCAAGGACCTCGGCGTCCCGGACGAGGCGGCCGGCTCCCACCGGATCGTCCTCGGCAGCACGGCCGGCGCCTTCACCGACCCGGACGGCTTCGCCTGGGAGCCCACCGCCCCCGCCGGCCGCGCCTGACCCCGCACGCCCGCTCCGCTCTTCCCCGTACGAAAGGAACCCCTGCCATGCCGACCTCGAAGTCCACCGAGAACTACAGCGGATTCACCGCCGAGGAACGGGCCGCGATGAAGGACCACGCGCGCGAGGAGAAGAAGGCGGCCTCACGGCGCGGCGCCTCACGGGCCGAGAAGGAGGCGGCGGCGGAACAGGACGTCCTCGCGAAGATCGCCGAGATGCAGGATGCCGACCGCGCCCTCGCGGAGCGCGTCCACAAGATCATCAGGGAGGCGGCTCCGGAACTCGCGCCGAAGCTCTGGTACGGCATGCCGGCGTACGCCAGGGACGGAAAGGTCGTCTGCCACTTCCAGAGCGCGGAGAAGTTCAAGTCGAGGTACGCGACGCTGGGCTTCAGCGATCAGGCCGCGCTGGACGACGGCGCGATGTGGCCGGCCGCGTACGCCCTGACCGAGCTGACCGCCGCCGCGGAGGAGCGGATCACCGCGCTCGTCCGCAAGGCGGTGGGCTGAGCTTGCAGCAGGGCGATCTCCGAGAAGTCGAAGATCGCGAAGAAGAAGGCCCACATGCCGGAGAGCAGCGCGTAGCGGGCGCGGCGCCCGCTCGGCGAGCCCGGGAAAGGGTACGCCGCTGCCGCGCCAGCGCGCCGCGCGTACCGCCGCCTCCCGCAACGCGTCCGCCGCGCTGCGCCG